>NZ_JBNNUK010000003.1:0-317790 GCF_050279675.1 Viridibacillus sp. NPDC093762 | reverse complement strand
CCGCAACCAAATGGTCCGGTAGTTCAGTTGGTTAGAATGCCTGCCTGTCACGCAGGAGGTCGCGGGTTCGAGTCCCGTCCGGACCGCCATTTTTTAAAAATATTGTATTAATCATCATGGGTCAGTAGCTCAGTTGGTAGAGCATTAGATTGAAGCTCTAAGTGTCGGCGGTTCGATTCCGTCCTGACCCACCATGATGCGGGTGTAGTTTAGTGGTAAAACCACAGCCTTCCAAGCTGTTGTCGAGAGTTCGATTCTCTTCACCCGCTCCAATTTTATGGGCCTATAGCTCAGCTGGTTAGAGCGCACGCCTGATAAGCGTGAGGTCGATGGTTCGAGTCCATTTAGGCCCACCATTAAAATTTTTCCGAAGTAGCTCAGTGGTAGAGCATCCGGCTGTTAACCGGACGGTCGTAGGTTCGAGTCCTACCTTCGGAGCCATATATGGGGAAGTACTCAAGTGGCTGAAGAGGCGCCCCTGCTAAGGGTGTAGGTCGCGTAAGCGGCGCGAGGGTTCAAATCCCTCCTTCTCCGCCATATAGGCCCCTTGGTCAAGCGGTTAAGACACCGCCCTTTCACGGCGGTAACACGGGTTCGAATCCCGTAGGGGTCATACTTAAAAAACCATTAGAATCGTATTTGATTCTAATGGTTTTTTTGCGTTTAGAAAGTAATTTGAAAAGGTGATATTTATGTACTATTTAAATGAGATAAAACAATTTTTGCAGATTACGAAAAGACTGTAACAGTATATAAAATCGTTAAAATTTAGTTGTTGTTAATCACTAGGCAAGATGAAAATCTACACAAATATATGAAGTGACATACTAAGTAATGGCTGTTTGCCGATACTGAGATTTTTTATTTTATTTAAGTTTGACCTTAACGTTACGTCAAACTATATAGTAGAAATATGGAGGTGAAAAGAAATGGAAATGACGATTCAAAAACTTGCTCAGCTGTCAGGAGTTAGTTCAAGAACTTTGCGTTATTATGATGATATTGGATTGTTAAAGCCTGCACGTGTAAATTCTTCAGGTTATCGTATTTATGGTCAAGAAGAAATTGATTTGTTACAGCAGATTTTATTTTATCGTGAATTAGGTTTTAAGTTAGAAGTCATTAAAGAAATCATAACAGTCGAGAATTTTGACTATAAGAATGCCCTAATGGAGCATTATAAGGCATTAATGGAGAAACGCCAACAATTAGATGTCATGATAACAACAGTAACTAAAACGATCAGTGCTTTGAATGGAGGAATTCAAATGTCAAACGAAGAAAAGTTTGAAGGTTTAAAGGAAAAATTGATTTTAGATAATGAAAAACAATATGGCCAAGAGATACGACAAAATTACGGAGATGCTACAGTTGATACTTCAAATAATAAAGTGCGAAAAATGACCGAACAGCAATATGAAGAAGTGCAAGCATTAGAGCAAGAAGTGATGAGTTTATTAAAGAGAGCAATGGAAACTGGTCAAGCTGATAGTGATGTTGCTCAGCGTGCTGCTGAAACACATAAGCGATGGTTGATGTATTATTGGCCAAAGTATAGTAAAGAAGCACATGCAGGACTTGCAGAAATGTATCTAGCAGATGAACGTTTCACGAGCTATTATGACAAAGAGCAAACTGGTACCGCGCAACTTTTAAGAGAGGCTATCTTAATCTATACTGGAATGAACAATTAGAGTACTGCAAAAGCAGTACTCTTTTTTATGTTTGATTTAAAAAATATAGGAAATAATAATAAATAGGTTATATTAATGGAGGAATAAAATGACGAACACAAAATATCAAACTTTAAAAAATCAAATGATACAAGAATTATTTGTATTGCAGGGAAGAAAATTTACACATGAACCGCCAGAGTCAACAGAGTTATCCAATTATGACAACCATCCTGCAGATCAAGCAACTGATTTAACAGATCAAGTAACAGAAATGGCAATAGGCGAACACAATGAACAGCAAATTGAAAAACTTGAGACTGCGTTGCGGGCAATTGATGATGGTACTTATGGAAAATGTAGCGAATGTGGAGAAGACATTCCATTTGGTCGATTAGAGGCGATTCCAACAGCACTTACATGTGTTGAACATGTACCAGATAATAAGGTACCTACTGACAGACCTGTTGAGGAGGAACTATTAAACGCTTCAACAGAGAGACCTATACAGGATGTAAGATCGATTGTTGATAATGAGGACAGTTTTCTAGAAGTAGAAGCATACGGTTCTTCTGATTCACCTAGCGATCAAATAGAGTAATGCAAAAATGGGACTGTGAAGATACAGTTCCATTTTTGTTGTGCGCAAAATTAATGACAATTATATGAAATTAGAAATTTCTTTATTGAATTATTCAGAAAATTTCATATATATTAAGTGTACATAATTGTAAAATGGGAATATATAGATTTTATTGTGTGTAGGGGAGGTTTAATTACAGTTTCATCAACCAATTGTTAAATAAGGGGTGAAAATAGAAATGTGGAAAAAATATTCTTTATTACTTAGTGGAATTGGCGTTTCGTTTTTTGGAAATTGGATTTACATAATCGCGTTGAATGTATTGGTTCTTGATATGACCAAATCAGCAGCAGCAGTTGCAGGTATCTATATTGTAGGTCCTGTTGCAAAGTTACTAACGAATTTCTTTGCTGGCTCCATAATTGATAGGCAGAATAAGAGAAGATTAATGATATTGTCTGATGTGATAAGAGGTATACTTGTGCTTCTTGTGCCTTTTATGGGATCGATTTGGATTATTTATACCATAATATTTGTTGCAAATATGGCAGGTTCTTTTTTTGGACCCAGCTCTACTTTTTATATTACGAAGTATGTAAAGGAAACCGATCGACGACGATTTAATTCAATCATGAGTATGATGAATTCAGGTTCTTTTTTAATCGGCCCAGCGCTTGCGGGTATACTAATCGCAACAGTTGGGACAACGATATGTGTCGTGATTAACGCAGTTACATTCTTATGTTGTGCGATTTGTATTTACCTGTTACCAAATATCGAAGACGAAACAATATTAAAGCGTGAACCAATTACATTAAAAGTGATGTTAGCAGATTGGCAAGTTGTTAAGTCGTATATCACACAAGATCATTATTTTATAAAAGTATATTTATTATTCCAAGTTGCTTTAATGATTGCTTTTTCTCTAGATTCACAAGAGGTGACATTTATAAAGCAGAACTTAGGATTATCTAATCAAATGTATGGGATAATCGTTAGCATTACGGGCATAGGCTCGATTATTGGGGCATCTATATCAGCAATGTTGGTGAAAAAAATATCATTACAAACGTACTTTGCCATAGGTATGTTGATGACAACAGTTGGCTATTTATTATTTTACAGCTCTGTAGGGTTTTGGACAGCAACTGCAGCATTTATCTTTTTAGGGTTCTTTATGTCATTCGCCAACTCAGGATATGATACGTTCTATCAAAAAAATGTGCCAACAGAAATTATGGGGCGGTTTGGTAGTGTTACAGCAATGTTCTTAAGTATATTACAAATTTCATTTACTTTTATTATCGGAGCTCTAGCTGAATGGTTTTCTTTACAAATGGTGGCTATAGGATTTTCGGCAATAGCAGTGCTACTGTCAATCATATTGTGCACACAAGTATTTCAAAAACCAAAAAATCGATATTATGCTGAAACATCGTAACCATGTATAATATGTGCAGTAAGATAGCTAATGGGGGTACGACATATGAATATTATCGATTTGCATTGTGATGTGTTATGGAAATTGTCCATAGCCGAAGAACCACTTAATTTTAGAAATGCACCACAATTACAAGCAAATTTAGAACGCTTAGAGCAAGGAAATGTGAAGGTACAATTTTTTGCGATTTTCGTAGATGAAGATGTACCTCAAGGAAGAAAATACTTAGAGGCACTCCGCCAAATTGAATTATTCCAAACACAAGTGCTTGCTCCAAATCCGGAAATGGTACATATTACAGATTGGCATCAACTAGAAACGCTACAAGAAGGTGAAATTGGAGCTGTTTTAACTTTAGAAGGTTGTGATGCCATCGGAGCCGATCTATTCAAATTACAGGCTATATTAGACGCAGGAGTGAAATTAGTAGGCCTCACTTGGAATAATGAGAATGCGGTTGCTTACGGTGCACAAAATGACCCTGATTTAGGTTTGAAGGATTTTGCAAAAGAGGTTGTTGCATTATTAAATGAACGTGACATTCTCATAGATGTATCACATTTGAATATGCAAGGATTTTGGGATGTGATACCGATAGCTAAACATATTATTGCTAGTCATTCGAATGCACGTTCATTATGTGATCATCCTCGTAATTTAACGGATGAGCAGGCAAAGGCTCTTGTAGAACATGGTGGTCATATTCATCTAGTTTATTATCCAGGGTTCATTGTCAATCATACTGAATCAGCTACGATGGAGGCATTGATTCAACATTTTGTGCATTTAGCGAATGTAGTTGGTGTAAAGAATTTAGGGCTAGGATCAGATTTTGACGGCATTCCCCAGTTTGTAGAGAATTTACATAATGCATCTCAAACTCAAAATTTGGTAGAGAAATTGCAAGTACATTTTTCTGAGGATGAAGTGAAAGGTATCGCGCGTAATAACTTCTTATCTTATGTGAAAAAAATATAAAAATAAATATTATAAAACGTCATGACGCAGCTGTCATGACGTTTTTTTATAAAAAAAAATAAAAAATCATTTTTCTGCAGTGAAGTTAATTCTTTGTTATTTTCACTAGCACTTGCTTATTTTTGCCGTAAATAATTAAATCATAATTATCATTCTTTATCCGGGCTTTAGTTGATTCTAATGAGAAAAATTTCTTTAGAGTCTCTTTTAAATAAGTGACATTTTCAGTCTTAGATTTGTCTAACCCCGTATTTAAAGAAATAAAGGTCTTTCCATTCTTTATTTGATAACTTATACCTTTCAGCATGTAATCACTTTTCCCAACAATATTATCAGAAATAGTGTTAATGATTGGACTCCATCTATAATCTTGAAGTCTTTTAGATTTGTTATACAGTTTAAATTCAACTTTTTTAAATTTAGCCTTTTCCTTCTTTAAAGCCTTTTCTACAGCTTGCTTTATAGTCTTTTTTCTTTTTTCAGTATTAGGTAATTCTATAATGAGGACTCCAGATTTTTTTCCGTTATATCCTATGCTAGGTGTTGTATTATAACCAAATTTTTTCATGGTTTTTAAAATGATAGGGAAGAGATTCATCATTTCTTTACTGATTTCTTCACTTTCAGATGGCAAATCATTAGGAGGAACGTTTTCGAATTTTTCAATTTTGATTTTATAATCGTCAATATAGTGGGCTGCCAAAATTTCTTCAACTTTCTTTGTCACTATTGGTTTTTCTTTTTCCAATTCTTCATTGGTTAGATGGAGAGAAATAGTTATGGTATGAGGATATGGTATTACTCCGACACTTATAATTTCATATTCTGCGCTGTTTAAAGTATCAAAAATTTCCCGCGCCACCGAAGTCCCACCCATATCTAAAATAATGGGAGCTAACTTCTTTTCATTACTAGCCATTACAGGAGAAATAGTGGTATTACTTACAAAAAGGCATAAGAAAGCAATTGCAAGGCTTACAAAGAAATGCGACTTCTTCAATAGATTTCGTTTTACTTTTATAAGTGCTGTCTTTTGTTGCTTGGCATCTAATTGTTTTCTCGTAGTGACAACTCCTCATCTTCAGTTTTTATTCATTTTGTAATATTGATTTCAAACCTGCATGTAAATCCGAATGTTCATATGTAATATATGTTAGTAGATAAAACCTCATGACATAATCTATCACGACGTTTATATTTTAGCTGTATTAGAACTTTTTAGTAAATTACTGACGAAAATACATAGAAAATGCAATTGAACTTTGCAAATGAAGTGCCGAATTGCCAATAAAGATGTATGATAGTATAGGATATTTAAGTATGTACGAGTGGATTCCATTAATTGGTGGAATCCGTTGACGGAGGGAATTTTCATGAATCGGAAGTTGTTAGCAACAACCGGCGACCGAATTGAAACGGAGCAATCGACATTATATTTTCATACAGAAACAATAGAAGTAAGTCGATTGTCAGCGCTCGCCTTTTTTGAAGCGGGTGAGCAATCATTTGCTGGGCAACGATTTTTTTGGCAAAATCGTGAAAAAACATTTACGCTTGCAGGTTTGGGTCATGCTCATACAATTTCAAGCGATGCAAAAGAACATAGATTTGATGACGTTGAACAACAATGGAAAAAGCTAACGCAAAATGTTGTGAATGATGAAAATAGTATTCAACCAATTTTGTTTGGGGGCTTTACATTTGATACGGAAAATGAAGTGTCAGGTGAATGGACAGGTTTCCCTGAAGCTTTTTTTGCTGTTGCAACATATCAACTTGTAGTGAAAAATGATCAAGCTTATGTGAGTATTCATTTGATCACTGATGAAGTGAATATGACAGAAGCTCTTAATGCCTTACGCAAAGAGCGTGATGAATTGATTCATACAGCGCAAGTAAAGGCGTTAAAAACATATGCCAAGCCACAAATTAAGGGTAGTTATGAGCCTTATAAAGAAGAATACTTGGAATCAATCAACAAGGTGACGTCTTTAATACGCCAAAAAGAAGCAGATAAAGTTGTTATTGCACGATCGCTCGCTTTACAATTTGAAGAACAAGTAACATCTCCTAATGTGTTGTCACAAGTAATGATGGAGCAGCCAGATAGTTATCTATTTGGCCTAGAAGAACAAGGTAAATTGTTTTTCGGAGCATCACCAGAGCGTTTAGTAAAAGTTTCGAATAAGTATGCTTACTCTTCATGTATTGCAGGTTCTATCAAACGCGGGAAAACGGCTGAAGAAGATGACTTGCTAGGACAAAGCTTATTAAATGATACGAAAAATCTTTCCGAGCATCAATATGTAGTGGATATGATCTTGCAGACATTTAAAGAAAACTGTGCAAGTTATCAAATTCCAAATGCGCCTCAGCTATTGAAAATTAGAGATATACAACATTTGTTTACACCAGTTGAAGGTCCATTGAAAGAAGAAGCGACCGTTTTACAATTAGTAAAAACATTGCACCCAACACCGGCTTTAGGGGGCGTCCCCCGTATGAAGGCTATGGAAGTAATACGAGAATATGAGCCAATGAATCGAGGTCTCTATGCAGCTCCAATTGGGTGGTTAGATACTCAAGGTAACGGGGAATTTGCAGTAGCTATTCGTTCGGCTCTATTAGCTAAAGATCAAGCATTTTTATATGCTGGTGGTGGCATTGTGGCTGATTCACAACCAAGCAGTGAATATGATGAAACTTTAGTGAAATTCCGTCCGATGTTACGAGCTTTAGGAGGACAATTACATGAGTGAGAAAGATACTTTAACGAGCTATGTTTATAAGCTCGTTGCGTCATTATATGAGGCAGGTGCACGAGATGTAGTTGTGAGTCCAGGCTCACGCTCAACTCCACTTGCTTATGCTTTTGCTTCTTCAAAGGAATTTAATTTATACCGTCAAGTAGATGAGCGTTCTGCAGCATTTTTGGCATTAGGTATTGCAAAGGCAAGTGTGAGACCAGTTGTGCTAGTTTGTACATCAGGAACAGCGGCAGCAAACTACTTCCCTGCAATTGTAGAAGCGAGCTATGCTCGTGTACCTTTAATCATATTAACGGCGGATCGTCCACATGAATTACGTGAAGTTGGAGCACCACAAGCTATCGATCAAGTAAATTTATATGGTACGCATGTAAAATGGTCAGTGGACTTTCCACTACCAGATACATCAACAGGGACAATGGCATTTATCGAACGCCATATAGCACGTGCGATGTCGATTGCGACGACTGCACCTGCTGGCCCTGTACAAATTAATGTACCTTTCCGTGAACCACTACTCATCAATTTCCAAGAGACATTACCAATCGGAACCTTTGTGGAAAGTTACGGAGCTGAATTACGGCCTTCGAAAAAGGCATTTAATACATTAGAGGTTGCAATTAACAAAGCTGAAAAAGGATTATTAATCTTTGGTGAGATGAATCCAGGAACGGACTTAGAAGCTGTTTGGGGTTTTATTCGAAAGGTGAAATGGCCAGTTCTTGTAGAGAGCCTATCTCATTTACGCTCGAATATTCCTGAAGATTGTATGGATTATATCATTGATCAGTATGATGCTATTTTGAAAAACGAGGCTTTTAAAAATTCGATGGCACCTGATACTGTTATTCGCTTTGGTGCACAGCTAGTATCAAAACCTCTTTCATTATTTTTAACTTTTGTTAAACCAGATACATTTATAGTAATAGATGAAGATCCGATGTTCCGTGATTCTTTAGCAATTGCAACACACCACATACATGCTAGTGTCAGTGACTGGTTAGAAGATGTCACTGTTAAGTCAATAATCGATACTATTTATAAATCTAAATGGATTGTTGCAAATGAAATTGCAACAAAGCATATTGAGCAGTATTTAGAAGAGCAATCTGATGAGGGTGCAATGGCAGCGACACTATTTACAAATTTACCTGAAGCAAGTGATTTATTTGTTAGTAGTAGTATGCCAATCCGAGATGTAGATACATTTTTTAATAAAATGGTAAAGGATGTAAAAGTTTTTGCCAATCGAGGTGCAAATGGCATTGACGGTGTTGTATCTACTGCTTTTGGTGTGCAACTTGCAAGACAGCGTGAAACGTATTTATTGATTGGTGATTTAGCGTTTTTACATGATGTAAATGGATTAATCACGACACGATATCAAGGGTGTGATATGACGATCGTTGTGATGAATAATGATGGCGGTGGTATTTTCTCATATTTAGCACAAGCTACAGAAGAAGCCCATTATGAAGAATTATTCGGAACGCCTTCAGGACTTAACTTTAAAGAAATCGCGATAATGTACGGTGCAGAATATCAGACTGTAGAAACAAAAGATGCATTTGTAGACGTGTTACAAACACCAAAACAAAAACCGCTACGTTTGATAGAAGTATTTACAAATCGCCAAGTAAATGTTGAGACACACCGTAAATTATGGAGAGCGATTGGTGAGGAGTTAGATGCAAAATGGCAAGCGTAATAATGACAGTAAACGGCTTAAATGTGCATTATGAAATTATTAATCCGCGTGTCGAAAAAACCGTTGTATTCTTACATGGCTTTACTGGTAGCTCTACAACTTGGGATAAAGTAATAAGTTCAATGAGTGATCAAGTACGTATCATTGCAATTGATTTGATTGGTCATGGTTACACAGATAGCCCGAAAAACGTAGAACATTATTCTATGGAGAGGCAAGTTGCAGTCTTACATGAAATGTTGGTACAACGTGGTATCAATAAATTCACGTTAGTAGGTTATTCTATGGGAGGGCGCGTTGCATTAGCTTATGCTTTGCAATATCCTGAAACAATTGAGCAACTTATTTTGGAAAGTGCTTCACCGGGTTTGCGAACGATTGAAGAACGCACTGTTAGAGTAAAAGCTGATAATATTCTAGCAGAGCTTCTTGAAGAAAAGGGTATACAAGCATTTGTGGATTATTGGGAGAACATATCCCTATTCGAATCTCAAAAAAACTTATCTCTAGACATTCAAGAGGAAATTCGTGCAGAGAGATTATTGCAAAATGAAAGAGGTTTAGCAAATAGTTTAAGAGGCGTAGGTACAGGACAACAGAATTCATATTGGGATGAGTTGACATGCTTTACTAAACCAGTTGTTTTAGTAACAGGAGAGTTAGATAAGAAGTTTTATCAAAAAGCTGTCGACATGAAAAATTTATTCCAAAATTGTAAACATGAAGTCGTACTAAAAGCTGGACATGCAATTCATGTGGAAAATCCTAAAACTTTTGCTACAATAATAGAGGAACACATTTAAAAATTACAAGTAGGAGGATCATATATATGACTCGTCAATGGGTAACAGAGCGTACATACGAAGATATTAAGTATGAATCTTATAATGGTATCGCGAAAATTACAATTAATCGTCCGGAAGTGCGTAATGCATTCCGTCCAAAAACAACTTCAGAATTAATCGACGCATTTACACGTGCACGTGATAATGCAAATATCGGTGTAATTATTTTAACTGGTGAAGGCGATCAAGCATTCTGCGCAGGCGGAGACCAAAAAGTACGTGGAAATGGTGGCTATGTTGGAGATGACAACATTCCTCGTCTAAATGTATTAGACTTACAACATTTAATCCGTATCACACCAAAACCTGTAGTAGCAATGGTTGCTGGTTACGCAATTGGTGGCGGACATGTGTTACACATCGTCTGTGATTTAACAATCGCAGCAGAAAACGCTCGCTTCGGACAAACTGGACCTAAAGTAGGTTCATTTGACGCTGGTTACGGTGCAGGTTACTTAGCACGAATCGTTGGCCATAAAAAAGCGCGTGAAATTTGGTACCTATGCCGTCAATACGATGCACAAGAAGCATTGGATATGGGCTTAGTAAATACAGTTGTTCCTCTAGAACGATTAGAAGATGAAACTGTTCAATGGTGTGAAGAAATGCTTTCTAAATCACCTACTGCATTACGCTTCCTAAAAGCATCATTCAATGCAGACACAGATGGTTTAGCAGGTCTTCAACAATTTGCTGGAGACGCAACTTTACTTTACTATACAACAGACGAAGCAAAAGAAGGTCGCGACGCATTCAAAGAAAAACGCGAACCAGACTTTGGCCAGTTCCCACGTTTCCCTTAATAGCTAAGGAAGACAACTTAAGTTTGTCGTAACGGTTGCAAGACCAACATCCTGTTGGTCCAAAATGCTCGTCCAGCTGTGAGCAGTTATCGCCTGAAGCTGGAACTGTCGAATAAATACTTCAAGTAATCTTCAACAAAAGACAGCTCAAAAAAGTTGTCATTTTAAGCTGTCCTCCAAGGGCAGCTTTTTTTATCAACATATTTAACCAGGGGGTGAAAAAATGATACCAAACTGGCTTTTACAGCGTAGCCTATTAACACCAGAGCGGATTGCACTTAGCTTTGAAGAGGAACAGTGGACGTTTAAAGAAGCGAATGAAAAAGCACTATTGCTATCGAAAAAATTAACTGCAAGTGGCGTAAAGCAGAGATCCAGAGTAGCTATTTATGCACCATCCCATCCCGAGATTATTTGGATGATGTATGCTTGTATGCATTTGCAATGTGAGATGGTACTTTTAAATTTACGATTAACAGAAAAAGAGCTAGCATATCAAATTGATGATGCGGCAGTGGATTTTATTTTAGTAGAGGACTTACTAGTGGAGAAATTGCCGGTTAATCAAGTGCCAACATTGACTTTTACTGAAATTTATACAAGTCATCAACGGGACTTCGATCTTGCAATAGAGTGGGATGATAATCAAACGATGACAATCATGTATACATCTGGTACCACTGGCTATCCAAAAGGAGTTCGCCAAACGGTAGGGAATCACGTTTCAAGTGCTACTTCCTCCGTTTATAATATGGGCTTAGTAGAAGATGATTGTTGGCTTTGTACAATGCCATTATTTCATATTAGTGGATTTTCCATGCTAGCTAAATCATTGTTGCACGGTGTTGAAATTAAACTCTATCCTAAATTTAATGTCAAAGAAATAGCAAATGAGTTAGTAGCAGGTACTGTAACAAGAATGTCAGTTGTATCTGTCACTTTAGAAAGAATTTTATCGGAGTTGGAAGCTAGAAATGCTAAAGTTTCTCCGAAGTTTTTAACAATGCTTGCAGGAGGCGGTCCTGTTCCAATCGATTATTTGAAGCGAGCGGAACAGCTTGGGCTTAAAGTTTCCCAAACATATGGTATGACAGAAACATCCTCTCAAACAGCAACATTATCAAGTACAGATGCAATACGTAAATTAGGGTCTGCGGGTAAAGCACTCTTTTTCAATCAAATCCGTATCGATGGAGCAGAGAAAGCTTTCGATCAAGGCGAGGTTTTAATCCGTGGACCGCATGTAACGCCTGGGTATATAGGGCGGTTTGCAGATAAGCCTTCTCAGGAAAATGGCTGGTTACATTCAGGAGATATTGGCTATCTCGATGATGAAGATTATTTGTATGTCGTTGATCGTCGTTCAGATTTAATCATTTCCGGTGGTGAAAATATTTATCCTGCGGAGATTGAAAATGTGCTTGTCTCACATGAAGCTGTGCGTGAAGCTGGTGTATGTGGAGTAGAGGATGAAAAATGGGGGCAAGTACCTAACGCATTTGTTGTTTTAAAAGAAAGAGTAAATGTAGATGAATTGTTGGCATTTTGCAAGGAACATTTAGCCAATTATAAAGTACCACATCAAATTTATAGCGTCAGTGAATTACCTCGCAACGGCTCAAATAAGTTATTGCGAAGAAAATTAAAAGAGTTATTAAACAAAGAATAAAATCAAGTTAATTAAATTAATTAAACCATCTATGATGATTAATATCATAGGTGGTTTAATTTTGTATTTACAGCATTGACGTTAATACAAATTTAGTAGTTCTTTAAATATGTATGTAAATTGGTTTAAATGAATTAATTTCCATAATGTTGTATAATTTTATTATTTGTGAGAGGAAGATAAAAATCATGACAAGAGATTTTCAGCAAATTGTTATTCCTGAGTCAGTTATTGGTGGTGTCACAATTTGTCCTTCATTCGAATTGCCATTTAATGAGGGTGCTGTAACCGGTATATACTCTGATGTAGAACAAATAGGGTATATTGTACAACAACTCCAATACAACAATCAAATAAACCTTCACTTTAGAAAAGAAGGGTGCTATGAACGATTAACAGTAATGGAAAGTCTGAAGTTTGAAAGGGCTTTATATAATTCTAATGAAGTAATCGAGGATATTCTTAAAATTACTGGGTTAATGGATAAAAAAACTGTGAAAATCAAGGATTTAAATGATGTACAAGTTCAAAGAGTACGGTTTGCCAAATTATTAATGCATGAACAACCTATACATATTTTAGAAGAGCCTTTTCAAAATCTAGATGTTGAAACTAAACGTATTGTTGATATTGTCATTATGACGTTAAAGGAGAAAGGATATATTGTATATCTTTTGGCGAATAATTTAGAAGATTTGTTGAGCTCATCAAATCAACTATATCGCCTGGATTCGGCGGGTTTAGAACCATTGGATTTACAAGAAGAGAGAAAAGAATCTGAGAAAACACTTGAAACAGAAAGTCAGCTGATTAAATTAGAGAAAATTCCTACCAAGCTAAATGACAAGTTTATATTATTTAATCCACCTGAAATTGATTATATTGAGAGTGTCGATGGATTAGTGAATGTATATGTCAGTGGAGATGCATTTCCGTGTACTTTAACACTTAATGATCTCGAACTACGTCTAGTTCCATTCGGTTTCTTCCGTTGCCATCGCTCTTATATTGTTAACTTACAAAAGGTTAGAGAAATTGTGACATGGACTAAAAACAGCTACAGCTTAATTTTATCTGGAAACGAAAGAACACATGTTCCTTTATCTAAAAGTAAGTTAGTTGAATTGAAGAAAATAGTCGGAATATAAATTATTTCTCAGGAAATAATCGACCTCCATTCACACATAATTTGATATCATTCACCACCATATAGCGCCATTCACCCGATATATAATGCACAATCATGAAGCCTCTTGTATTCTTAGGTCAAGTTCGAATACGGGGGGAATACTAATGGAAACAATAATTAAAGTAAGCCATTTGGAAAAGAGTTTTCAAAAGGAGAAGGCAATCCGAGATGTTTCTTTTGAAATTAAAAAGGGGGAAATATTCGGTTTCCTTGGACCAAGTGGATCGGGGAAAACAACGACAATAAAAATTTTAACTGGGCAACTTACTGCATCTGGTGGAGATGTACGCGTCTTTAATAGTGATGCGAGAGCATTGCAACAACCTGCAGCACGTAGTCGATTTGGCATCTTAACAGATAACAGTGGTTTATATACGAGGATTTCAATTGAAGAAAACCTCATACTATATAGTAGATTATATAATTTGCCTGATTCATCAGTTGAAGAGGCGCTCAAGTTTGTTAACTTATATGAAGATCGTAAGAAACGTGTTAATACTTTATCAAAAGGAATGATCCAACGCGTTACATTGGCACGTGCTATTTTACACAAACCAGAATTGTTATTTTTAGATGAGCCGACTTCTGCGCTGGATCCAGTGAACACTAATCATATTTATGCTGGATTACGAAAATTAAATGAGATGGGAACTACAATTTTCTTAACGACTCATGATATGGCAGAAGCTGAGGTACTTTGTAATCGTGTAGCTTTTCTTGATAAAGGGACAATACGTGCAATTGGATCACCAACCGACTTAAAACGCCAATTTGGAGATGACTCATTAACAGTTGAACTATTAGATGGTAGAAAGGAAATAATTGGTAAAGGTGCGGAAGATGCTAAACAAATGTTTGAATGGATGCAAAATAATCAAGTAGAACGTATATCGACTAATGAACCGAGTTTAGGGGATATTTTCGTACAAGTAACGGGGAGGGAACTACTATGAATACATCAGTTAGAAGAATTCAAGCAATTTTAGTGAAAGACTACAAGGAGTTTTCACGTAATATAGCGGTATCATCAATGATCTTTTTACCGCTTATTTTAGCAGCTATTTATGCTCGAATGGGTGTCGATACGATTCAAGGATACTTTATGTCGATTAACATTACATTTTCGATGGTAGCTACCTACGTCCAATGTTGCTTGATTGCTGAAGAGAAAGAGAAGAATACATTGAGGAGTTTAATGTTATCTCCAGCATCGACTTCTGAAATTCTAATTGGTAAAAGTACATTAACATTTATATCAACTATGCTTATTGTAGGGGGATGTATGTATTTCTCAGGGTATATGCCAGGTAATTTAGCAGTGATGGCATTAGCACTAATGTTATCTGCGGTATTTTATATAGCAGTAGGGACATTTTTAGGGCTTTTCGCTAAGTCTGTAATGGAATCGTCTGTTATCGTATTACCCGTACTAGCTATATTTTCAATAGGACCTATGGGGATGGCGTTCATTGAAAATTACCCTATATTGAAAGTTGTCGAATGGCTACCAAGTGTTCAAATTATTCTTTTGGGAGAGCTACTTGAAAAAAGTTTTGCTTTAAGCGATTTAATTAAGCCATTTGCAGTGATTAGTGGATGGATTATAGTGGCAGCTATACCTACAGTGGTTACCTTTAAAAAACGAATGATGGATTAATCTCCAAATTATTTACATCATACGAAATCAAAAGAAATTGTTGCAAACTAAAGGCGCTTTACGGAAGAAATAGAGAAAGAAAAGTAAATGAATATCAGAATGAATACGGAAAAATTTAGAATACAACTTAATTAATAGGTTTCTACATTTATTAGTATAAGAAAAACCCGTGCATAGAGCAGATATACAGACTCTTTGTACGGGTTTAATTTTTTCTTTAGCTCATATTATTTTGACTCATTCAAAGCCTTTTTTAATGTCTCGATATCTTTTTTCATTAAACTAAAGTATGTTTCTTCGTTTTTAATGTCTTCATCTGTAAGAATACTTAAATTGTGAAGAGTAAGTGGTTCTGCACCTACTTCTTTTTGGATGACCTTTGCTAATTTAGAAGAAACATTTTGTTCAAACAGGATATAGTGTATATGATTCTCTTTTGCTTGGTCGACAATCTTCGTTAATTCTTTTTGAGTTGGTTCGTCTTGTGAATTCAACCCGGCTACTGAAACTTGAGTTAATCCGTATGTCCCAGCAATGTAGCCAAATGCAGAATGAGATACAAAGAATGTTTTAGAAGGGGCATTATCTGCCATTTCTTTGAACTCTTTATCTAAATCTTGAAGTTCTGAGATTAATGATTTGTAATTTTGCTCAAATTCTTCTTTATGATTTGGTTGAGTTTTTACTAAAGCATCTTTAATAGAAAGTGCTAAATCTTGGCTGATGATAGGTGAAAGCCATACATGGGGGTCAATATTACCATGTGCATGATCATGATCTTCTTCTACAGCTTCATGTTCATGCGCAACACTTGTGCTAACGTCTAGTTTTTCCTCAGATACATTAGCGGCAGTTTCAATAAATTCTACATTCTCATTTTTTAATGTTTTTTGGGCATTGTTAACAAAGCCTTCAAGACCTAAACCAACATAGAAAAATAAATCCGCATCTGCTAAATTCATCATATCTTTTTGCGTTGGGTCAAATGAATGTTCATTTGATCCAGGAGGGTAAATCGAATTAACTTCAACATGCTTACCACCAATACGTTCTGCGAAGTAAGTTAAAGGATAAACAGTAGTGTAAATAGAAAGTACGTCTTTTTTACTTTTATCCTGATTTACTTGGTCTTCTGCATTACAGGCAACAGTAAATAAAGCGAGTATAGCAATTAAAAATATAGATAGAGCCTTTTTCATATAAGCACCTCTTAAATAGTAATCATTACGATTTGTTTTTTAACATGTTTTATAATACAAGAGTTTATAAAAAAACACAATAAAAAAAGCCCCGAAACTAATCTTTTTTCGGAGGCCATTCTTCTGGTACAGGGTCATATCCACCTGGATGTAGCGGATTACAACGTAAAATACGACGGATTGCTAAGTAAGCACCCTTAAAAGCACCGTGTTTTTCAATCGCCTCCAACCCGTAATTTGAGCATGTTGGGTAAAATCGACATGATGGTGGAGTCAAAGGAGAAATCACTTTTTGATAAATGCGAATAAGGAATTTGAAAATATACTTCATTTACTAATCTTCTTTCTCGGCAGTATAAAAAGGCTGCGTTGGTTTAGGATCAATCGTTTTATGAGAATCTTTTTTGTTGTTTTTTGCGATATAGTAAATTAAATAACTTGCTAAAACTACTGTCAAAATAACAACAGGCATTATGGCAATCCAAGCAATCGACATTTCTTTCACCTCAATGATTTCTTCATGTTTATTTTACTTAAAATAGCGGTATATTAACAGTATAGTGCTTAAAATAGAATGAGGAGTGTGAAAGTTTTATGTCAGCTTTACAAAATGAATTAAACCAACTAGTAGCTTCATGGTCAGTGCTTTATACAAAATTACATAACTACCATTGGTATGTGAAAGGTCCGTCTTTCTTTACGTTACATGAGAAATTTGAGGAATTATACAATGAAGCAGCAACGCATTTAGATGAAATTGCAGAACGTATATTAACTTTAGGTGGACAACCTGTAGCGACATTAAAAGAACATTTGGAAATTTCCAATGTAAAAGAAGCGACTGGTAACGAATCAACAAATGAAATGGTTGAAGCTGTTATTAGCGATTTTGAAATCGTGATGAAATCCTTAAAATCTGGAATGGATGAAGCGGCAAAAGAAGAGGATGATATGACGGAAGATTTATTAAATGCTACCTATCAAAGTCTTGATAAACATGTTTGGATGTTAAAAGCATTCTTAGGTTAATCTAAATAATATTAAAGTGTAGTCAGTAGTTTTTACTATTGGCTTTTTCTATTGCCAAAAAAACGAAATAACATATATTGTGTCGAATAACTGACATTTACTAAAAATACCCATTTTATTTACTGGTAATTACTGATTACATTTTCTATTTAAGTTAATATAGGGGTAACAAACGGAATGGAGATGATTTTATGAAATCCGGCACAGGAATAGCAGTTGGCCTTTTGTTTATTGGAGCAATACTTGGGGGAGTATGGCTTACAAAAACATTCTTTGTTGAAGGTTTAGATGCAACAGAAATGGTAACAGCGAGTGCGAAAAGTTCAAATGATAACGAACTTTCTTATAATCCTCCAAGTTTAGACGATGTACCAGAGGGAGAGATGGGTGAGTCCATTCTCTTTGGATATGAATTAGTAAATGATACTAACAACAAAGCAGAGCAATATGTAGGAAACAATTTAACTTGTTCAAGTTGTCATGGTGGAGCGGGATTAGATGAGAACTCTTCTTCATTAGTTGGAATGACTGCTGTTTATCCGCAGTATATCGAACGTTCTGGAGGTATTGTAACGATAGAAGAACGTATTAATGGTTGCATGGTCAGAAGTATGAATGGGAAGAAGTTTGAAGCAAATAGTGATGAACTTGAAGCGATTGTATCTTATTTTAAATATATTTCTAAAGATATTCCAGTAGGTGCAGATATGCCTTGGCGTATGAACAATTCAATGGAAAATGTACCTGTTCCAAATATTGATAATGGTGAAGAAATCTATCAAAAATCATGTATTACATGTCATGCTGCAGATGGAGCTGGCACTGGTCCAAATACTGGCCCTGCATTATGGGGAGAAGATTCTTTTAATGATGGAGCGGGTTTAGCACGTCTTTCAAAACTTGCAGGATATGTAAAAAATAATATGCCAGCTGGTGGAGAAGGAACTCTAACTGATCAAGATGCATCAGACTTAGCAGCATTCATCTTATCTCAAGACCGTCCAGTTTGGGCTAATCATGATAAAGACTGGCCAAAAGGTAATCGACCAAAAGATATTATGGATAAAGAAAATCGTCAAAAAGTGAAAGATGGTACGATTGATTGGGAAGCTATGCTAACAACTAAACAATAAATCTTAGTTGCCCACATGGGGTTGAAGACAAAAAGAACAATTGGTGCACATACCTCATTAACATTGGATGATTGTGAGGAACGAATTCAAAAAATAATTGAAGCTGGTCGTATTATCAAATTCAGATATTTTAGTTATTTACCATGGTGGACCAATCGCTGAACCAGCAGATGCTGAATATGTGATCAACAAAGTGAACGGTATTTGTGGTTGCTTTGGAGCTTCAAGCATATTCGTTCTTAACTTGTCATGAAAGTTAGTTACAGTATTTAAATGACGTCTTGTTAATAATTAATTTTGGATAAGTTCTTTTTCGTAAAAGATAATTAGAAACTGAACTTACTATTGCTAAAAATCAAAAGCAACCTTTCTCGAGTTTAATCCTGAAGTAACTATTTTAAATACCTTTTTGAAGACTAATAAGAGCATGTTTTGAACAATCGACGTTCATAACATGCTCTTTTTTAGTTCGTTTAGGGGTTTCTCCAGTGATTAACTATAAACTTATGCATATGGTTATTATCTAATTGCTTTTCAAGTTTTTGTTTATTATAAATTTCGGATTCAATTCATTCCACACATCAAATTTATTTCCATCTAAATTAGCAAAGGCAAAGTTTCTACGTGTATGTCCTTTATTTGCATATATTACCGACTTCCATTTTACTGTTCTATAAAAACGCTATGAATTTTTTTTGATGCAGTTAATCCATTATGAGTTTATAAAAAATAGGTTCAATAAGATAAAAGGATTAGAAATCGAAAAAAGTGAAAGAATAGGAAGGTGGAATGAAATTCATCAATAAAGGAGACAAAAAAATGCAAGATATAAAATTAGCAGTAATTTATTACAGTATGGATGGCACTAACTAGCGATGAGCTGAAGAAGGTGCAAACAGCAGTGTATTCAAGCAAAGCATACAGTAACAGTTGCAGAATGGGTAAAGAAAGAAAATCAAAAAGGGCGTTGAACCAAAAATTCAACATTTTGTTGGAGAAGGATTTAGATTTTTGTACTAAAATTTTGCTCCCATCAATATGAAATTTAATATAGAAAGGCTTAAAAAATGGATATCTTTCTAGCAATTTTACCTGCTCTATTTTGGGGAAGCATTGTGTTATTTAATGTTAAACTCGGCGGAGGACCTTATAGTCAAGTACTAGGGACAACCTTAGGTGCACTTCTTTTCTCCATAGGTATTTATATTTTTGTGAAACCGGTGTTAACGCCGGTAGTTATCGGTGTAGGAATTGTATCAGGTTTATTTTGGGCATTAGGACAAGTAAATCAATTAAAAAGTATTGATATAATGGGCGTTTCTAAAACAATGCCCATTTCTACAGGGTTGCAATTAGTTTCCACTACTTTGTTTGGAGTAATTGTGTTTCATGAATGGTCCACTACGATGTCGATTGTATTAGGTGTTCTTGCACTTATTTGTATCATTGCTGGAGTCGTTCTCACATCACTTCAAAGCGAGGAAGAGAAACAAAAAGCAGAAGCTGGGAATTTTAAAAAGGGAATATTGATTTTACTTGTTTCAACCTTTGGTTATTTAGTTTATGTAGTAGTGATACGCTTATTTGATATAAATGGATGGTCTGCTTTATTTCCTCAAGCAATTGGAATGGTTCTAGGTGGTATTTTATTGACATTTAAGCATAAACCATTTAACAAATATGCAATTCGCAATATTATCCCAGGTTTAATCTGGGCAGCTGGAAATATGTTTTTATTTATTTCTCAACCCCGCGTAGGTGTAGCAACAAGTTTTTCCCTTTCTCAAATGGGAATTGTAATTTCGACGTTAGGTGGAATATTTATATTAGGTGAGAAGAAAACAAAACGTCAATTCATTGCGATTATCATTGGGATTATTTTAATTATCGCGGCTGGAATTATTTTAGGAATTTCAAAAGGACAGGAGAGCTAAGTTATGTATCCAGATTTAAAAGGAAAAGTTGTTGTCATTACAGGTGCCTCAACGGGACTGGGAAAAGCGATGGCAATTCGCTTTGGAGAAGAAAAAGCGAAAGTTGTGATTAATTATCACTCCAATGAAGCAGATGTAAATTCTGTAGTGGAAGAGATAAAAAAAGCAGATGGAGAAGCCATTGCGATAAAAGGTGATGTTACAGTTGAATCGGATGTTATAAATTTAATTCAGTCAGCTGTGAAAGAGTTTGGTACGCTCGATGTGATGATTAATAATGCAGGTATAGAAAATCCAGTAGCTTCACATGAGATGCCCTTAAATGATTGGAATAAAGTAATCAATACGAATTTAACAGGTGCATTTTTAGGAAGCCGAGAAGCAATCAAATATTTTGTCGAGCATGATATTAAAGGTACCGTTATCAATATGTCTAGTGTTCATGAGAAAATTCCTTGGCCATTGTTTGTGCACTATGCTGCTAGTAAAGGTGGTATTAAATTAATGACAGAAACATTAGCTTTAGAATATGCCCCAAAGGGAATTCGTGTAAATAATATTGGTCCAGGAGCTATCAATACGCCAATTAATGCTGAAAAATTTGCGGACCCAGAAAAACGTGCTGATGTTGAAAGTATGATTCCGATGGGGTATATTGGAAAACCGGAAGAAATTGCAGCGGCAGCAGCATGGCTTGCCTCTTCCCAAGCGAGCTATGTAACAGGTATTACATTATTTGCTGATGGTGGTATGACTTTATACCCATCTTTCCAAGCTGGACGTGGATAAAGTAGTGTGCACAGAATAATGATTCAATACGCAGGCAGAACTAGACAAGGACGAATTGTAACGTGGACTCTAAAAAATCGCGCCAAGTATAGGATTCTTCAGCTGTTCATTCAACTAAACATGACCTCGTCAAAGAGGTACGATAAAAGACCAGCCCAGGTATACTTTTCATTTAAAGAGTTAGGTGTGAATCGGAAAGAATGGAAAACACAGAAAAGCGATCAAACTAGTTGATTGGAGTGCAGGCGGCGACCACTTCGCCGGAACGGAAATTAACGGCATCGAAGAAAAAGCCATGGCAGAAACGATTAATCGTCTCCGCCATGGCTAAAATTCATTTTATGGACTTTTTCAGTGCCCTCCGAAATGGTGGGAGCTAATTCGTACTTTTATTAATGTTAGGAGAAATCATTTTTCTTTTCACAAAGAAGTAAACTGACCTTATCATTTTATCCAATATTGGTCCTTTTAATATAATCATATATTAAGGTACAATAGCGAATAATTCTGAAAATATTTGTGAAAAGAATAGAGGCTAACATGAATAATACATATAATACAACGACCATTAGCCAATTCTTTCTTTGGGTTGGAGCTTCTGTATCGATTGCAGAAATTGTTACAGGCTCACTATTAGCCCCACTAGGATTAACGAGAGGGATTCAGGCAATTATTCTGGGTCATGTAATCGGGGCAACTATATTATTTTTATCCGCGTGGATTAGTGCGAATAGTCGTGTAACAGCTTTACAAGCAACGCGTATTTCCTTTGGTACATATGGCTCTTATGGTTTAACGATTTTGAATATGCTACAACTTGTTGGCTGGGCTTCGGTAATGATTGCAACGGGTTCAATTGCATTAAATGGTATTTCTAAAGAGTTATTTGCATTTGATTTTCAAGCACTGTGGAGTATTTTAATCGGTACTATTCTTGTGATGTGGGTATTATTTGGTTTGAAGAAAATTTCAAGGCTGAATATTGTTGCAGTGACGATATTATTTGGTTTTACGATTATTTTAACTTCCGTTATTTTTGGTGGAGGAGGAGTTGGGACAGTACCCGATGCAACGATGAAATTCAGTACAGCTGTAGAGTTGAGTGCAGTTATGTCTCTCTCATGGTTACCTTTGATTGGAGACTATACACGCCATGTGAAACATCCGAAAATGGGTACAATAATGAGCGTACTAGGTTACAGTCTAGGAAGTACATTTATGTTTATCATCGGACTTGGTGGTAGTCTTTACGTTGGTTCATCTGATATTAGTGAGATTTTGATGGCGAGCGGTCTAGGTGTAGTCGCATTATTGATTGTGTTATTATCTACTGTCTTAACAACATTTTTAGATTCGTATTCTGCAGGTGTTAATTTTAAAAATTTTGTTCCAAGAGCCAATGAGCGTTATGTTTCGGTTCTATTCACGGTTCTAGCAGTGGTAATTGCAATTGCCGCAAGTGTATCTGCATATGAGGACTTTTTGTATTTCATAGGTTCTGTCTTTGCACCGCTATATGGTATTTTGTTTGCTGATTATTATTTATTAAAGCGTCGACATATAGATCCACAAAAGAAATGGTCTTGGCAAAGTTCACTTCTTTGGTTAGCAGGTGTAGTAGTTTACCATGCTACATTAAAGTATCCAATTCCTCTAGGACACACACTTTGGGTATTAGTTGGAATCTTTGTCATAAGAATAATCATGATGACAATTACAGAGAGAGTTAAAGGTACTAGTAAAGCACAATTAATTGAAAGATAAATGAAGGGATAGAATCAATATGACAGTTTCCAGAGCATTAACAATCGCAGGATCAGCAGCGCGCGGTGGAGCAGGGATTCAAGCAGATATCAAAACTTTTCAGGAGCTAGATGTGTTTGGTACATCAGCTATTACGGCTATTGTGGCAAAAAATCCTCACACAGGACAAGGGATTTTCCCGCAATCAGTTGAAGCGATTGAGGCACAAATTCACACGATTTTAGAAGATATCGGTGCAGATGCAATTAAAACAGGTATGCTTTTCACACACGAAATAATAATAAATGTGGTGAAGTGGATTCAACGATCCGGTGTGAAAAAAATTGTTGTAGACCCTGTAATGATTGGGAAAATTGGTTCCGCATTATTAAAAGAAGATGCGATGGAAGCGATGCGTACGCAACTAATCCCTCTAGCAACGATTATCACACCGAATATGCCAGAAGCTTCTTATTTACTAGGCGGCATGGAGTTAAACTCTGTAGAAGATTTAAAAGTAGCGGCAAAGAAATTACACGAATTAGGACCACGATATGTACTTGTAAAAGGCGGGCGATTAGAAGGCCCTGCAATTGATGTATTATATGACGGTGAACAATTCTATTTGTTGGAGGCGCCACGATTCGATACAATCCATACAAATGGTGCGGGCTGTACATACTCAGCAGCAATCACAGCGGGTTTAGCAAAAGGTCAAGCTGTACCAGAAGCTGTTATTGAGGCGAAAAAGTTCATCTCAGCAGGCATCCGCCATTCATTTGGTTTTAAACAAGGTGTAGGTCCTACTTATCATGCGGCTTATGGCAAATATGGTGAAACGGACTGCACGGTTACAATTGTAAGTTCAGAGCTTTCTATGAATTAAGATAAAAGATAGTTCCCTTGGATATGTAAATATTACAAGGGATTTTTTGCAAGCATTTAATAATATCTTGGGATTTCCGATACTATTAAAGATAAGGGAGTGATACTAATGGATATTAACTCTATGATGTCAATGGATCTTGCACAGCTTCAACAGACAGTACAAATGAGCGTTTTGCAAAATTCGATGAATATGCAAGCGACAGCAGCTGTACAGCTATTAGAAGCAATGCCAGAGCCTGCTCAAGCGGCTCACCCTTATAAAGGGGCAACTATTGACGTCCAAGCCTGATTTGCTTATGCCGCGTACTTCAACTTTGTAGTACGTGGTTTTTTTATTGGGGTGAAAAAATTCTAATTACGAGTCATATAACTGAAAAATTTGACTACTATATGTTGGAAATATAAAATTAGAATGTAATTATGTTTGAACCAATATGAAGTGAAAGAGGAGTGTGCAAAATGGCTATTAATGTGTATCTTAATTTTAATGGAAATTGTCGCGAAGCAGCGGAGTTTTATGCAGAGGTTTTTAACACAGAGAAACCAGAAATTATGACTTTTGGTGATTCGCCACAAAATCCTGAATATACTTTACCAGAGGAAGCAAAAGATTTAGTCATGCATACTCGACTAAACATTCTTGGAAGTAATGTTATGTTTTCTGATGTTTTCCCTGGTTCTCCTTTTATAGTAGGGAATAATGTTAGCTTAGCCGTTGTTAGTGACAATGAGGAACAACTTAAATCTGCTTTTGGAGCACTAAAAGTTGGAGGAAAAGTTACTATGGAGCTACAAGAAACATTTTGGAGCAAATGCTATGGAAGTTTAAAGGACAAGTTTGGTATCGAATGGCAATTTAGCCATGAGGGTGAAGAAGCTTAATATACTTGGTGTTGGATATAAAATTTTCGTAGTATTGTCCAAGCTTTAATAAGATGAATAAAATGTGGCATATTAATATGGTTTATCTAAATAATATCAAAAATAAAAATTTTGAATCCGCCTTTACTTAAAGATTCGTAGAGGCGGGTTTTTACATTTTATTCATGCTACGTTTATAAGTGAAGAACATTTTTAAGAAACACCATTATCCGAAGCGCTATTGGTAAAGGCAGTCGTAAAATTAGGATGGAAATTACTATAGTCATTTGAAAATTTTGGAAAAAAATTCAAGTGAATATGCTTTTATGTTTATGAAATATTGAACATATTAGTTTTAGATACCTAATATAAACAACCAGTTATTATTGATCAACAAGTGGATATTGCTAAGTATGCTGAACTTCAAAGTATAATTGATATAGATTGGGTTATCCTATATTTTAAAAAAGGATGATATGATGAATAAACCCATTACTCTTTACGTTTCGATTGCAAATCAGCGTTACTATACTTCTCCTGACGAATCACCATGGGAATTTAAACTTCAGATCGAACCTCAGTATATAAAAGTTTTTGACCAACTATTTAATCAAGCAGAGTATTTTGATGGGAAGAGTATATGGAGAGCTCAATTACCTTACATTCCATACCATTTAGATCAGGAAAACGATGAAGTTGATTTACGTTTAAAGAAATTGTATGCACTTGTTCATGAATTTGGCGATACAGAAACGAAGCAACTAATCGAACAAATGCCATATTATAGTTGATTGAAAAACATACCTTCGTTACACTTAGAGCAATAGGGAGTGATCGAAGGTATGTTTACATTTACGGATTTAAAAGGTAATGGTGTTGAATTATCTTTTAAAAAAAATGCTTTTAAAATGGAGCCAAAGCATGTATTAGTCTTGGCTAAATATCATAAACAGTGGTTATTAACAGATCATCCAAAACGGGGCCTTGAATTTCCGGGTGGTAAAGTAGAAGGAGAAGAGACGTTAGAACAAGCTGCTGAAAGGGAAGTATATGAAGAAACAGGTGCTATCATTCATGAGATAGAATGGTTAGCAACATACTATGTTCATGATGAGTGTCCTTTTAGTAAAGCCGTATATGTGGCAAATGTATTGAAAATCGATGACATTCAGCAACAATTTGAAACGAATGGAGTTGTGTTGCTATCGGATGAAGAGTTACATAATAGTGATCGACTAAGCTTCTACATGAAAGATGCAGGGATGAAAAAAATGCTGGAGAAGGTGAGTGAACGTGAAGATAAGTGGCTTCGTTGAAAGTCGTCGTGATTATCCGTCTCCAAATCCAAAAGTTCGTCTAACTGAAATTACATATTGGTCAAAAGGATTACGAGTGAAGGGATTACTTGCAGAGCCAGTCGCAAAGGGTATTTATGAAGGTCTACTTTATTTACGTGGTGGTATGCAAGGCATTGGTATGGTACGACCTGCTCGTATTGCACAATTTGCATCGCAAGGATTAGTTGTTTTTGCGCCGTATTACCGCGGAAATCGTGGGGGAGAAGGTCGAGATGAATTTGGTGGAAATGACCGTTATGATGCAGTAAGTGGTGTCGATGTATTAAAACAATTTTGTCGTACACATCGTATTCATATATTCGCATTTTCTAGAGGTGGTTTGATGGCCCTTTGGACTGGGGTTTTGCGAGATGATATTACCTCGATTGTGACTTGGGCAGGCGTTTCTAATCCTAAATTTACGTATGAAGAACGTATAGATATGCGCAGAATGATGAAAAGGGTAATAGGTGGATCACCTACTAAGGTGCCTGAGGCTTATGAAGAGCGTTCACCAATTGCGGAGATAAATAAATTAAATGTGCCTGTATTAATTATTCATGGTAAAAAGGATGAGAACGTTGGATTGCATCATGCATTATTACTTGAAGAAAGCTTAAAGGTATTTAATAAGCATGTAGAAACATGGTATTTTAATGACTATACGCATTTTTTCCCTAGTGCAGTCAATCACAAAATAGTTAAGAGCGCATGTAATTGGATGAAACTCCAAAAGGGGTGAACTTATGTTAGGTTATGTGAAAATAACAGTCGACCCGGAAAAAGTGAAAGTAAGCGCAAGTTTTGAGGAGACATATGCATTTTGGTCAACTCTTTGCGATGAATTCACAAAAGAGTGTGTAGAGGTAGAGATTCAAAGTTGGCAAGAAGAACATGACGTTATTGAAGAATTAGAAAAAATATCCGATATCTCCAAAGATGAAGGTCTTATAAAAATTCAAAAAATCCCTCTAATAGATGATAATCGTGCATTTTTCAAAAATCATGCAGCTACTAAAGAGGGAAAGTTAAAATGGTTCTCTATGCGCTATTATGACGAAAATGGGAATGGCAGAATAGAGGTTAGGGATTACGGCCTTGAGCTACGGTTTAATAAAGTCACAGGAGCACATTCTGAAGAATTGATAAAACAATTTTCTAACCCTCATACAGAAGCGGTATTTTATGATGATGACGTTGAATAAGTTGATTGGAGCGGAGGTGGCGAAACGCCCTCCCGCAAAAAGTGTAAAGGAAAACAATCAACGGTTTTATCAATTTATATATATTTAAAATAAAAAGACCACTCAGAGAGTGGTCTTTTCTAATTTGCTCGATTGAATTAAGCGATAGGACCGCCGTTGTTCACGATATCTTCTGAAACAACACCGAATTTTTTAAAGTTTTCGCGGAACATGCCAGCAAGTGCGTAAGCTTTTTGATCATAAGCTTCTTTATCTTCCCAAGCGTTACGTGGATTTAATACTTCAGTTGGAACACCTTCAATAGCTACAGGCATTTCTAAACCGAAGATTGCATCTTTTTCAGTAAAGACGTTATTTAGTTTACCGTCGATTGCAGCGCGAATCATTGTACGAGTGTAAGAAAGTTTCATACGGTTACCAACACCGTACTCGCCGCCAGTCCAACCAGTGTTTACTAAGAAAACGTTTACTTCGTGTTCGTCGATTTGGTTACCTAACATCTCAGCGTAAACTGTTGCTGGAAGTGGTAGGAATGGAGAACCGAAGCATGTTGAGAATACTGGTTCAGGTGAAGTAACACCACGTTCAGTACCTGCTAGTTTAGATGTGAAACCACTTAAGAAGTGATACATTGCTTGCTCTTTTGATAATTTACTGATTGGAGGCAATACGCCAAATGCATCTGCAGTTAAGAAGATGATTGTTTTAGGATGGCCTGCAACAGATGGATCAACAATGTTTTCGATATTTTGGATTGGGTAAGCAACACGAGTATTTTCTGTTAGCGAAACATCATCGTAGTTAGGAATGCGTGTTTCTTCATCTACTACTACGTTTTCTAATACCGTACCAAAACTGATAGCATTGTAGATTTCCGGTTCCTTCTCTTTAGACAGGTTGATAGTCTTAGCGTAGCAACCACCTTCGATATTGAAGACACCGTTGTCAGACCAACCATGTTCATCATCACCAATTAGTTTACGATCTGCATCTGCAGATAAAGTTGTTTTACCAGTTCCAGATAAACCGAAGAATAATGCTACATCGCCTGCTTCACCAACGTTTGCTGAACAGTGCATTGGAAGAATACCTTGTTGTGGTAATAAGTAATTCATGATACTGAAAATCGATTTTTTCATTTCTCCAGCGTATTCAGTTCCGCCAATAAGGATGATACGTTTTTCAAGGGAAACGATAATGAAAGTTTCTGAATCAGTACCGTCTACTGCTGGGTCCGCTTTGAAAGTTGGAGCAGAAACGATTGTGAAGTCAGCTTCATGAGTTTCTAATTCCTCTTCAGTAGGACGAATGAATAATTGATGTGCAAATAGGTTATGCCAAGCGTATTCATTTACTACACGAATAGCTAAACGAGATGATGGGTCTGCACCTGCAAAACCTTTAAATACAAATAATTCTTCTTTTTCTTTTAAGTAGTTTACTACTTTAGTGTATAATGAGTCGAAGATATCCGAAGAAATTGGTTTGTTTACTTTACCCCAATCAATTTTGTCTTTCGAACTGTCTTCTTCAACCATATATTTATCTTTAGGAGAACGACCTGTATATTTTCCTGTGACTGCTCTTACTGCACCATCAACAGTTAGGATTGCCTCACCGCGTGAAGTAGCTTTTTCTGTTAATTGTGGTACTGAAAGTTGTTCAAGAATATTTTCACCTTTCAATAATTCCTTCAGTTCATTCGTAATTTCTACTGAATTCATCGTTTTACGTACCATCCTTTTTATATTATTCCTCTATTAGAGGGGATTTATAATTCATTTCGGAAATTAGTATAACACATTTAGTTAATTAATCTATACTAATTACCATATAATTTTTATGAAAGTTGTACTTTTTTTTAGAAATGAAAAAGAGGTTGACAACTAAGTTATAATGTTCTAATATGGGAAATTGAACGGATACTCTTATCCCGAGCTGGTGGAGGGTCAGGCCCTATGAAACCCGGCAACCTGCATTGTGATTTTATGTGATGCGCTGGTGCTTAATCTGATGCAAGGATTTAATCCTTGAACGATAAGAGTGAAAGGTGCTTATGAATTATTCCCTTCCACTCATTAGTAATAATGGGGGAAGGGTTTTTTTATTTAAAATAGACCAATTCCTAAATTTTTGATTAGTATATGTAATTTATGCGGTTCTATTTATATATAGTGGCACTTTCTAGAATCCTCGTGTTAAAAGCAGCAACGGCTTGGCGTTCAATCCTACTGGAAAGAACTAACATGGGTAATGAGTACCGTATCATTTCCGAGGCAATCTCGCAGATAATAGGAGGAAACCAAATGACAAACCGTCGACTGTTTACATCAGAGAGTGTAACAGAAGGACATCCAGATAAAATTTGTGATCAAATTTCGGATGCCATTTTAGATGAAATCGTTTCAAAAGACCCGAATGCACGTGTAGCATGTGAAACTACAGTAACAACTGGTCTTGTATTAGTAGCTGGAGAAATTACAACATCAACTTATGTTGATATTCCTAAAATCGTTCGTGAAACGGTAAAGGAAATCGGCTATACACGTGGTAAATATGGCTTTGATGGCGAAAACGTAGCTGTTTTAACGGCAATCGGTGAGCAATCAGCTGATATCGCATTGGGCGTTGACCAAGCACTTGAAGCACGTGAAGGTTCAATGACAGATGAAGATATTGAAGCAATTGGTGCAGGTGACCAAGGTTTAATGTTCGGATACGCATGTAACGAGACACCTGAGTTAATGCCTTTACCTATTAGCTTGGCACATAAATTAGCACGACGTTTAACTGAAGTTCGTAAAACAAAAGAGTTAGATTATTTACGTCCAGATGGTAAAACACAAGTAACAATCGAATATGATGAAAATAATCGTCCAGTTCGTGTGGATACAATTGTTATTTCAACTCAACATGATCCAGAAGTAACATTAGAGCAAATTAAAGAGGATTTACAAGCACGTGTAATTGCTCCAGTTGTACCTACTGAATTACTAGATGAAAAAACAAAATACTTCATCAACCCAACTGGTCGTTTTGTAATTGGTGGACCAAAAGGTGATGCAGGCTTAACGGGACGCAAAATTATCGTAGATACTTATGGTGGATATGCTCGTCATGGTGGCGGTGCTTTCTCTGGTAAGGATGCGACTAAGGTTGACCGTTCTGCAGCTTATGCAGCGCGATATGTTGCAAAAAATATCGTAGCAGCTGAACTTGCTGAGCGTTGTGAAGTACAACTGGCTTATGCAATTGGTGTTGCACAACCAGTTTCAATTGCAATTGATACTTTCGGTACTGGTAAAGTAAACGAAGCAGATTTAGTTGAATGGGTTCGTGAATTATTTGATTTACGCCCAGCTGGTATTATTAAAATGCTTGATCTACGTCGTCCAATCTATAAACAAACAGCTGCTTATGGTCACTTCGGCCGTACAGATTTGAATGTTCCTTGGGAAGCTACTGATAAAGCTGCCGTTTTAAAAGAAAAAGCGGGACTTTAATTCAACCTAGAAAATCGCAATAACATAAAATATCCCGAGTTACATGTTGATTATTTAAGTAATCATTGTAGTTCGGGATATTTTTTGTTTTATTATAGAAGAAACTCATAGTTAGAGATTAAAAAAACCTGAGTAATCGTTTGAAAAACGATACTCAGGCATCTTGATCGAATTATTTTTGAAGTGATTTATAATATTGTCCTTTTTCGTAATACTCGTTGACAATACGATCCATATCTTTTTTATCTTCCTCTGTTAACTCTCTAATAACTTTTGCAGGGCGTCCAAATGCTAATGTGTTTGGAGGAATTTTCTTGCCTTGTGAAACGAGACTGCCGGCACCTATAAATGCACCTTCACCAATTTCAGCACCATCTAGAATAATTGAAGCCATCCCGACTAGAGCGCCCTTTTTTACAGTACAGCTATGTAATGTTACTTGATGTCCAATTGTCACATCGTCTTCTAAAATAAGTGGATAAGCAGGACTTTGATGTAAACAACATAAATCTTGGATATTCACTTTACGTCCAATGATCGTAGGCGAAACATCTCCTCGAATAACTGTATTGTAAAAAATAGAAGAATCAGGTCCGATAGTAACATCGCCAGTGATAATTACGTTATCACCGATAAAAACGGATGGGTCAATAGATGGTTTTTTGTCTCTAAATGGATAAATCATCGAAAAACGCCTCATTTCAAGTTATTATGTATTATTATCGTAACAAAAGGAAGCAATGAATGGAACTGAAATAGTCATAATACGTTAAAATATATAAAGAGGAATTTATGAGGTGAGAGAGTAATGTGGAAATGGGAAACGGATGGCCAAGCAAGAGCTGTCGCTGTAATTATACATAGTGCATACGAACATCATCGTCGCTATGCATGGCTAATCGAAAATTTAAGAACGTCTGGTATTCATGTTATTTCAGGAGATTTACCTGGACATGGCGAGGAAAGTAGACATAAACGTGTGCATAGTGAAGCATTTAAAAGTTACGAAACATTCGTTAAACAACTAATGCAAGCAGCTTTAACATATAACTTGCCTGTATTTGTAGTGGGACATGGTTTAGGAGCTATTTTAGGAATCCATGTTGTTGAAAAATTCAAGTACGAATGTACAGGTGTGATATTAACGTCACCTTGGATGCATTTAAAACACCAACCATCAAAATTATCAAATGCTTTAACAGGTCTAAGTAAACTGACTGGAAATCTGAAAATCAATCATGAAATCAACATAAAACACTTAACGAGAAGCTATGAATTTTATAAAGAGGAAAAAGATGATATTTACTATAATGATGTCATTACTGTCAATTGGTATCGTGAACTTCATAGTTTTATGAAAGGTATATCACAACAAACGGTATTTCCAAATATCCCGATTTTATTAATGACTGGTGGCAACGATAAAATAGCGGATGTAGCGTATAGTAAAAAGTGGCTAGGACAACAAAGTTTATCAGAGTATCAATATAAGGAATGGAAATCCTGTTATCATGATTTGTTCCAAGAACCTGAACGCGAAGATATTTATGCATATATGGAAAGTTTTATCTTTAATACATTAAAATCAGTTGGATATATTATTTAAGATTTGACGGAATTTTACAAAATTCCGTCTTTTTTATTTGTAACCGATTTCAATTGTCATATAACACATGAGGGATATTTCAAATTTTATGGTTTTGATATATAATACATAACAATTGCTATTTCAATAGAATGAATTTTTCCTTTATTTGAAACTGGCAAAATATATTATTATTGGAATAATTTATTATGATCAATGGGGGACAATAGATGGAAGCCATTATTACCAGTGTATATGAAATTTTATGGGGACCGTGGATGATCTACGGTATTTTACTAGTCGGATTATTATTTACTATATTAACAAAAGGTGTGCAAGTCCGTTTATTGAAAGACATGTTTAAACAAATCTTCAGTGGTAAAGAATCTGAAGCAGGTGTATCCTCTTTCCAAGCATTATCTATGGCGTTATCTGGTCGTGTTGGGACGGGTAATATTGCAGGTACTGCTACTGCAATTGCATTTGGAGGGCCGGGTGCAATTTTCTGGATGTGGGTAATTGCCTTCATAGGATCTGCAACCGCTTATGTAGAATCAACGTTAGCACAAATATATAAAGAGAAAAGAAACGGTGTTTATCGAGGTGGTCCTGCATTTTATATCGAGAAAAGTACAGGGAAACGTTGGTTAGGGATGATTTTTGCTGTAGCAGCAGTTGTGGCAATGGCATTTTTACAACCAACCGTACAATCAAATGCTATTGCTGACTCGATGTATACTGCATTTGGCATAGAGCATTGGATTTCAGGTTTAGTAGTTTGTGTTATTTTAGGTGCAATTATTTTAGGTGGCGTAAAACGTATAGCTTCAGTAGCTTCTTTTATCGTACCGTTTATGGCGTTAGGATATCTTCTTGTCGCAGCTATTATTATTGTAATTAATATTGAAAAGGTACCTGAAGTATTTTCTTTAATTATTCGAAGTGCGTTCGGTCTAGATTCTACTTTTGGTGGGATGATCGGTGCAGCAATAGCGTGGGGAGTAAAACGTGGTGTTTATGCAAGTGAAGCTGGACAAGGTACGGGGCCACACCCAGCTGCTGCTGCTGAGGTATCTCACCCGGTAAAACAAGGTCTAGTACAAACGGCTTCTGTATACTTAGCTGTATTTTTAGTTTGTACGGCAACAGCATTTATGATTCTATTCTCAGGTATGTATAATGTCCAATTAGATGATGGTAAAGGTGAATATTTAGTTGAAAACGCACCAGGTATTATCGCAGGGACAGCCTATACTCAAGCTGCTGTCGATAGTGCATTCCCGAGTGCTGGGATAGGATCGGGTTTTGTTGCTATTGCATTATTCTTTTTTGCTTTTACAACGACAATGGCTTATTATTACATTGCTGAAACGAATATTGCTTATATGTTTGAAGGGAAGCGGCAGAAAGTCGGCATACGTGTCGTGCAAATTATTATTATTGCTACGACTTTCTATGGTGCCGTTCGAACATCGGATTTAGCTTGGATTTTAGGTGACATTGGTCTGGGACTAATGGTTTGGGTAAACATCATAGCGCTATTATTCTTGGTGAAACCAACGCTTATTGCATTAAAAGATTATGAAATGCAGAAAAAGCAAGGTATTGATCCACAATTTGATCCAGTCAAATTAGGAATCAAAAATGCTGAATTCTGGGAACAAAGAAATAAAGAAAGAAAATAAGTATTTAACTGATATTTGAATCGATTTGTACGATAATGAAATTTTGTATTCATATTAAAATAGTAAAGTTTTACAATAAAATAGAGCGTCTCTTAGTCTGACAATGACATAAGGGGCGCTTTTTTAGTTTACATACAATTAAAACAAAAAAGTTTAAGTACTAAGTGTAACTCAAATACCCTTAATACTTTTTATTGGTGTAAATTTATAAGTTTCGGTACTCTTTAGCTAGGAGGCGATTTTTTGGACATTCGATTAAGTATATTAGACCAGTCATCCATCTCTGAAGGTTCCAATGCTGTCGAGGCATTGCGACAAACAACTATTTTAGCACAGAGGGCAGAAGAATGGGGATATTCAAGATTCTGGGTTTCAGAACATCATGATACAACAACTTTAGCGGGTTCATCGCCTGAAATACTAATATCTCATTTAGCATCAGCAACTAGGAGTATTCGCATTGGATCAGGTGGTGTAATGCTACCACATTACTCAGCATATAAAGTTGCAGAGAATTTTAAGTTATTGGAAGCCCTATACCCAGGGCGTATAGATGCAGGGATGGGAAGAGCACCAGGTGGAATGCCACGTGCAACCCATGCTTTACATGATGGAAACTTTCGTGATGTCAATCAGTTCACTAACCAGATTGATGATTTACTTATGTATTTGCATGATGCAGTACCAGAAGGTCATCAATTCCAAGGCTTAAAAGCAACGCCAGTGACCAATAGCGCTCCACCTGTTTGGATGCTTGGTTCAAGTGCTAATTCAGCATATTTAGCAGCGGAAAAAGGCTTGCCTTATATGTTCGCTCAATTTATTAATGGTGATGGGGGCCCTTCTTATGCCAAGGCATATAGAGACCGCTTTAAACCATCTCAATATTTGCAACAGCCAAAGCAAGCAGTTGCCGTCTTTGTTGTATGTGCAGAGACTGAAGAAGATGCTAAGAAAATTGCATCTTCAAAGGAACTGGCTATGCTCCGTTTAGTACAAGGTAAGCCATCAGATGGAACACCATCTATTGAAACAGCTATGAATTATCCATATACAATCTATGATTTGCAAAGTATTGAGGAATTCCGTAAAAGATTAGTTGTAGGAAACCCTCAACAAGTAAAAGAGCAAATTGAAAACTTAGCTGAAGTATACCAAGCAGAAGAAGTGATGCTTGTAACGATTGCTTATAATTTTGAAGACAAATTAAAATCCTTTGAACTAATTGCAAAGGAAATAATTTAAAAATAACCTCTACTTAGCAAATTTAGCTAAGTAGAGGTTATTTATTTTAACTGGAAATTTTATCAGGTTCATTAGAAGGATGATTGCTATATTGTGAAAGTGCTTCTTCTTCTATCGGAATACGTATAAGCATCATCCCAAAATTAAGCAACGTAAAAATAATAGCAGTGAAATATGCTTGGAAAATAAGAGGTATAATAGCAATTTCGAGAGCGACAATGGCGTAATTTGGATGTGGCATCCATTTATATGGCCCTCGCTTTACTAGTTTGGCTCCGGGCAAAATAATGATTTTCGTATTCCAAAAACGACCAAGTGATTGAATCGCCCAAACACGTGCAAATTGTAGCGTGATGAAGGCAATTAACAGATAAGGCCATAGTGGGCTCAGTGGAGGTTTGAACCATAAATATTCAACAAGTAAGCTAAATAAAAAGAGAGTATGCAATATCACGACGAGTGGATAGTGCCCCTGTCCAGCTTCAATAGCCCCCTGTTTTTTTTGGTAGCGCTCATTTGACCTTGCAACCATTAATTCTCCTAAGCGTTGTAAACAAATTAGTATGAAGACGATAGAAAATAGCAAGTCATCACTTCCATTCTAAGAGTAATAGTTCTCCACTAAAACCAGGTCCTAAAGCGGCCATTAAGCCAATATCTCCTTTATTAGCATACTCTGTCATCGTCTTTGCTAATACATATAAAACAGTAGGAGAAGACATATTGCCATGATCTTGTAGTATGGTTTTACTTGGTGTAAGTAATTTTGAATCTATTCGAAGAGCCGTTTCATAAGCAGCTAATACTTTTTTTCCACCCGGATGTGCTACAAAATGATTGAGGTTTGAAAGCCCTGTTTTGTTAGCTTGTAAAAATTCTTCTACAAAAGGGGCTAGCCAATTTTCGATAACACTAGGGATACTTTTGGCGAATATGACATGAAAGCCTGTATTTTCAACAGCCCATCCCATGACATCCTCTGAGTTTGGAAGCCATTTGGAAGCAGTAGCTTTAATTGCAGGTAATGGCTGGCGAGAAGATGCCATGACAGCATCCCCACAAATGAGCGCACAAGCAACACCATCTCCAAAAAGCGATGTGCCTATAAGGTTACTTTTAGTTATATCATTCGCTTGGAAAGTGAGGCTACAAAGCTCAACACATAGTACTAAAACTTTTGAAGCAGGGTGGGCAATACAGTAGTCATTAGCCCGACTAATTCCTGCGGCACCACCGCCACAACCTAGTCCCCAAATAGGAATCCGTACAACATGTTCAGAAAAAGGAAGTTTGTTCATAATTCGAGCATCAATACTTGGTGTTGAAATGCCAGTACTTGAGATGAATACAATGGCATCAATATCCTTCGTACTGACACCGCCAGCTTTTTCTAAACAGCTCTCAATAGCGGTAACGCCAAAAGAGACAGCGTGTTCAATATAAAGTCGGTTACGTTCGGCGAAATCGTGATCTTGTTTATACCAATCAATTGGCATAGTAAGATGGCGATTAAGAATCTCACCATTTTCAAAAACACGCAAGTAACGCTCTAGTTGAGTTATTTTTTTCGAAAAAAGAGTGCGAACAAAATGCTCAGCCTGAGATTGTACTAATGTAAAAGGTGGATTATATGTACTAACTGCATGGATTTTTGGCATACTGATTCTCCTTATGAAAATAGAATATTATCAGTATCACTATGTGCAATGGCTTTTATTCAAGTATTTTTTGTAGATGAATAAGGTGGAAGGTATAAAAAAAGACTTCCATCACCTGTATGAACGGTAATAGAAGTCTTGTATGGTAGTAATTCGTTTATGGTAAGTCCTTCATTTTCTCTAGAGCAATGATAAATGGAGGGTCATTTTTTTGGTTGATAAATTCATAACGTAAAACATGAACGTATTTTTGTGGTAAGTCACTAACATAAGCTAATAATTTATCGCGTTCATCTTTGCCGCCTTCATGACCATAGTAAACAACGAGAATCATCATACCGCCCACATGTAATAGGTCTAATAAGTCAGAGGTTGCTTCGATTGTTGTGCCAGGCTTTGTAACAATAGAGTGTTCGCTGCCAGGTAAATAACCGAGATTGAAAATAGCTGCTTTAATAGGCTCTGATACATAGTGTTTAACGTTTTGATGACCATCTAAAATAACAGTAGCTTGTTTGTCTAATTGTTTTTCCTTAAGGCGTAACTTTGTCGCGTCAACTGCTTGCTGCTGAACATCAAAAGCATAGACACGCCCTGTAGCGCCTACAAGCTCTGCTAGAAAAGCGGTATCATGTCCATTTCCAGCTGTCGCATCAACCACAGAATCACCAGCTACTACTATATCTGCTAGTAAAGCCTTTGTGTATTGTAATACGCGCTGAAGCTTCATTTAGATGTCACTTCCGCATTATAAAGCTTTCCTTGCCAGCTACCTCGTCTTTCAAGTTCAGTATCAATACCATTTAACACTTCCCACTTATTAACACTCCACATTGGTCCAATCATTAAGTCGATAGGTCCATCACCTGTAATTCGATGTACAATCATGTCAGGAGGAATGATTTCCAGTTGGTCAGCTACTAGCTTAATATATGCATCCTTATCCAGAAATTCAAGCATGCCTTTTTCATATTGTTTAACCATCGGTGTACCTTTTAATAAATGAAGTAGATGAATCTTGATCCCTTGTACGTCAAGTTTAGCGACAGCTCGTGCAGTCTCCATCATCATTTCATTTGTTTCAAGAGGTAACCCGTTAATGATATGACTACATACTCGTATATTGTGTTTGCGTAATTTTTCGACGCCTTCAACATAAGTCGCGAAATCATGTGCACGATTAATCATTGTGGCTGTTTTCTCATGGACTGTTTGTAAACCTAGTTCTACCCATAAATAAGTTCTTTCGTTAAGTTCAGCTAAATATTCAACAACGTCGTCAGGCAAGCAATCAGGTCGGGTAGCAATACTAATCCCCATAACACCTTCTTGAGCTAAAGCTGCCTCGAATTTCTCTTTTAAGATTGGTAATGGGGCATGTGTATTTGTATACGCTTGGAAATAGGCCATCGTTTTGCCGTTTTTCCATTTTTGCTCCATTTTATTTTTAATTTTTTTGAATTGAACTGGAATTGGATCTACGCGATCACCAGCAAAGTCACCTGAGCCGGCTGCACTACAAAATGTACAACCACCAAATGCTACAGTGCCGTCACGGTTTGGACAGTCAAAACCTGCATCCAAAGCTACCTTGTATACTTTGTGACCAAACTCATCACGTAAATATCGATTCCATGTATAATAACGTTTCCCATCAGAAGGGAACGGAAATAAATTTTCAGTCATGCGTTTTCACTCCTCTAACGAACTATTTTAACATGGGAATGGCCAATTCATCGAATCATTTTGTTTCAAGTGAAAAAAATTAATAGAAAAAAGCTTAATGGGGTTGTTGAAATAGTGGAAATGAAATAAGATTATTTAGTTATACGAAACAATGGGGGTAAGGGGATGCCAAAAAGTGTTTGGCTTTTAATAATTGGTATGCTTGTAAATGTTACAGGCAGTTCATTTTTATGGCCTTTAAATACAATTTATATGCATGATCATCTAGGGCAATCTCTTTCTGTTGCGGGGCTTGTGTTAATGGCAAATGCTGCAGCAGGTGTTGTTGGTAACTTACTAGGTGGTTATTTATTTGACCGTTATGGCGGCTATAAGGCAATCATGTTCGGAATTGTCGTGACGATTTTAGGTCTAATCGGTTTAACAGTTTGGCATGGATGGCCTCATTACGTGTGGTTTTTAACGCTAATCGGTTTTAGTGGTGGGGTAGTATTCCCAAGTATGTTCGCAATGGTAGGTACTGCTTGGCCTGAAGGAGGGCGACGTGGATTTAATGCCATTTACCTAGCTCAAAACTTAGGTGTAGCGATTGGTCCAGCTCTTGCAGGAGTTGTAGCGTCGTATAGCTTTGACTATTTATTTAGTGCGAATTTGCTAATGTATATAGTGTTCTTTTTCATTGCCTTTTTTGGTTTCAGGTCCATGGGTGAACAATCAGTGGGGCCTACATCTGTTGTGAGTGAAAGTAAGCGTGTGAAAGATAAATCTTCTTTTATCGCACTTTTAATAATATCATCAGGTTTCCTATTCAGTTGGATTGCCTATTCACAATGGACGACTACAATTTCATCTTATACACAAGATTTAGGTATTTCATTGAAGCAATATAGTTTGCTTTGGACTGTAAATGGCTTATTGATTGTAATCGGGCAACCACTGATTAATCCGATTGTAAAAAAATTGGAACATCTTATGAAAGCGCAACTAGTTTTAGGGATTTCCATCTATATCGTATCCTTTATTGTAGTGAGCTTTGCAGAATCATTTCAAATGTTCATGGTCGCAATTATCATTTTGACTTTTGGTGAAATGTTCGTATGGCCAGCAATTCCTACAATTGCTAGCACTTTAGCGCCCAAAGGACGAGATGGATTTTATCAAGGGGTTGTAAATAGTGCTGCGATGATAGGAAGAATGGTTGGACCCTTTATAGGTGGTGTGTTGGCCGATCAATTAGGGATGCATATTATGTTTATTGTTTTAACAATTTTCCTTGCGATTGCTATAGTACCTTACGTCATGTATGATCGACCACTAAAAGAGAAAAAAACTGAGAGTCTTTGAGATTCTCAGTTTTTTATTTGCATAAAATACTACATAAATTTATATTTTTGCTAGAATTTGAATATTTGTTACTTGTTTGAGAAAATGAAAGAGGGAGAAATTTCAAGTAAAGAAAGGGGTAGTGAAGATGAAGCCTATTTATACTACTGCAAGCGAAGCGATTGCTGATATTCAAGATGGTATGACATTAATGGTGGGTGGATTTGGCTTAGTTGGTATTCCAGAGCAACTCATTCTAGCTTTAGTCGAAAAAGAAGTGAAAGACTTAACCATCATTTCTAACAATTGTGGCATTGATGATTGGGGACTTGGATTACTGCTACATAAAAAACAAATAAAGAAAATGATCGGCTCTTATGTAGGAGAAAATAAGGAATTCGAGCGTCAAGTACTATCTGGTGAAATTGAGGTAGAACTGACACCACAAGGTACACTAGCCGAGAAAATTCGTGCAGGTGGAGCAGGGATTCCAGCATTTTATACACCTGCGGGAGTGGGGACTCCTATTGCAGTAGGGAAGGAAACACGCATATTCGATGGTAAGGAATATGTCTTAGAGGAAGCCTTACGTGCAGATTTTTCATTAATAAGAGCAGCTAAGGCAGATCGTTTTGGTAATTTAATTTATAACAAAACAGCACAAAACTTTAATCCAATCATGGCTGCAGCTGGACGATTTACGATTGCTGAAATAGAGGAACTAGTGGAGCCAGGGGACATTGACCCTAACCAAGTTCAGACACCGAGTATTTACGTACAAGGCTTAGTTCAGGCGAAACAAGAAAAAAGAATTGAACGCTTAATGATTCGTTCTTAAAGAAAGGGGACTTTGGGATATGAATGTAAGGGAAATAATAGCTCGTCGTGCGGAAAAGGAAATTGCTGACGGGAATTATGTCAATTTAGGAATTGGTATGCCAACATTAGTGGCTAATTATATAGCTTCAAATAAAGAAGTAATTTTACAATCAGAAAATGGATTATTAGGAATAGGACCATATCCGACCGAGGATGAGGTAGATCCTGATTTGATTAATGCAGGGAAAGAAACAGTAACAACTATTCCTGGCTCTGCTTTTTTTAGCAATGCTGAATCATTTGCGATGATCCGCGGAGGCCATATCGATGTAGCCATTTTAGGTGGAATGGAAGTATCTGAAACAGGTGACTTAGCCAATTGGATGATTCCTGGGAAAATGATTAAAGGTATGGGCGGAGCAATGGACTTAGTACATGGTGCAAAGAAAATTATCGTAATAATGGAGCATGTAGCCAAGGACGGCTCTGCTAAAATTAAAAAGACTTGTGAGCTACCGTTAACAGGGAAATCTGTGGTCGACAAAATCATTACTGATCGCGCTGTCATTGATGTAACACCTGCAGGACTGGTATTAAGAGAAGTATTTGAAGGGTATACAGTAGAAGAAGTTGTTGCAGCTACTGGGGCCGATTTAAATATAGAAAATGTGCAGGAAAATATAGTTGTTAGATAAGGTATATTCTATATAAAAAATAGAACGTGTATTATTGATAACCTTTTCCTCACATTAAATAGGGTAGAAATCGATCCCTTTACATATTATAAAGAACACTTCATTTCAAGTATCTTAACCCTTTTATTTCCAATATTTTTTAAATAGCTTGTTATTTTTGCTCAATTCGATTAGAATTAGATTCAATATAATAAGACTATGATAAGGAATAGTAAATTTATTTGATTTTCAAGAGAGCTAGCGGGTGGTGTGAGCTAGTAAATGGATAAATTGAACTCGCCTTGGAGTCTGCAATGGTGAATACAAGTGTAACCAAAGCCGTTTTCCGCGTTAAGGAGTCAAGTTGAGTGTAATACACTAATTTGGGTGGTACCGCGGGAACCTTTTTAAGCTCTCGTCCCTTTTTCTAGGGACGGGAGTTTTTATTTTGTCTAAAATATAGGAATATTATGACAATATGAATGGCGAAACTTGTTTTATTATTTTAAGGAGGAGAAATCATTGAATTTCAATCATCAAGAGATCGAAAAGAAATGGCAATCGTATTGGGCAGAACATAATACATTTAAAACTGTCAATGACGAATCAAAGCCAAAATTTTATGCACTAGATATGTTCCCTTATCCATCAGGATCGGGTCTACATGTTGGACACCCTGAAGGATATACAGCAACAGATATTTTAAGTCGATTCAAACGTATGCAAGGCTATAATGTCCTTCACCCTATCGGTTGGGATGCATTCGGACTACCTGCTGAACAATACGCTTTAGATACGGGTAATGATCCTGCTGAATTTACGGCAAAAAATATTGCGACATTTAAACGCCAAATTCAAGAACTTGGCTTTTCGTATGACTGGGATCGCGAAATTAATACAACAGATCCTAGTTACTATAAATGGACTCAATGGATTTTCGTTCAACTATACAAAAAAGGCTTAGCTTATATTGATGAAGTAGCTGTTAACTGGTGCCCAGCACTTGGTACAGTACTTGCTAACGAAGAAGTAATTGACGGTAAATCAGAACGTGGTGGACACCCTGTTGAACGCCGTCCTATGAAACAATGGATGCTGAAAATTACTGCTTATGCTGACCGTTTAGTCGACGATTTAGAAGAAGTAGATTGGCCAGAAAATATTAAAGATATGCAACGTCACTGGATTGGTCGCTCGGAAGGTGCAGAAGTGGCATTCACAGTAGATGGAACAAATCAATCGTTCCGTGTATTCACAACACGTCCGGACACATTATTTGGTGCTACTTATGCAGTACTTGCTCCTGAACATAAACTAGTAGCTGAAATTACAGCAGATGCACAAAAAGCATCAGTTGAAGCATACCTAGATGAAGTGAAAATGAAATCTGATCTTGAACGTACTGATCTTGCAAAAGAAAAAACGGGTGTTTTCACAGGCGCTTATGCAGTCAATCCGATTAATGGTGAAAAAATGCCGATTTGGATAGCTGACTATGTACTTTCAACATATGGTACAGGTGCAATCATGGCTGTTCCTGCTCACGATGAACGTGACTACGAATTTGCAAAACAATTCGATTTATCAATCGTCGAAGTTGTAGCTGGTGGAGATATCGAAAAAGAAGCATATGCTGGAGAAGGTAAACATGTTAACTCTGGATTCCTTGATGGTTTAGGCAAAGAAGAAGCGATTGCTAAAGCGATTGAATGGTTAGAAGAAAAAGGCGTAGGAGAAAAGAAAATTTCTTATCGTTTACGTGACTGGTTATTTAGCCGTCAACGTTATTGGGGAGAGCCGATCCCAGTTATCCATTGGGAAGATGGCGAAGTAACAACGCTTGATGAATCAGAGCTACCACTTATTTTACCTAAAACAGATGATATCCGACCAAGTGGAACTGGAGAATCACCACTTGCGAATATTGAAGAGTGGGTAAATGTAGTTGACCCTGTAACAGGTAGAAAAGGTCGTCGAGAAACAAATACTATGCCACAATGGGCTGGTTCAAGTTGGTACTTCCTGCGTTATATTGATCCAACAAATGATGAAATGCTAGCGGATCCAGAATTACTAAAACGCTGGTTACCAGTTGATATTTACATTGGCGGTCAAGAGCACGCTGTTCTGCATTTACTATATGCTCGTTTCTGGCATAAAGTATTGTACGATCTAGGTGTTGTACCAACTAAAGAGCCTTTCCAAAAATTATTCAACCAAGGGATGATTTTAGGAGAAGGTAATGAAAAAATGTCTAAATCAAAAGGGAATGTAGTAAATCCTGACGATATCATTGCGAGCCACGGTGCAGATACACTTCGACTTTACGAAATGTTCATGGGACCACTTGAAGCATCTATTCCATGGTCTGAAAACGGCCTTGATGGTGCACGACGCTTCTTAGATCGTATATGGCGACTATTTATCAATGAAGACGGATCATTATCAGATAAAATCCAAGCTTCAGATGATACTACATTAGAAAAAGTGTATAACCAAACAGTGAAAAAGGTAACTGAAAACTACGAGCATATCCGTTTTAACACGGCTATTTCACAAATGATGGTATTCATCAATGATTGCTACAAAGCAGATGTTGTGCCAACAGCTTATGCTGAAGGATTCGTAAAAATGTTAGCGCCAATTGCTCCTCACATTGCAGAAGAGTTATGGGCGAAATTTGGAAAAGCAGAAACTTTAACATACGCTGTATGGCCAACATTTGATGAGTCGAAATTAACTGACAATGAAATCGAAGTAGTAGTGCAAGTAAATGGTAAAGTAAAAACCAAAATTTTAGTAGCAAAAGACGCATCTCGCGAGGACTTACAAGAAATTGCATTAGCAGATGAAAAAATTGCAGAACTAATTGCTGGTAAAGAAATTAAAAAAATTATCGCTGTTCCTGGGAAACTTGTGAATATTGTAGCGATTTAAGCTTCATCATTTAATATTTCTGCTGTTAAGCAGATTAACCATATCTTCTCTTTAACATGGAGAGAAGATATGGTTTTTTCTTTTTTTAATAGCGCAAGCAATACAGGGGCTTCATATTTAGTTCGCACAAAAAAACACAGTTTCAATTTTGCACAATTGAAACTGTGTTTTTTTAATTGATTAAATTAAAAATCTTTCTGAATTGAACTTTTGCCTAAACCCATAAAAAAATCAATGAGATAAGCACCTGCGATTAAAATATGAATGGTCCATCCAAGAATAGGAATCCACGTCAGTAAAGTTAAGATAATCGCTAAAATTGGTACAACTTTTGAGTGACCAGTAACAAAGCGCAGCACAAGAACGATTAAGTGAATAACAAGCGCAGTCATTAAAGCTGAATATCCAGAACCAATCATAATAGCGCCACCTAAAATAGGTATAGCTAATAATAGTTCATATAAAAAAGCAATAATAGTTGGGATTATAAACATATAAAAGACCTCCTGATTAGATATGATACCCTATATACGTTTGAAAACAACAATAGTTACAAAGATAATTAATTTTAAAATTAAAGACAGGGAAAATTAGTGTGTAAAGATAAGTAGTATAAATTTTGAAGATTATTCCATTGTCACTGCTAAGGATTTTAAATAAGAAACGTTAGAACTGAGCAAAGTTATTTGGAAAATTAAAATGGCTAAATTGGTGTTGATGATTAAATAGGTCACAACGTATTTGGTAGATATTGTAAGTGTTTCGTACTTCGATTATAATCTAAGTATGGAATGCAGAAAGGTTGTTAGAAATGAGTATAAACCCCAATGTGGCTGAAGTTGCGTCTCTCCTTGGAGAAACTTCAAGAGCAACAATTCTTACAAGTTTAATGGATGGGCGTTTTCATACAGCCAGTGAATTAGCGTATATGGCTGCAGTAACACCACAAACAGCTAGCTTTCACCTTGCAAAATTAGTAGAAGGTAATTTGGTGAAAGTAGAGAAACAGGGACGCCATCGCTATTATCAACTGGCGGGTGGAGAAGTCGCACGTATTTTGGAATCGTTACTTGCCATTTCGCCACTTCCTGAAGTTTGTTCATTAAAACAATCTAGCCAAGTAAAATTACTTCAGGAAGCTAGAACTTGCTATGACCATTTAGCTGGTAAATTAGGCATAAACTTAACCGAATCGATGTTGAATTCAGGTTATCTAAAAAAAGAAGAGAGAGAATTTATAGTTACTCCTAAAGGAGAACACTTCTTTACTGAATTCGGTATTGATTTAAATATACTTAAAAGAAAACGCCGCTCATTTTCCCATGCATGCTTAGACTGGAGTGAGCGTCAACATCATCTTGCAGGTGCTTTAGGACATGGGCTTATGACACACTTTTTTAATTTAGGATGGATAGTTCGAGTACCATCTATACGTGCTGTAAAAATTACCGACAAAGGAAAAGTAGGTTTCAAACAAAATTTTAATATAAATATGTAATGTTGAAATGAAAAAACCCTCGCCTAATTATATAGATAAGGCGAGGGTTTTAAGATTTGACGAAAGCTATTCATTTACCTTTACAGCACTTTGAACTAGATTGTTTTTTTTCTTGAAATTACTATTGACCAAATAAATACCAATAATTATAAATAAGCCACCAACTAAAAGAGAAGGGTATAACGGTTCATCTAATAATAACCAGCCAGTCAGTACACCAAAAAAAGGTGCTAAAAATAAAAAGGCACTCGTTTTCCCTGGATCACCTTTTTGTAAAAGATAGTACCAGACAGCAAATTGAACAATGGATGACATAATGCTTAGCCATAATAAAATGAGTATGGAATTACCATTCAAAATGAAAAATGATTTTTCAAGAGTAAAACTACCAAGTAATAATAGTAATCCACCAAAAAGCATCTGATAGGCGGATAAAACCCAATTATCAAAAAATGCTCCCCACTTTTTAGCTAATAATGTGGCCATCGCCCAAAAAACAGCAGATAGAATGCCGAAAAGAATGCCGATCTTAAATTCAATTTGTGCCCCCATTGTAATACCTACTCCAACTAAACCCAAAAGAACGCCCATCCATTGATAATATTTATAGCGTATTTGAGAAAAAATTGTGCCAAATACCACGACTAGTAATGGGTTAGTGAAAGTGAGAATTGAGGACTCACTAGCCGTAATCGTCCGTAAACTTAAAAAGATACAACCCATAACACCTGCTGTTTGCAAACTACCAATTATCAATAACTTTATCCAATTCTCCTTTGAGGTTGGGTGAGGTCTTTTTAAAACAATCACAATAATAGCCATGATGATTCCCGCAAGTGTAAAACGTAATGCTGCTAATAACAATGGTGATGAATAAGGCAATCCAATTTTAACTACTGCAAAAGAAGAACCCATTAAAAATGTCGTTAAAAGTATTAAAGGTATAAATTTGAAATTATTCATATTCAATCTCCTTACATATTATAATGACTAATCTATAGCTAGTATAAATGCTGAATATTTCAAATGTTATCGAAGTATGGAATGCAAAATAAGTGGACTCATTATAGTTTTAGATTTTTTTGCTAAGGAAGAAATTCATTATTGTTTGAAAGAGGAGAAAAGTTTGATACATCCATACTATTAAACTTTTCTTCAAAAAAGATTTATACTAAGAGTAGCTTAACAATATAGGAGAGATAAATTTAATGGAATCACAATTTTCGAAAGTTCTTCGGTTTTTTACATTGCTGTGGATAGTCACAGCAATCGGGCTATTTGCTGGGGTATTCGTTCCCGTATCACTAGTAATGCCTATTAGTATCGCAACAGTTGTCTTACTATTAATCGTTATGTTTAGTCGTGCTGCAAGAAAAGCGAGCAAATCGATATCCATCCTTTTTGCTTTCTTAACAGGTGTGACATTATATAGCTTGCTCCAATTTTACATCGGTGCATTAGGTGGAAGCATAGTACTGGTTATCTTCGGTACAACTGCAGCGATCTTTATCGTAACAGGTATTATTGGCTATAATACTAAACGCAATTTAGGTAACTGGGGCAAATTTTTGTTCATTGTGTTAATCGGTGTCATCGTTTTTTCTATAATTACGATTTTCGTCGGTTTTAGCGATATTGTTATGGTCTTTGCAAGTGCAATTGGTGTTTTGCTTTTTGTAGGTTATACGTTGTACGATATGAATCAAATCGCTCGAAGTCATATTAGTGATGAAGAGGTGCCACTCGTAGCATTAAATCTATACTTAGACTTTATCAACCTATTCACAGAACTATTAAAACTCATTTACCATTTGAAAAACATATTAGATAGAGATTAACTGATAAAAAGATAGGGAAAGCATGGATGAAATGCTTGCTCTATCTTTTTTGTTATAGAAAATAATACGAATTAACTGTTTATAGCAGTAAGTTATTAAATTATAAGTGTTTTTATAAAAAAGCGAGGAGAAAAACATTATGTTTTCTCCTTGCTTTTTATTTTTGGGACTTCAGAATAGTATAAAAACAATATTTTATTGTCTCTTTTATTAATGCCAATAAAGTACGACTGGCTTTCTCTTTTGTGGATCTATTATTTTGGTAGTATGCTTGAAATGGAGTTTTGTAATGATTTTCAAATACTTATATTGTACTTTTTTATCTTTTCGTAAAGCCATGTGCGACTGATACCCAATAATCTACTTGCTTTTGCTTTGTTTCCATTTGTTTCTTTAAGTGCAGCAATTATGAGTTCCTTTTCTTTATGATCAATAGCATTCCAATATGGCTTATTATTAGGTTCCTCCGAATATGCAGGAAGTTTATTTGTTTGATCTATTCTTATACTTGCAGTTGATGCGAGAATATTAGTGTTAGCATTAAACGATTCAGGAAGGTGTTGAGCATCTATATATCCATCACTTGTTAGATTTGCTGCCCTTTCTAAAATATTGTATAGCTCACGAATATTACCTGGCCAGTTATAGTTTAATAACTTTGTTAATGCAGAATGCGTGATTCCTTCTAAATGAAATCCTGAAAGTTTTAGTTGAGAAATAATGGATTCTGCAATGTCAGGTATATCTTCAATTCGTTCTCGTAAAGGTGGAATGTTAATCCTCATTATATTTAAACGATAGTATAAATCTTCTCTAAATTTCCCCTCATTAATAAGTATTTCAAGGTTTTGATTTGTTGCAGCAATAATTTTAGTTTGGAGTTTAATAATACGATTGCTCCCAATTGGTTCAAACTCCTTTTCTTGTAAAACTCGTAATAGTTTTGATTGAAGGGAAAGAGGCATATCACCGATTTCATCTAAAAATAATGTTCCATTCTGAGCCATTTCAAACTTTCCCTTTTTCCCACCCTTTTTTGCACCAGTAAATGAGCCCTCAGCATAACCGAAGAACTCTGATTCCATTAACTCTGGAGGAATTGCTGCACAGTTTACTTGAATAAACATACCGGTCTGAGAAGAAGAGGCATGAATACCATGTGCAAATAATTCTTTTCCGGTACCACTTTCCCCTAAAAGTAAAACTGTTGATAAACTATGAGAAGCAGCTAGGGCCTCTTTTTTTATCCGTATTATTTTGGAAGATTCCCCAATAATATTAGCAAAAGAGTATTTTGTTCCTTTAAGTTCATTCAATTCTTTTTGATAGTAAGTGACTTGTTGTTCCAAGTTATTTACCTTTTTAATTGCTTCTTGCAATTGCTTTAAACCACGGTATGTAATTTTACAAATTGCACCGATAATTTCTCCATTGGTTTTTATAGGTAAGATTGTCATAAGACATTGTGTCTTTCCAATTAATTTTGCAACATTCGTTATTCTGATACCTGTTTGTAAAGCTTCATCTAACCCTAAATCAGGGTACTTGTTCAAAATGGATTGCCCTAAAAGTTCCTTACTTTGAACATTATATAACTCACAAAATCCATTATTGACCATCGTTATTTTTGCCTTTTGATTAACTAAAATAATGCCATCATAAGCTAGTTCAATGACGCTTCTTAACTTTTCCTCCCATTCCTTAGAAAAACGCAGTTCACTGGCCATTCTTTCGATATTAGTCCAATCATCCATAATGACCATTGAACCAACTAGTTTATTTTTTTCTATCAATGGATAACTCTGCACGACAAGGCTATGCCCATTTAAATGCATCTTCTTGTTCACTATTTGTTCTTTATGATGCAATATCCCTGTTAATAGATTAGTAATCTCCTCGAGTCCGTTTAAATCATTGAAAACATGTTGTTTATTGGGTGATAATTGAAGGATTTTTTCTGCCACAGGATTTATGGCGTTAACCTTCAAATGAGTATCAACAGAAAATAATCCGAAATTTAAGTTTTCGAATAGTAATGATTGTTGGGTTTGCAATCGATCATATACGAGGTCATATGCAAGTAATATTTGCGATGTAGAAAGAATACCTAAAGGTTGCATTTGTTGATTGACGACAGGAGCATGTCCGATTTGATGCTTAAGCAGCAATTTTCGAGTCTCATTAATATCTTGATCTGGATATAAAAAAATAGGATTAATATTAATAAAGGATTTGATTGGGGATTGAAATGAATAACCTTCTGCTAGAATTTGAATTATTTTATTTTTTGTTAATAAACCTATTAACCTATTATCTTCATTTACTACTGGGATAATTTGCGACTTTATCTTGGCGAAAATTTCTAATGTATCTTGAATTGTGTAATGTACTGTACAAGTAGGTGAATCTTTCATCATGATATCCTCGACACGCATAATAAAATGCCTCCACTCATTAAAATTACTGATAATTAAAAATATTATAACAAACAAGTGGACAGTTTACACTTTTTTGTTAACAGTCGTCACTTAATAGCGGAAATGTGTTCACGATTATGAACACATATATTTTAAGATCACCTAATAGTTAAGGGAAATCAATGAAAAATAAAGTTGGCATGGGTCTTGCTTATATAGAGTGAAGCTAAAGTTTTTTCGGAAGATATTGATTTTGTTGAAATTAAATGAATTCGTCGTCAGTTAAAAATTTCAATCAGAGCTAATAAAAGAAGAAATTAGGGATTTTGCATATTAATTTGATCCTCTGTATATGCATATTGATGAAAGAAAAGATGGAAATAGCATAGGGTGGCATCGCCAAAGTGTAAAGGAGAGATATATATGGCAATCAGTGAGTTGCATCAAGCAGATGAGTTGTTGTTATTTCGTAAATCCATTCAATCTATAGCAAAGAAATTAATTGAACCGGAATATAGTAAGTGGGAAGAGAATGGGACCATTCCTCGTGAATTATGGAGAAAGCTAGGGGATGAAGGGTTGCTATGTATAGATATTCCAGAAAGATACGGTGGGTCAGGAGCGCCTTTCTCTTATTCTGTAACAGTTATCGATGAGTTGAATCGTCTAGGTTATGCAGCAATTGCGGTTAATGTATCTGTCCATTCTAATATTATTGCTCATTACATATTGAGCTCAGGAAATGAAGAACAAAAAAATTACTATCTACCAAAAATGGCTACCGGTGAACTAGTCGGTGCAATTGCAATGACTGAGCCCGGAGCAGGAAGTGATCTTCAAGGAATTCAAACAACAGCCAGGTTTGATGAAAATCAATCAACTTATGTTATCAATGGTTCAAAAACATTTGTTAGTAATGGTCAACTTTGTGATTTCGTGATTGTTGTTGCTAAAACGGACTTGCAAGTACCTGCATCAAAAGGGACAACATTATTTATTGTAGATTTATCAACATCAGGTATAAGCCGAGGGAAGAATCTTCAAAAAATAGGGTTACATGCATGTGACACTTCTGAAATGTTTCTAGAAGATGTATTAGTTCCTGAGAAAGCAATTTTAGGAGAATTAAATAGAGGGTTTATTACTTTAATGAAAGAACTTCCAAGGGAGAGGTTAACAATCGCAATTGGAGCCCAAGGAGCATTGGAAGGAGTATTAGATTTAACCATTGCTTATGTAAATGAACGTAATGCATTTGGAAAACCAATCAGTCAATTTCAAAATACTAAATTTCGCATTGCAGAAATGAAGACGGAAGCAAGAGTGAATCGCTCTTTTGTTAATGAATGTCTGTATTTAATAGAAAGAGGAGAACTTGATACTGAAACAGCAAGTATGGCCAAGCTTACATGCACAGAAGCACAAGGGAAAATCGTGGATGGTTGCCTACAATTATTCGGAGGGTATGGGTATATGCAGGAATATCCAATTTCTAGAGCTTACGTGGATGCTAGAATTCAAAGAATTTTTGGAGGAACCACTGAAATTATGAAAGAGATTATTAGTAGAGGTATTTTTGGAAAGTAAGAGTAGCAGGGGGAATGGATGATGGGCATTTTAAAAGGATTGAAAATACTAGATTTTTCAACCTTGTTACCGGGTCCGTATGCCACAATGATGTTCGCTGATATGGGAGCGGAAGTAATCCGGGTGGAGTCTCAGACGAGAGTCGATCTGGTTAGAGTGATACCGCCTTTTGACGAAGATGGTTTCTCTGCTGCACACGGTTATTTGAATCGCTCAAAACAATCGTTGACATTGAATTTGAAGCATGCGGCATCAGTGGAAATCATTAAAACGTTAGTGGCCGAATACGATATCGTTATTGAACAATTTAGGCCGGGTGTCATGGAGCGTTTGGGTCTCGATTATGAATCACTAAAGCAGGTGAATTCTAAACTCATTTACTGCTCGCTGACAGGATACGGTCAAACAGGGCCATACCGCAATCGACCGGGGCATGATAATAACTATTTGTCAGTCGCTGGTGTAATGGACTACTCGCGTCGTAAAGGAGAAGCTCCGACAGCGATGGGTATCCAAATTGCGGATATTGCGGGTGGGTCATTGCATTCGGTTATTGGCATATTGGCAGCTGTTGTTCATCGTGAGAAGACTGGGGAAGGGCAATACATCGACGTAAGTATGACAGATGCTGCCTTCTCGATGAATGCTTTATATGGATCGGGATATCTCGTCGGAGGAATCGAACCACAACCAGAAGAAATGCAGTTAAATGGTGGCACATTTTATGATTTTTATGAAACGAAAGATGGACGGTATTTTTCCGTTGGTAGCATTGAGCCGCCTTTTAAAAAAATACTTTGTGAGGCTCTTGGGAAATCGGAATTATTTGAAGTGGGGATGAGTGAACATGCAACGGATCAAGAAATGTTTAAGAAAGAAATTAAAGCAGTTTTTTTAACAAAGAATTATGAAGAATGGCTTGCCGTGTTTGATGGAGATTTAGAGGGATGCGTGGAACCGGTATTAACGTTTGCCGAAGCATGCGAACATCCGCAACTTCAAGCAAGGGGAATGATAGTAGATGTTCCTAAAGCGGAAGGGTCTAGTCAAAAACAAATGGCTACTCCAATCAAATTTTCATCAGCTAAACCAATTTATCAGCATGTGGGTACAGCTGTCGGTGAAAATACAGCAGAAATTTTAGTAGGACAAGGATTTAGTGTACATCAAATTAGAGAATGGGAAGAACAAGGCGTATTTAAATAAAGGGGGCAACTTACAATGAGCAATCAACCAATTATTTATGAAAAACGTAATCAAACAGCATGGATTTATTTAAACCGTCCAGACGAAATGAACGCAATAGGAAAAGCCTTATTGCTTGCTTTGAAAGAGGCAATTGTCCAAGCGGAAAACGATAATGATGTCCGTGTTGTTGTACTTTCAGGCAAGGGGAAAGCATTTTGTGCAGGAGCAAATTTAAAGGAACTTTTGGAAGACCTTGAGGTGAAGTACCAAAAGGAACCTGGCTTATTAGATTTAAGTGAAGAGCTTTTTGGAAAGTTAGAAAAGTTGAGTAAACCTTTAATTGCTGCATTAAACGGTATTACATTGGCGGGCGGTTTAGAGCTTGCGATGACGGCCGATTTTGTTATTGCGTCTGAAAAAGCGAAAATCGGGGATGCTCATGCTAATTTCGGTGTTTTACCTGGAGCAGGTGGCGCTGTGAAGTTGCCACGGAAAATTGGTGTTAACCGTGCGAAGTACTTACTGTTCACTGGAGAATTTATTAGTGCCGCTGAAATGAAGGAATATGGATTTGTCCAAGAAGTAGTTAGTTCAGAGGAATTGGAAATGACTGTACAAGCGATCGCCGACAAAATTTCGGAGAAAAGTCCTTTGGTCCTTCGCAAGATGAAACAACTTGTAACGGATGGATTGGAGCAACCTGTAGAAATAGCATTGAAACAAGAATTGTTATCGTTGAAGGCGCATACAAAATCATACGATATGGCAGAAGGATTAGCTGCTTTCACAGAAAAACGAAAACCAGTTTTTGAAGGATATTAACCTCAAGCAATAGTTTTTCAAACTATTGCTCTATGAAAAGAATTCTAACGGTGAATGCCGCAAATTTTGATCAATAAAAGAATTGGAGTGAAGAACATGAATGTACAAGGTAAAGTAGCAATTGTTACAGGCGGAGCTTCAGGTTTAGGACTTAGTACGGTTACGAGTTTAGTAGAAAGAGGAGCAAAAGTAGTCATTTTTGATTTGAATGAAGAAAAAGCACAACTGGCATGTGAGCAATTGGGTGAAAACGTTGTTTACGCGCTTGTGAATGTTACAGATGATGCATCTGTACAGGCTGGAATCGAGAAAGTGATGGAGTCATTTGGAGCGGTGCATATTTGTGTTAACTGCGCTGGTGTCGGAACGCCTCAAAAGACATTGGGCCGTTCAGGAGCAATGCCTTTAGAAAACTTTAAACAAGTGATAGATATCAACTTGAATGGGACGTTCAATGTACTGAGATTAGCAGCGACAGAAATGGCGAAAAATGCTCCTCTTACAGATGCCGGCGAGCGTGGAATTATCATTAACACGGCGTCAGTAGCAGCTTTTGACGGGCAAATGGGGCAAGCAGCTTATGGTGCAAGTAAAGCTGGAGTTGCAGGAATGACTTTGCCAGTTGCACGCGACTTATCTTCTTTTGGCATTCGAATTAATACAATTGCGCCTGGTTTGTTCCGTACGCCAATGGCAGAAACTTTGTCAGAAAAAGTGGTTGAGAAATTGGAAAGCATGGTCGAGTTTCCAAAACGTCTTGGAAAACCGACTGAATACGCATCATTGGTACTTTTCATGATAGAAAATGAGTATATAAACGGTGAAGTGATTCGTCTTGATGGTGGAATTCGGATGTCTCCACGTTAAGCAATGATTCAGTAGGAACGAAGCGTAAGTCGTTACCTTATATCAGAATGGCTAAAAATTTCTGAATGTTCAATTATATCAAATTAAATTGGAGGAATGAATGGATGAACATTGTAAATATTTTAGCGCAAAATGCAGTAAGACACCCGGAAAAAATGGCAGTTGTTTATGAAGACCGTTCATATACGTATGGCGAGTTTAATGAAACTGTAAACCGTTTTGCCAACGGTTTACTTGACTTAGGAGTGAACAAGGGAGAAAAAGTTGCTCTTATGATGAAAAACTCCGATTTTTTCGCTATTTCTTATTATGCATGCGCCAAAATAGGTGCAGTCATTGTACCGATGAATTTTCGGTTAGTAGAAAGAGAAGCGAATTACATCTTAAATCAATCTGATAGTGTCCTTGTCATTTGCGATCAAGACTATGAAGAGTTAATTCAAGCGTCCAAAAATGGCATTCCTGCTATCCGTCAAGTGATTACAGTTGAAAAGCCAATCATCGAGGGAAACTTGTCAATTGAAGCTATCTTTTCTGAGGATACTTCTGAGCCACCTATTGAAATTAACGGTACGGATGCCCTTCATATTTTGTATACATCTGGAACTACGGGGAATCCAAAGGGAGCACTATTTGACCATCAACGTGTGACAAGTGTAAATGTGGGTATGATTGGAACATTTGGTTACAACGCACAGGATAAATTTATCCATATCGCGCCGTTATTTCATGCAGCGCAGCTAGTAATATGTTTAACAAGTAGTTTTTTCGTAGGTGGATTTAATGTGATACACCGCGAATTTAACCCTGCAGCTATATTTAGAGACATTGAGAAATATAAAATCACGAACTTTTTCGCTGTTCCAACAATGTATAAACTAATGCTTGAATATACGGATAAAGATCAATATGATGTTTCTTCTATTAATCGTTTTTCTTATGGTGCAGCACCAATGTCTGCTGATCTAGTTAACCAATGTATCAAATTTTTCAAAACGCGTAATTTTTACAGCTTATGTGGATTAACAGAAGGAGGTCCTACAGGTGTTTTCTTATCTCCAGAAGAACATAAGACAAAAATTGGGTCAGCTGGTAAGGATGGCTTATTGTTAACGGAAGTGAGAGTCGTTGCAGCTAATGGGCTTGATACAAAGGCAGGTGAAGTTGGAGAACTTATTCTTAAAGGTAGTACGATTATGAAAGAATATTATAAAAAGCCTAAGGAAACGGCAAGCACGTTAAGAGATGGTTGGTTATACACCGGGGATTTAGGCGTAAAAGATGACGAAGGATACATTTCTATCATTGATAGAAGTAAAGACATGATTATTTCAGGTGGAGAAAATGTCTACTCTGTTGAGGTTGAGAACGTGTTAAGCGCACACCCACAGATTGCAGATATCGCAATCATTGGAACACCTGATTCGCAGTGGGGAGAAGTAGTGACGGCAGTTATTGTACAAAAAACTGGAGAGACGATAGATCTTGTTGAGCTAGAAGCTTATTGCAGAAAGAATTTATCGGGCTATAAAATTCCAAGAAAAGTGCTATTTGAAAACGAATTGCCTCGCAATGCTTCTGGGAAATTGATGAAGTTTCAACTGCGAGAGACAGTAAAAATTAATTACTAACTAACTATATGAATTAAGCATAGGGGCTTATCAAGGGTCAGCCGGAGTGAATTTGAAGTGATTCTTTATTTCAACAATTAGACGTTAAAAAATCTTATACAGGGGTGAAAGATAATGATTCTAACAAAAAGTTTGCTTAGTACGGTTAGAAATTGTCCGGAGAAACTGGCTGTTGTCGATGGGCATCATCGATATAGTTATAAGGAATTAGAGGGTCGGACTGCGAAACTGAAAGAATCGCTAAAAAAATTGGGCGTGAAAAAAGGAGAGCGTATTGGCTTACTCCTGCTGAACGATTTTCGCTATCTCGAATTGATATACGGTATAACAGCAATGGGTGGTATCGTTGTGCCGCTGAATACGCGTTTTAGTTTAGAAGAAAACGCCTATGTGCTAAATGATGCAGGTGTAGAAGTTTTATACGTCAACAAAGAATTTTTACCTATTGTTGACGAGCTGAAAAAGCGAGTATCTGGTATCAAACATGTAATTTTGTCTGAGAATCGAGATGCTCCGGAGCTAAATGAGTACTCAGATATCCATTCGTATGAGGCCCTGCTTGATGAAGAATTCGTAGAAGAACTTATCTGCGAAGACGTGAAGGAAGAGGATATAGCAGGTTTGTTCTATACAGGAGGGACAACTGGACGATCCAAAGGCGTCATGTTAACACATAAAAATTTGCTGACAAATGCACTGAATGTTGCTTTGAATCTTGAATACAAGGAAAGTGATATTTATCTGCATACTGCACCAATGTTTCATCTTGCAGATCAAGCATCTACTTTTGCGGTAACGTTAGCCGGAGGAACACACACAGTGGTGCGCCAGTTTAAGCCGAAAGATGTATTGCATGCCATCGAAAAAGAACAGGTGACAGCTGTCATGTTAGTGCCCACGATGGTTAATATGCTACTTCACTCTTCAGATTTCGAGAAATATGATACGACTTCACTTCGAATAATGTTATATGGTGCTTCACCTATGGCTACGGAACTACTAAAGAAAACCATGACAATGTTACCGGACACTCAGTTGTTTCAGGCATATGGCATGACCGAGGCATCTCCTGTTCTAACTTTTTTGAAGCCGGAAGATCATATTATTAATGGGACGAAGGAAGAGGAGAAGCGTCTTGCTTCATGTGGGAAGCCGGTTCAATTAATCGAATTGAAGGTAGTCGATGAGGAAGGCAATGATGTGCCAGCCGGTCAAGTAGGTGAATTTATCGCAAGAGGTCCTAATATCATGAAGGGCTACTGGAATTTGCCTGAGGAAACGTCGCAAGCTCTTCGTGATGGATGGTATTTTACTGGAGACATGGGATATAAAGAAGAAAAGGGATTTTTCTATGTAGTTGACCGAGCAAAAGATATGATTATTACGGGTGGAGAGAATGTGTATTCAGTGGAAGTCGAGCATGCAATTTCAACCCATCCAGCTGTGTTAGAATGCGCGGTATTTGGTGTACCTCACGAGCAGTGGGGAGAAGCTGTCAAAGCTGCTGTTGTATTAAAACAGGATACTGCTGCGACAGAAGAGGAAATTCTTATTGCCATTCGTCCAAAAGTTTCAAATTATAAAGTACCAAAATCGATTAAATTTCTATCGGAATTGCCAAAAAGCGGAGCAGGTAAAATATTGAAGCGCGTGATACGTGATGAATATTTAAATCGACAAACTACAACATGAATCAGTATGGAAAATTTTTCTTAGCATTAGACCTCGTTAAAGGAGGAACAATTTGATGTCTACAGTTATTACTAGATTTAATGATGGGGTTTATGAAATTGAGTTAAATCGGCCAGATCAGTTAAACGCTGTAAATTATGAATTAGTGTCAGATTTAGCTGCGGCGGTAGCGGAGGCTAAAAATGATCAGAATATACGAGCAGTCTTACTATTTGGAAACGGAAGGGGTTTCTGTGCGGGTGGTGATTTGAAAGACTTTGGAATCGACACCACTGATACAGTTGCAGTTAAAGAGTTTTTGCAAAAAGGGAATGAGGCAATTACAGGTATTTATAATATGGAAAAGCCTGTTGTTGCAGCAATTCATGGCCCGGCAGTTGGAGCAGGGTGCAATATTGCTTTTTGCTGTGATTTGATTGTTGCGGATGAAAGTGCCATATTTTCAGAGATTTTCGCAAAAGTAGGAGCAATCCCTGATATGGGGGGATTATATTTTCTTCCACAAAAGATTGGCATGCATAAGGCTGCGGAGTTGGTGTTCACTGGCAAAAAATTAACTGCCCATGAAGCGCTGGAATATGGTTTGGTCAACGAAGTTGTTGCTGATGGAACAGCGGTGAAAAAAGGTAGAGCACTTGCAGTTTCATTGGCAAAAGGTCCTACAAAGTCATTAGGTATTGCTAAAAGAATTATGCACCAAGCAACACACGCATCCTTGGAAAGTGTTTTAGAAATGGAAGCATATGGGCAATCTATTGTATTTCAAACAAGAGATTTCAGAGAAGGAAGAGCAGCTTTTGTAGAGAAACGAAAAGCTGAGTTTCTTGGTTATTAATTTATTGAATGGGTGGGATTTAAAATGACAGAAGTTGTAATTGTAGATGGCGTACGGACAGCGATAGGTAGAAGAAAAGGAATGCTTTCTGGCTATAGATCAGACGAGCTAGCAGCAGTTGTACTTGATGAACTTGTGAAACGTACAGGTGTAGATAAGGCTGAAGTCGATGATGTTATTTTAGGGTGTGTAACACAATCAGGAGAACAAGCTGGTAATATTGCGCGAACAGCAGCACTAATTGCGGGGTTCCCAATTCATGTGCCTGGTGTCACGATTGATAGACAATGTGGATCTAGTCAGCAGGCAGTCCATTTTGCTTCACAAGCTATTGCTTCAGGTGACATGGATATCGTCATTGCTGGAGGAGTAGAAAGTATGACAAGAGAACCCATGTTTTCGAATATAAGAGAAGCAAAACCAAGCGAGAAATTAACTGCAAAATACGAGATTATTAATCAAGGATTGTCCTCGGAACGAATGGTTGAAAAGTGGAATTTAACACGTGAGGAGCTTGATCAATATTCATCAGAAAGTCATAAAAAAGCATTTGAGGCAATCGAAAATGGGCATTTTACAAAAGAAATTGTCCCAGTAGATGTTCGATTAGAAAATGGGGATACAATGAGCTTCGGGATTGATGAAGGACCTCGTGAAGGGTCTACTGTGGAGGTTTTAGGTGAGTTGAAGACTGTTTTTGATGACAATGGAACTATCACTGCAGGTAATGCAAGTCAGATGAGTGATGGAGCTTCAGCTGTTCTTCTAATGTCTCGAGAAAAAGCAGATACGCTTGGTTTGAAACCGAAAGTCCGTATCGTTGCTAGAAGTGTTACAGGTTCAGATCCAACACTAATGTTAACAGGACCAATTGAGGCGACTAAGAAAGTGCTTTTAAAAGCAGGTCTTACTATAGATGAAATAGACACATATGAAGTCAATGAAGCATTTGCGCAAGTTCCATTAGTTTGGCTAAAAGAGATAGGTGCCAACCCTGCAAAGCTAAATCCAGATGGTGGAGCAATTGCACTAGGTCATCCATTAGGAGCTACTGGAACGAAGCTTTTAGTAACTTTGATGAATCGTTTAGAACGCACAGGTGGTCGCTACGGGTTACTTTCCATTTGTGAAGGAATGGGCATGGCAAATGCGACTATTATTGAACGTATAGAGTAAGGAGGGATATTTATGACGAGATATAGATTTGAAACAGAAGAGCATGAGATGTTCAGGGAATCACTTCGAAAGTTTCTACAAAAAGAAGCTGCACCTTTTTATGAAACGTGGGAGAAAAATCGAATAATTCCAATTGCATTTTGGAAGAGTCTTGCTGAGATGGGCTTTCTATGTCCCCAAGTAGAAGAGGAATATGGTGGTCTTGGTTTAGATTTTAGTTTTAATGTTATTATTTCAGAAGAGTTAGAACGAGTAGGAAGTAGTCTAGTAGGGGTAGGCCTACATAATGACATTGTTGTTCCGTATATTGAGTCATTTGCTTCAAAGGAACAGAAGAAGCGGTGGTTGCCGAATTGTGTGACGGGCGATACTATTACAGCGATTGCAATGACAGAGCCAGGAACTGGATCAGACTTAGCAAATATTCAAACGACAGCTACTCGAGAAGGTGATTACTATGTGTTGAACGGTCAAAAGACGTTTATAACAAATGGCATTAATGGCAATCTATTTGTCGTAGCTGTTAAAACAAATCCACAAGCAGAACCAAAGCATAGAGGTGTTAGCTTAATTGTTGTTGAAGATGGAATGCCTGGTTTCACTAAAGGGCGCAAATTAGATAAAGTCGGTCTCCACGCACAAGACACAGCTGAATTATATTTTGAAGACTGTAAAGTACCTGTGAGTAACTTATTAGGTGAGGAAGGTCGTGGCTTTAGCTATCTAATGCAAAAACTGCAGCAAGAAAGGTTAGTAGTTGCTATTTCAACTCAAATAGCTGCAGAGGATATGTTGGAGACAACGTTAGAGTATATAAAATCACGCAAAGCTTTTGGAAAATCAATATCATCTTTCCAAAATACACAATTTAAAATCGCAGAGATTGCGACAAAAATTGAACTTGGAAAAACATTCCTTGAGTCTCTAATTGAAGAGCATATAGCTGGAAAAGATATTGTTACAAAAGTGTCAATGGCGAAGTATTGGATGACAGAATCTGCAAGGCAAATCTCCAGTGATTGTATGCAATTACATGGCGGATATGGCTATATGGAAGAATATAAGATTGCTAGAAGATACCGAGATATACCTGTCGCGTCTATATACGCAGGAACAAATGAAATCATGAAAGTAATCATTGCCAAAAATTTAGGTTTATAAAGTCGATACTTATTTCTATCCATAATAAAAGTGAACTATAAAAAATTTGTATAAATAACATAAAAAGCCATTATTTCGAGTGAAATCGAAATAATGGCTTTAATAATGAAATAAAAGAATTAAAAATTGGAGCTAGTTTGTAAATTGAGCAGCACTCATACCAGCAATTCGCCCAGTTACAAGTGCAGAAGTAATATTGTATCCGCCTGTATAACCATGAACATCTAAAATTTCACCACAGAAATAAAGGCCGAGTTTCTTTTTAGAAGCCATTGTTTTAGGCTCAATCTCTTTTACTGAAACGCCGCCGCCAGTTACGAAAGCTTTTTCTAATGGTTGTGTACCATTCACAGTCATTTCAAATGCGACCAATTCTTTTGCAAATAAACGTGTTTTCTCTGCAGCAAGGTCAGCACCGATAGATTGTGCGTCAAGGCCAGCACGCTCTAGTAGGAATAATAGCCAGCGCTCAAGTACAATACCTTTCCACACGTTTTTTAATGCTTTTTTCGGCTCATCTTTTGCCAGTTTAAAGAGCATTTGGAATGCAGATTCTTCGTTGTAATCCATTAATGATTGAATGCGAATAGTAACTGGGTTACCACCGTTTTTCTTCATTTCTTTTACGACGAATTGGCTACAGCGTAAAATGGCAGGTCCACTTAAACCGAAGTGAGTAAAAAGCATGTCCATTTGATGTGTTACTAAAGGTTTGCTTTTTTTGTTTAGCACGGAAACAGCTACATCACGTAATGCTAATCCTTGTAGTTCGCGAAGGCGGATGAAGTTTTCGTTTGAAAGTAGAGGAACTTCTGTTGGATAGAGATCTGTTACAGTATGACCGGCCTTCTCAGCCCAAGGATAGCCATCTCCTGTCGAACCTGTTTGTGGTACAGCTTTACCACCAACTGCTACTACGACTGCATTTGAAAGTATTTCTTCACCATTTGCTAAGCGTACGCCTAGAATTTTGTTCTCATCCATTAATAATTTACTAACGGTTGTACTTATTCGAACATCTACTTTTAAGCGATGTAATTCGTTAATCATAGCATCTACAACGTCTTGCGCACGATTGGAGACAGGGAACATACGCCCATGATCTTCTTCTTTTAGAGCGACGCCTAAGCCTTCAAAAAAGGCAATGATATCTTCGTTGTTATAAACAGTAAACGGGCTGTATAAGAATCGACCATTTCCTGGAATATGTTTGACGATTTCTTCAACAGGTAGGCGATTTGTGACATTACAGCGACCGCCTCCTGAGATAGCTAATTTCTTACCTAATTTTGTTCCTTTTTCAAGCAGTAATACTTTCTTTCTTTCAGTGCCAGCAGCGATTGCGGCCATTAGGCCAGAGGGACCCCCACCGATTATTATGACGTCATACATATATGTGAACTCACTTTCTTTTTTTATTTATTATACATGATTTACATAAACTATTTGAGTAATTGTTCTTTGAGTTGTAAACTATCATTTAGGTTCATTAGATTTACGAAGAATGGAAGGGTTGTATGTCATCATTAATGAAAAGCACTGCCATTTTGACCATTGGCATGTTTTTATCGAAAGTACTTGGCCTCGTTTACGTATTCCCGTTTTACGCCATCATAGGGCAAGAAAATGTTGCGTTATATTCGTATGCCTACATTCCATATACAATAATGCTGTCGGTGGCGATTTCAGGCGCGCCAATTGCAGTTTCAAAATTTGTATCGAAATACAATAGTATAGGTGATTATGAGTCAGGGCGAAAACTTGTGAAGTCTGGTTTACTTATCATGACAATCACTGGTTTTTTATCATTTTTAATTCTTTTTTTATTAGCAACGCCGATTGCACATTTAGTTATTAAAGATGAAGAGCAAATTTTTTCTGTTGCTCAAATAGCATCAGTTATTCGCTGGGTTAGTTTCGCGCTTATTGTCGTACCTTTTATGAGTTTAGTTCGTGGTTTTTTCCAAGGTTATGACCATATGAAACCAACTGCTATTTCACAATTGATTGAGCAAATTGTGCGTATTATTGCGCTACTAATAGGTTCATTTTTAATAGTGAAAGTATTTGGAGGATTAGCAGAGACAGCTATTTCATTTGCGGTGTTTTCTGCATTTATCGGAGCACTTGGGGGACTATTGGTTCTCTATTATTATTGGAAACGATTAAAACCGGAGTTTGATTTGAAGCTTTCTCAAAGTGTTTCTTCTGGTAAGTTATCGTATAAAGAAATTTATTCCGAAGTCATTCGTTATTCCATTCCATTTGTATTTGTTGGGGTGGCAAACCCACTATTCCAGTTAGTTGATATGCTAACATTTAATACAGCTATGGCGAACATTGGTTTATCGAGTGTAACGGATTTATATTTAAGTATGCTGAATTTTACAACTCATAAAATTGTTATTATTCCAGTCATGCTTGCAACAGGTTTTTCGATGGCTTTAGTACCAACAATTACAAAGTATTTTACAAGCGGAGAGCATACACAACTTATTCATGCGATGGATAAAACGTATCAAATTTTATTATTTGTCACTTTACCAGCTGTAGTTGGAATCTCAATACTGTCTAAAGATATTTATCATTTGTTATATTCAAATGATGCAATGGGTGCGAGTATTTTAGCAGCATACGCACCAGTAGCGATTTTATTTGCTTTTTTCCAAGTGACAGCAGCCTTATTACAAGGAATCGATTATCAAAAGTGGATTGTTTTTAGTTTATTAACAGGGATTTTAGTAAAACTTACCGTCAACATACCACTGATTGAAGCTTTTCAAACAAAAGGTGCAATCATAGCGACAGCGATGGGCTATACTGTATCGATCGTCATTAATATGGTCGTACTGAAAAAAGCGTTAAATTACAGATCATTTGTTGTTATTAGACGTTCAATTTTGATAACTATTTTAACTGCCATAATGGCAGCTATTGTTATCATCGTCCATAAATTATTATTGTTAATGGGTGTGGCAGAAACAAAATGGCAAGCACTACTATACTTAACGATTTGTGCAACTGTAGGAGTCGTTGTATACGGATATTGTTCTCTACGAGTTGGCTTAGCCCAAAAATTATTAGGAGAACGAATTACAAGAATTTCACGCAAGCTTGGCATGTAGGAGGAAAAAATGCGCTTAGATAAATTATTATCCAATATGGGCTACGGTTCGCGTAAAGAAATCAAACAGTTACTGAAGATGAAAGCAGTAACTGTTGACGGCGAAGTAGCAAAAGATGTATCAAAACATGTAGATCCTGTAAAACAAAATGTGTCAGTATTAGGAGAGCGTGTGCATTATCAAGAATTTATTTATTTAATGATGCACAAGCCACCGGGTGTAATTTCAGCAACAGAAGATTTGCATGATCAGACAGTTATCGATCTACTAGACCCTTTTCATGCACATTTTGAACCGTTCCCTGTAGGACGTTTAGATAAAGATACAGAAGGTTTACTGTTGATCACAAATGACGGTGGATTGACACATAACTTATTGTCACCGAAAAAGCATGTTCCGAAAGTGTATTATGCGCAAATTGATGGTGAAGTAACAGATGCGGATATTGAAGCATTTTCTAGAGGTGTCATGCTAGAAGATGGCTATATGACAAAACCTGGTGAGCTAGTTATTTTAAATGCTGGTCCTACTTCTGAAATTGAATTGACGATTTCAGAAGGAAAATTCCATCAGGTGAAGCGTATGTTTGAGTCGGTTGGGAAAAAGGTGACGTATTTAAAACGTCTTTCAATGGGGTCATTAAAATTAGATGAACAATTAGAACTTGGTGAATACCGCGAGTTAACTGAAGAAGAATTAAATAGCTTAAAATCTTAAAACAAAAAGAATGACCAAGCGACGCAGCATGGTCATTCTTTTTTACATGTAATAAATTTAATAGTGATTTTGAAAAGACGTTTTTGCAATCAGCATGATAAATCTAAATAAAGGCAAATGTTAACGTCTTATTCAACGAAAAGCGTGAGATCTAACTCATCGAATGGTTCTATGATGTCATTTTCACTTTTTTACGCGTCGTTGTCCAGTTACCTCGACTTGGGCTTTCTACCAAGTCATTAAAGGCTAACACATTCAAATCTCTTTGAATGGTGCGAGGAGTAATACCGAATTCATCGACTAAATCTTGTGTAGTTACAGTCCCATTGCTAAGAATGTACATATACACATCTTTAATACGATTGAGCATCCGATCAGTAGTTGGTTTCAAAGTTGAACCACTCCTTCATCTTAATTCTCATGGCAAAGACTAGCGGACGATAATATATGCGATGTATTTCAGGCTTTTTTTCTTTTGCCTTAGACATCCCCTTCTTTTAGTTGATCGTCAGAATATGATTGTCTGACAATTCGATTATAACGAAAAATCTTATACTTTTCCAACGTTTTGTTTGTATTTACAAAGTTGTAACAGTATGTTCATAGTCATTCACGAATTATTTAATGGGTTAACTGGAAGAATGTTCGTGTATTTCCTAACTCTATGTTATTTCTATCTTCGAAGTAAGGAACAGTGTAAAATAGATTTATGAAAAGTGTAAGGAGGAACGAATTTGAATTGGTTAATACAAGCTCAAGAAAGACAAGACGAATTGATTAAAGAATTGCAAGAATTAGTGCAAATTGAAAGTGTTTTAGATGAAACAACAATTACGGCAGAAGCACCTTTTGGTGAAGGACCATTAAAAGCGATGAATTGGTTATTACAAAAAGGTGAAGAGCAGGGGTTATCGACAAAGAATATCGATAATATGGCAGGGCATATTGAAATGGGGCAAGGTGAAGAGCTAGTTGGAATCCTTTGTCATGTTGATGTAGTACCTGCAGGGAGTGATTGGCAACATCCTCCGTTTGGTGGTGTTGTCGAGGATGGCAAATTATTTGGACGAGGGGCAATTGATGACAAAGGTCCAACAATGGCTGCTTGGCTCGCTATGAAAATGGTGAAGGATTCAGGGGTTCAACTAGATCGTCGAGTACGTTTAATTATCGGTTCTGATGAAGAAACTGGATTCCGTTGTGTAACTCGCTATTTTGAGAAAGAAGAAATGCCAACTTTAGGATTTGCCCCAGATGCTGATTTTCCAATTATTAATGCTGAAAAAGGAATAGCTGTATTAGTATTTAGCCAACAGCAAAAAACAGCTGAAAACGAACAATTAATTTCTTTCAAAGCAGGTCATCGTACGAATATGGTGCCTGATAATGCAAAAGCCGAAATTCAAAATGTATCTGCTGATTTTGAAGAAGCATTTCAAGCATATTTGCAACAAGAGAGCTTACAAGGTGCGATTGAAAAGGTATCTGATGTAATTATTGTTTCTATTAAGGGGAAATCTGCTCACGCAATGGAGCCAAATGCGGGTGTGAATGCAGCAGTAAAACTAGCAGCATTCTTGAATACACAATTAACAACTTTAGGTTCAAAAGAATTTGTACAGTTCTTAGTAACTGCTTTTGGTGAAGAAACGCGTGGGCATGCTTTAGGACTAGATTTCAATGATGATATGTCTGGCGATACTACTCTTAATGCAGGGGTAATTTCATTCGAAGCGGGGAAAGGTGGAGAAGTGCAAGTAAGTATGCGCTATTCTGTCACATATCCATATGATGAAAAAATAACTGCGGCTCAACAACAGCTTGCTAAAAATGGATTTACGTTAGATATAGCAGAAAACTCAGCTCCTCATTATGTAGATGAGAAAGAAGAGTTAATCCAAAAACTCATTAAAGTTTATGAGCGTAATACTGGGGAAAAAGCCGAGCTATTATCAATTGGTGGTGGTACTTACGCACGTGAATTAAAAACAGGTGTAGCTTTTGGTATGCTATTCCCAGGTGAGCCTGATATCGCGCACCAGGCAGATGAGTTTGTTGTAGTTGAAAACTTAGTGAAGGCTGCTGCTATTTATGCAGATGCCATTGTCGAACTCGCAACGAAATAAGATTTACCTTTTTTGAAATGTAAAAGTATAGTACACTAATTATTAACCCCCCTTCTAATATTTGGATGGGGGTTTGTTATATATTATACTCAACATAAAGGAGATTTTAGATCAATGCTTAATGTTAAGAGAATAAGTATTTTATTTGGAGCAACAGTTCTGTTTTTTAGTTTACTATTATACATATCTAAAGATGCAGTAAATGCAGCGGATCAGGAGGATAGGCCTGTATACACAGTTACTCCTTTATCAGATCCAATCAATGAAAATTATATGAACTATTCCACTTATACTAGTGAAACGATGCAATATTATATGTTACGTTCATATCTAGAAAAACTAGAAAGTACGGGTGGCGGAACACTGATTTTGAATGAAGGAACATATACAGTTACAAACGCACTTTTTGTACCATCTAATGTAACGATTGAATTTGAAGATGGTGTTAGAATAATTAAAGGAACAGATACGGGTTCTAGCATGAAACCAGCTAAATCCATATTCCAATTTGTGAGACCTTCTAAAGCAAAAGAAGATGATGCGTTTGGCAAATTTAAAGGGGAAAAGAATATTTCCTTAATCGGTCATGGTGAAGTAACTATCGATATGGATTATGATCTTGCTGCTATCTCCATTATTATGGGGCATAACCAAAACATAGTTGTAGATAATATTACGTTTTTAAATATGTACTCAGGACATTTTATTGAAATGGATGCTTCAAAAAACGTAGTTGTGAAAAACTGTACATTTGATGGCTCTAGAAACTATCTAGGCTATAATAAAGAAGCCATCAATATTGATACACCAGATGCAAAAACAAGTGGTTGGAGCCAAATTTGGAGTAAATTTGACGCTCAGCCAAATTTCAATGTAGTTATAGAAAACAATAAATTTAATCTACTTGACCGAGCAGTGGGAACACATAAGTATTCTGGTGGGAAATATCATGACCGCATTATTATTCGAAATAATGAAATTTCCAATACACGTTCAGATGCAATCCGTGTGATGAACTGGTCAAACTCAGTTATTGAAAATAATACCATCACAAATGTAAATGAAGGTAATTTACGTGGTATTTTAGCAAGTGGTGCGGTAAATCCTACTTTCCAAAATAATGTGTTTACTAACGTAAGCCGTGCAATGCAATTTATTGTTTGGCAGAATAATGGACCAGGGGAAGAATATGAGACTATTTTCAATGATTTAAGTGAAGCGAATAAAAAAGCATTAGCTATGAACAATGGACATAACATGAAAGAAGATTTTATACGAATATCTAATGAAGAGTTTAAAAATTACTCAAAACCAGAAAAAGTATATTTAAAAAAATAATACCTCTAATTTAATTTTAACCCCTAAAAGTGCAATGAAGTATATTTATTCATTGCGCTTTTTTGATGATTGTGATAAAAATGAGGCAGATAACTAAGAGTAAAATATGTGTAGAAACGACTTGAGGAGATGCTTGAATGACAACAATGCTTTGGAATGACCGTTTGGTAAAAGAGGAAGAAATCAAACTTTCTATAGAAGACCGGGGCTATCAATTTGGTGATGGCGTCTATGAAGTTATTAAAATTTATAACGGCTCAATGTTCACAGTAATTGAGCATATTGACCGTTTTTATGAAAGTGCTGAAAAAATTAATATAGTGATTCCGTATACAAAAGATGTTCTCCATAAAATGGTATATGATTTGATTGAAGCTAACGAAATTGTTAATGGCTATGTCTATTTTCAAATTACTCGTGGTTCTTCACCTCGTGCTCATGCATTCCCGACACCTACGCCTGAACCAGTCTTCATCGCTTATACAATGAAAGGTGAGCGTTCAATTGAAAAGTATGAAAAAGGTGTAAAAGCTAAATTTGTAGAAGATATTCGCTGGTTACGTTGCGATATTAAAAGTTTAAACTTACTTGGTAATGTGTTAGCAAAAGAAGCTGCACAACAAGCAGGTTGCTATGAAGCAATCCAACATCGTGGCGAAATTGTAACTGAAGGTTCTTCTTCAAATATGTATGGTATAAAAGATGGTGTACTCTATACACATCCAACTAACAATTTAATCTTAAATGGGATTACAAGAAGAGTGATAATGTCCCTTTGTGAAGAAATAGGTTTATCTGTTACAGAAGAAGCATTCACAACAGAGCAAGCATTAGACATGGATGAATTCTTTATGTCATCAACAAGTTCTGAAATTACGCCTATTATTCAAATTGATGACAATATAATTGCCAATGGGAAACCAGGTGAATGGACTAGAAAATTACAAGCTGCTTTTGATGCACGTGTACAGCGGTTAGGGTCCTTATAATTTTACAAAATATAGAGATAGAGTGGGCGAAATCAACGCCTTCTCTATTTTTTTTTCTTTACGTCATGTAGAATGGATAGATAAAACAGTAAAAATAATCCTGCTTTTGAACGAATTTATCTTAGAAGGGAAGCTTATAATGGCGCAATTAGTTAAGCTACAAGATTACATTTCACGCTATCAAATTGATTTAAAACGCTATCCGTCTCAATTTGTACGATTAAAACAGATTCAATGGGAACGTATGAAAAAGGAATGGGAAACTGGTGCTGAAATAGAGCAATGGGAGCATGAGTCTGAAGAATTAGAAAAAAAACAACGTAATCTGTTTTTTAAGAAGCTATTCCCTTTCTCTCTTAAAAAGAAAGATGAAGCTTTTATGCAAGAGGAGTTTGTACAAAATGACGAATTACAAGATGAAGCTAGTCTAAGTCATGGCGTAACAGATGAGGAAGACATACCAGAGGAAATTATGACTTTGGATTTTGAACCAAATATTCTTTATCGACCACAAACTGCTGAAGAATTAAAGCGAATGTATATTGATCAGCTATTTCAATTTCAATTAAAGTGGGCTAGTTCAACTTTAAGAGAAAAATCATATGTTGAGCCAAGATATCAACGTGATTCGTTATTACGATCAATGACTCAAAACCTTCCAGATAGTTATTTGTTATTCTACAATCCGATTCTACAATTGAAGAAAGCACCTATTGAGATGGGGATTATATTATTAACACCAACAAATTGTCTTTGTATTCAAGTTCTTGAAGAGGAAGAACGAGCTTCATTTATCGGAAGCGGGGATCGCTTTTGGTTGAAAAAAGTAGGTACAACAGACAAAAAAGTGTTAAGTCCATTGATTAGTTTAAATCGTATGGAATCTATATTGAAACAATTGTTTACAAATGATGAAATTGATATACCAATCCATAAAATTGTCTTGTCACGTAATGGCTATATCGACTATCCAGGTTCGGCATATGGTATTCAGTTTATCGATAAACGCAAATTTCCAGAATGGTTTTCCCATTTAAAAAAGAACCCATCTCCCATGAAGCATATGCAGTTTAAAGCTGCACAGTCGATATTAAATACAGTACAAACAACATCATTCCATCGTACGAATTGGGATAGAAAGATTGAGGAAAAGGATATGAATCAGTGAAAGTTGTTTTTATTATGAATGAAAAAGCGGGAAATGGTACTGCTAAGAGGAAATGGAGACAACTAGAAAAGTCATTGCAAATCCCGTATCAAATAGAGTTTACAGCTTACCCGGGTCATGCAACCGAGATTGCAAAACGATACGCTAATTCAGCGATAGTGCAATCAGAAAAGTATTTATTGATAGCGATTGGTGGAGATGGAACAGTTCATGAAGTTGTACAAGGCATTTTAGAAAATGAAGAAGTACGTATTGGAGCAATTGGAGCAGGTTCTGGAAATGACTTTGGAAGAGGATATGAAACATTTAAAACAGCTGCAGAAATAAAAATGTATGTTGAGCAACATAGTGATGGTCAGTTAATGGATATCGGTACTATGGAAAGAAATGGCGATACATATTATTTTGTTAATAACGCAGGAATTGGCATCGATGCATATATAGCTAAAGAGGCGAATGAATCGAAGCTTAAACAATACTTTAATATACTTCGTTTAGGGAAACTGACATATATTTATTTTTTACTTAAGGCATTACTAAATTTTAAAACATTTTCGGCTAAAGTTGTACATAATGGAAAAGAAAAAATTTTTGACAATGTATGGCTAGTTGTAGCTAGTAATCAGCCATACTTTGGTGGTGGAATGAAAGTCTCGCCATATTCTATCCCAGATGATCACCATATCGAATTGACAATTGTTTATGAAATCTCTCCTTTAAAATTATTGTTTCTGTTTAGTACGGTCTTTTTGGGTAAACATACAGGATTAAAAGCAGTTCAGCAATATTCTGCTAAAGAATTCGAAGTAGAAATTCAAAACGAGGTTATGGCTCATACAGATGGAGAATTTGCTGGTAAGACTAAGGAATATGAGTCGATTCACTTTGGCGTAAACCATCAAGCTTGGCGATTGGCAAGAAAGTCTTCTTGACGAATGGAAAGCTTTCTTTAATAATGAGAAGTTGAACAGTAGAAATAACAGAAATGAGGAAAACAATTGAGACTTCGACATAAACCATGGGCTGAAGAATTTATCGCTAGTCACCCAGACATCGTCGTTCCAAATCCTGAAGAACAAAAAGGTAAATGGAATGAAGTATTCCAAAACGACAATCCATTGCATATTGAAGTAGGAACAGGTAAAGGACAATTTATCACTGGTATGGCGATTGCTAATCCAGAGATTAACTATATCGGTATTGAGCTTTTTGACAGTGTAATCGTAAAGGCGGTTGAAAAAGTACAAGCTGCTGGTCAGCCATCTAATTTACGATTATTAAAAGTAAACGGTTCGGATTTAGAAAAGTTTTTTGAGAAAAACGATGTTGACCGTTTATACTTAAACTTCTCTGATCCATGGCCAAAAACACGTCATGCAAAAAGAAGATTAACACACTCTGGCTTCTTAAGTATTTATGAGAATATCTTACCTGATTTCGGTGAAGTACACTTCAAAACAGATAACCGTGGTCTATTTGAAAACTCTTTAGTGAGCATGTCACAATATGGCATGAAACTTGTTTATGTCTCTTTAGACTTACACAAAGAAATGCCTGAAGATAATATTATGACTGAATACGAAGAGAAATTCTCTGCTAAAGGTCAACCGATTTATCGCGTGGAGGCACAATTCCAATTACCAGAAGAGAAATAATGGATTTTGAAAATGCAGGAGCATATATAAAGCTTCTGCATTTTTTGTTTGTAAAAATGGAAAAGGATAGAAAAAAATAGAACAACTTTTTGGGGCATGTTACAATTTATATGAGGGAATATTCATTTTTATATAAAAATAGAAATGCTAGAACCTTAATTATTAACAAGGGGGACAAGGAAATGGATCAATTTATATTTCATGATATGACATTTACATGGCTCAAAGGGGGAACCACTTTTTTAGATGGCGGAGCAATGTTTGGGGTAGTGCCAAAGCCACTTTGGTCACGCAAGTATCCAGTTAATGAAAATAACCAAATTGAACTACCGACAGATCCAATTCTTATTCAATATCAAGGCAAGAATATGTTAGTCGATACGGGTGTTGGAAATAACAAGTTTACTGAAAAGCAGTTACGAAATTTCGGTGTGACAGAGGAATCATTTATCGATGATAGCTTAGTTGAAATGGGATTACTATCTGAAGACATCGATTATATACTTATGACACATTTACATTTTGACCATGCTTGTGGCTTAACAAAATGGGAACAGGACAAGCTAGTACCAACTTTCCCGAATGCTAAAATCTTTGTATCACAAGTTGAATGGGATGAAATGCGCGAACCAAATATTCGTTCAGCAAATACGTATTGGAAAGAAAATTGGGAGCCAGTGCAACATTTAGTAGCACCTTTTACAGATAAGTTAGAGGTATTACCTGGGGTTGAAATGATTCATACAGGTGGCCATAGTAATGGGCACAGTATTATCAAGCTAACGCAAAATGGTGAGACTATTCTACATATGGCGGACATTATGCCAACACATGCTCACCAAAATCCTCTATGGGTACTTGCGTACGATGACTATCCAATGACATCAGTTTTCGCGAAAGAAAAGTTAATGAAGGAAGCATTAGAAAAAGGCTATTGGTTTAGCTTCTATCATGATGCACACTATCGCCTCATTAAATGGAATGAGACAGGTAAAGAAGTCATTGGAGAATTGAAGCGTACAAGAGAAGAGAGGAAAGAAGAGACTGTCTCTAAAGGATAATTCTTTTCCTTCTCATTATAGTAGGTATCTCTGAGTTGAAAGGTTGGCTCATGAGATACCTTTTTTATATGAAATAGGAGAGTGGTCAACTACGGAAGAGAAAATTACGTTTGTATTTTATAGGTTTAAGGATAAAAAAAACTCCTCTATACGAGGAGTTTTAGAAGAATGTAAGGATTAAACGCGTACTAAGTCAATAATCGAGCCTGTTTTCGCATCAGCAGCGAATTCGAAACTTTGCGTTTCTCCATTATGAACGCGAGAAATACCGCCTTTATACACAGGGATTTCGATGTTTTCTTTTTTGAAAACTTCTGGTTCCATGAAAATCCATGACCCATCGATAGGACCTTCTTGTTTAAATAAGTTTTTAATGTCAGACAATACTGAATTAGCTGGTTTGTTTGGATAAATTTTTTCGCTAGCTTCTTTAATTACATAAGCAGCAGCAAGTCCTGTTGCAACACCAAGTAGGAAATCACGTAATTTCATAGATCATTGCCTCCCTAAATTTCATATGAAGCTAGTGTACCACATCCATTATATGGAGTGAAAATGTGAGGGTAGCACTTTTGGGAATACTATTTCAAATTGCGGAATGTTTTATACATGGAGGTCACACTGTTAGCTAAACGAGCGCCCTTCAAATTTCGGTATGGCTAGTTGCAGGCGCTAGCTACTTTCGGCATTTCGGTCGGTCGCTCAAAGTCAAAAAGCGACTTTGGCTTCCGCCCTCCAACGCGAAGTGTAGCTAAACGAGCGCCTTCCACATTTCGGTTGCCGAAATAAAGTGCTAGTATTAAAAGCAGTTTTTGGATAAAATAAAAGATATAGTGGCTTATAAAAGGAGGCTTTTCAATTGAATCAAGAAACTTTAGATATGTTTAAAACATTAACTGAATTACCAGGGGCGCCGGGTGATGAACGTGCCGTACGCGCTTTTATGCGACAAGAGTTATCTAAGTATGCTGATGAGATTGTGCAAGACAATTTAGGTGGCATTTTCGGATTAAAAAAGGGTGACGAAAATGGTCCACGCATTCTAGTTGCAGGTCATATGGATGAAGTTGCTTTTATGGTAACTTCAATTACTGAAAATGGTATGCTTCGTTTCCAACCTCTAGGTGGATGGTGGAATCAAGTAATGCTTGCACAACGTGTTGAAGTATATGCGGCAAATGGTGCAATCCCAGGGGTTATTGCTTCTGTTCCAAAACATTTATTAACACCAGAAATGCAGTCAAAACCAATGGAAATTAGTAATATGTTAATTGATGTAGGTGCTGACGATAAAGCAGATGCAGAAAAGATGGGCATCATTCCAGGACAATCAATTATTCCGGTTTGTCCATTTACACCGATGGCAAACCCGAAAAAAATTATGGCAAAAGCATGGGATAATCGTTATGGCTGTGGGCTAGCGATTGAATTATTAAAAGAACTAAAAGAAGAAAAACTACCGAATACATTATATTCAGGTGCAAATGTAATGGAAGAGGTTGGATTACGCGGGGCTAAAGTGTCAGCTAATTTGATTAAACCTGATCTTTTCTTTGCATTAGATGCCAGCCCAGCTAATGATACTTCAGGTGATAAAACACAATTCGGTCAACTAGGTAAAGGTCCTTTACTTCGTATTTTAGACCGCACAATGATTACTCATAGAGGAATGCGTGAATACATTCTAGATACAGCTGAATCTAATAATATTCCATATCAATATTTCGTGTCACCAGGTGGCACAGATGCAGGAAATGTACATATTTCTAATGATGGTGTACCAAGTTCTGTTATCGGTATTTGTTCACGTTATATTCATACACATGCTTCAATTATTCATACGGATGATTTAGATGCAGCGAAGGAATTGATTGTGAAGCTGGTCAAAAATGCAGACCGTACAACGTTAGAAACAATCCGTGCAAACGGCTAATTTGTTATACTATTAAGGGGGTTCCGACATGGGCCCTCTTTTTCTGTACATAAATAAATAACTGAAGGAGTATGAAAATGCTAATAGCAATTGGAACAAAAAATAAAGCTAAGACAGGTGCTGTAGAAGCAGTTGTAAAACAATTTATAAATGAAGAATTAGCATTTCAACATTTTGAAGTTGCATCAGGCGTATCCGCACAACCGATGACAGATGATGAAACAAGAGAAGGCGCAATTAATCGTGCAAAAAATACGCGTAATGTATCCAATGCAGATTTTTCATTTGGATTAGAGGGTGGAGTAAAAGAAATTGATGGGCTTATGTATGTTTGCAATTGGGGAGCTCTTGTCTTAAAACACGGACATGTCATTACGGCTGCAGGGGCTCAGATTCCATTGCCAGAAACAATTGCAAAAGCTGTGAAAAGTGGTAGAGAGCTGGGTCCTGTGATGGATGAATATACTCAACAAAACGATATACGACAACATTCTGGAGCAATTGGTATTTTCACTCAGGATTTAATTGATCGAAAAGAAATGTTTGAACATGTTATAAAATTGTTAATTGGGCAATACTTCTTCCAAAAAGCATGACTTTTCCCTCTATATTAGCAGTTTAGTGGGAAGAGCACTAAAGTTGCATGGACTCTATAACATCTTTAAAATAGAATGGAGTTCAAGCAAGGATGGAGGATGGCATGTCACGATATACTATTGTAATGTTACTAATCATTTCTGTACTAGCAAGTCTGGCAGGTTGCGGACAAACTATTGAAGAACAGATGGATCAGGGAATGGAAAATGCCAAAAGTGTATTTAACGCCAAACCTGAGAAAAGTACAGAGCAAGCCAATAAAATCAATTTCTATCTACCTTCAGAATTTACTATAGAAACTTCATCAGATGATACAAATATTATATTATCTAAAGATGAGAATGCATTTGTTCTATTTATTAATCCTAATGAAAGTAATGATAGTGAAAGATTTTATAAAGCTTTGAAAGCTGATAAAAAAGCTAATATAGTAAAAGAACAAACATTTAAAAAGAAGAACCGATTTGGCTTTGTAAGTGTTTTAAAGAAAGAAGACACACAATATGAAATCATTGTAAGTAGTGGTGGTGTTAAATTGACGACCATTACAAATGGTGAAAATATCGATGAACTAATAGAACAAATGATGCAAATTGTACGATCAGTGAAGATTACTAATAAGTGAGGTTAAGAACATGCAAAGTTTACAAACTATTGAACAATTTTCAGACTTAAAATCACAAGGGAAAACAGTCTTTCTATTTACAGCAGGTTGGTGTCCAGATTGTCATTTTATCGATCCTTTTATGCCGGAAATAGAAGAAAAATTCGAAGATATTCAATTTGTATCAGTTAATCGTGATGATTTTATTGATTTATGTGGAGACTTAAATATATTTGGTATACCTAGCTTCGTCGCATTCGAAAATGGTGGAGAAAGTAGTCGTTTTGTAAGTAAAGATCGTAAAACACAAATTGAAATTGAAGAGTTTTTAGAATCATTATAAGTCTTTGGAGATAGTGAAAGAAAAGCTGTCTGATACGGTTCACAAAAAAGTGAACCGTTTGTTTATGTGAAAATAAAGGGAGTTGAAGCAGTTGAAATCTAAAGAGCTAGTCAAAAAGCTACAAGAACGATTGAGTGATACTCACTTTGAATGGCAATTTGATGAAAAACACAACAAAGTAAGATTAGATCATAAAGGGCTAGGTAAAGGGATGGACATATCTTTACCAGGCATCCTTTCTAAATATGAAACGAAAAAGGAACTTGCAATTGATGAAGTGATTTACACAATTCAAGAGACATTTTCAGCAATGGAAAAAGAGCATGCAGAAGGATTTAAAAAACTTGATAATATTTTCCCAATCATTCGCTCTACATCCTTTCCGAAAAAATCAAAAGATGGCCATGCATTCGTAACAACTGATCACACAGCAGAAACACGTATTTACTATGCTCTGGATCTTGGCAATACGTATCGTCTAATCGATGTTGATATGTTGGACAAGCTAAATGTATCAGCAGAGCAAATAACAGAAGCTGCACGCTTTCAAATAAGAAAGCTGAATACGAAAGTTAAAAAAGACGTTGTAGCGGACAATGTTTTCTATTTTTTAAATGAAAATGATGGTTATGATGCAAGCCGTATTTTAAATGATGCCTTTTTAAAGGAAATGCGTGGTAAAATTGAAGGGGATATGACTGTGTCAGTACCACATCAAGATGTGCTAATCATAGGTGATATTCGTAATGAAGCAGGATATGATGTACTAGCACAAATGACTATGCATTTCTTTACTGTGGGTACTGTACCAATTACATCACTATCATTTATATATGAAGATGGCGATTTAGAACCAATCTTTATATTAGCTAAAAACAGAGTGAAAAAGGAGCAAGAGAAAAAATGATCATATCATACAACAAAGCTCATGTTGGGGACGTTTTACTAGTTCAATTATCGACAGAAGCAATCGTAAAAACTATTTTAGAAAAGCACGGAGATTTAGTTCTTTTAAAAGAAGAATCTACTGGCGAAGTAAAAGGGTTTAACCTTTTTAAAGCAAGTGAGTATATGCAAATTGAACAACAAGGCAACGTTGAAATTACGGAAGAGCTTGTAGCAGCAATTGATGCAGCTATCGCAAAAAATGGAGCAACATTAAATTTAGATGTTGACCTAACACCTAAATTTGTCGTGGGTCTTGTTGAGGAAAAAGAAAAACACCCAAATGCAGATAAATTAAATATTTGTAAAGTAAATGTTGGAGATGTAACATTACAAATCGTATGTGGTGCTCCAAACGTTGAAGCAGGTCAAAAAGTGGTTGTAGCTAAAGTGGGAGCAGTGATGCCTTCAGGTATGTTAATCAAAGATGCTGAGCTACGTGGCGTTCCTTCTTCTGGAATGATTTGTTCAGCTCGTGAATTAGCAATACCAAATGCTCCTCAAGTAAAAGGTATTTTAGTACTTGAGGATGATGCAGTTGCAGGTACACCTTTTCAAGCTTAAATAAAATATTGTTAAATCGACATACCGTATTATAGGTATGTCGATTTTTAATTTTGTAACAAAAAAGAAATAATTATATTAATATACGAAATGAATTTGAGGGAAATGGTAATTTTCTAGTGCATTCTATCGCTTCTCATTGCATACTTGGCGTTATTACTGATAAAATGAATGCAACGATTTGGAAAAGAGTGATTCTAATGAAATGGTTTAAAAATGTAGTTGCTCGTATTATGGGTGACGAAATCGAAGAATATGATAATGAAAAAAAGATTCATAATGACAGAATTGAAATACAAGATACATATGAAGAATATATAGAACAAGAATTTGAAACAGTACAACAAGAAGATTCTATTCCCGCATTTTTACGTAAGAGAGATGCTTTCCGTTTCCCGGTTATTTCTGATTCGGAGCGCTCACAAATGATACAGAAGGAAACTCCAAGCAAGCAAGCGCCTCTACAATCGAATAAAAAAGTTAGACCAAAGCCACAATCTGTGCAACCAGAGCAATGGCAAGAACAGCGCCAAAGTCAAAAACAAGATCGTTTCCAACCAACTTCTCAAAGTCAAACAACATTGCAAAATAGAAGGTCACCATTTGAAAATCAGGTACAGCAATATCAGGAGTCAGCTCGTTTCGAACCACGAAAGCAGCTTAGACCAACAACGAAGAATCGTTATAACGATGCACCATCAAAACAAGAGCGTATTAATCCATTTAATCCAAAGCCAAATTTTGATACAACTGCTCCTTATAGGGAACGACCAAGTTCTTCACTTGGGCGTAGATCAGTTGAGAGTGAAACTGATACTAGCACAGAGCCAGAGCAAGTAAAAAAACAAAAGTTCAAACCTACAAATGTACCTTCACCCGTTTATGGTTTTCAAAAGCCACCTATGCGTTCTATTCATGACCAGCTAGAGGGCCATGAATCCAATGAACTAAAACAGATTGAAAATCATTTAGAAGTAACGCAACAGGCTACTGTAGAAGTAATGGAGTCACTACACACTGCTGCTATAGAAGAACATGCCATTGTAGAAACAAAGCTAGAGGAAACTCAAGTTATTACTGAAACAGAAATGAATGCAGCCCAAGCTATTGTAGAAACAGAAGTAGAAGAAGGCCAAGCAACTGTAGAAACAGAAGTAGAGGAAGTTCAAGCAACTGTAGAAACAGAAGTAGAGGAAGTTCAAGCAACTGTAGAAACAGAAGTAGAAGAAGTTCAAGCAACTGTAGAAACAGAAGTAGAGGAAGTTCAAGCAACTGTAGAAACAGAAGTAGAAGAAGGCCAAGCAACTGTAGAAACAGAAGTAGAAGAAGTTCAAGCAACTGTAGAAACAGAAGTAGAAGAAGTTCAAGCAACTGTAGAAACAGAAGTAGAGGAAGTTCAAGCAACTGTAGAAACAGAAGTAGAGGAAGTTCAAGCAACTGTAAAAAGAGAAGTAGAAGAAGGCCAAGCAACTGTAGACGCAGAAGTAGAAGAAGGCCAAGCAACTGTAGACGCAGAAGTAGAAGAAGGCCAAGCAACTGTAGAAACAGAAATAGAAGAAGTTCAAGCAACTGTAGAAAGAGAAGTAGAAGAAGGCCAAGCAACTGTAAAAATAGAAGCCGAAGAGGTCCAAGCTGTTGTTGAAACAAAAGCAGAGGAAGCTCAAGTTATTACTGAAACATTTGAAGAACAGCCTCTCGAAGTTGCTATTGAAGAGGATATAACTGAATCCACTATAAGAATGGAAAAGGTAAATGATCAATATAGTGATTGTGAAGAAATTGCCTCTCCAACCACTTCTCATTATGTGGAAGAGCCAATCCAGCAACAGCTAATATCTGTTGCAATTAAAGAGCAGGATGAAATTGTAGAACAAAATCTAGAAGTAAAATTAGTTGGGCAGGCACAAACTTCCATAGAGGAGATTACTATAGAAGAAAAACCTGCCATTATCGAAGGACTTATTCGCCGAGCAGAAGAGCCTGAAGATGAGCTTTTAAAATCAGAAGATGTAATCATAGGAGCAACTATAAAGCCATCTGATAATGTAGAACAGATAGAGGAACCATCTTCAAAAGAGGAAGGGTACCAAGAGCCAATAAAAAAAGAAGAAAGTAAACTTCCTTTTAATGTTCTCATGTTAAAAACAGATAAAGAAAAATGGGTACTGAGAGAAGCAAAGACTAAGCAATTATTTAATATGAATGTAGAAGAAACTGTACTTCCTTTGGTCGCAATAGAGCAACCTATTGGGACGATTTTTACTGAGAACCCTGTACAACAACCCATGTTAGAATCTTTTACGGTGTCTGATAATCAAGAAGTTGCGGCGACAACAGTTGAGCCAGTTATCGAACCAGAAATTGAAGAGCCTATGCCATCACGTATTAACGAAAACCTTGATGAATCTCTAAAATATTTAGAGTCACCAGAGGAAAAGACAGAGGATTTTGAATGGATGGATATGCAAGGTGAGAAACTAATTGAAGCACTCTCTTATTTTCAAGTAAAAGGAGAGATTGTTCAAATCGTGCAAGGACCTGCAGTAACGCAATTTGAAATTACGGTTGGTCATGGTACCAAGGTGAGTAAAATACGTAATTTAGCAGATGATCTGAAACTGGCTCTTGCTGCTAGGGATATACGTATTCAAGCGCCGATTCCAGGTAAGAGCTCAATCGGAATTGAAATTCCAAACCAAAAATCACGACCAGTGCGTATTTCTGAGATTGTTGGTGACCAGTTATTTATTGATTCAGATTCGCCTCTTGAAGCTGCTTTGGGTTTAGATTTAACAGGAAAACCGGTAACGCTTGATCTTCGTAAAATGCCTCATGGATTAATTGCAGGGGCAACTGGATCTGGTAAATCTGTTTGCATTAACTCAATTTTGGTTAGTCTATTATTGAAAGCTAGCCCACAAGATGTGAAACTGCTATTAATTGACCCTAAAATGGTGGAATTGGCTGCATTTAATCATATTCCTCATTTAGTGAGCCCGGTGATTACCGATGTCAAGGCAGCTACTGCAGCTTTAAAATGGGCTGTAGAGGAAATGGAAAGACGTTATCAGTTATTCGCACATGTTGGCGCGCGAGATATTACTCGATACAATGCCATGGTTGAAGAAGAACGTAAATTTTCATTGAAAATGCCATATTTAGTGATTGTCATTGATGAATTAGCAGATTTAATGATGATGGCTCCTACTGATGTGGAAGAGGCTATTTGTAGAATTGCTCAAAAAGCAAGAGCTTGTGGAATTCATTTAGTACTTGCAACTCAACGTCCATCAGTCGATGTTATTACAGGGCTAATTAAGTCTAATATTCCGACGCGTATTGCTTTCTCTGTATCATCTCAAATTGATTCACGTACAATATTAGATAGCCAAGGTGCGGAACGATTATTAGGTCGTGGTGATATGCTGTACTTAGGTAATGGAATGTCTGGGCCTATTCGTGTGCAAGGTACATTCGTAACGGATGAAGAAATAGAAGCTGTGACAGACTATATGCGATCACTAGGTGAACCGGAATATATTTTTGAACAAGAAGAATTGTTGAGAAAAGCTGAGGCCGTTGAGGAACAAGATGAGTTATTTGAAGAGGCATGCCGTCATATTTGTGAGCAAGGTACAGTTTCGACATCTTCTTTACAAAGAAAATTCCATATCGGTTATAATCGCGCAGCCAGATTAGTAGACATGATGGAGGCTCAAGGATTTATATCCGAGTCAAAGGGTACAAAACCACGTGATGTCTTTTTGAAAACACAAGATTTAGAGAATCTCTTTAATAACGGATATGATGAAATGTAAATTATTTATGACTAATGTCTTATTATTCTAAATAATAAAAGTGAAAGAGTGGGAATTATCGTTTATTTTAGAAGTGTAGTAATCCATGCTATAATGTAATATGTTTTAAAGATTTGATTAATCAAGGGTAAGGAAACTTTCCCGGGAGGTTTCAACATGACAGTTTATCATTTTACAGGAATTAAAGGATCAGGAATGAGTTCACTTGCACAAATTCTATTTGATTCAGGTGAGACGGTTCAAGGTTCCGATATCGAAACATACTTTTTTACAGAAGATCCTTTAAGAGAGCGCAATATTACTATCTTGCCTTTCGATGAGAACAACATTCAACCAGGAATGATTGTAATTGCGGGTAATGCTTTTACGGACGAGCACCCAGAGTTAGTAAAAGCCCGTGAAATCGGTGTAGAAGTAATTCGTTATCATACATTCCTAGGGGAATATTTAGAACAATATACATCAGTCGCTATTACAGGAGCCCATGGTAAAACTTCAACAACAGGTTTAATGTCTCATGTGTTAGAAGGAGACAAGCCGACTTCGTTTTTAATTGGTGATGGTACTGGTGGCGGGGCAGTAGATGCTCAAAACTTCGTAATGGAAGCATGCGAATATCGCCGTCATTTCTTAGCGTATCACCCAGATTATGCAGTGATGACGAATATTGATTTTGATCACCCTGACTATTATAAAGATATAGAAGATGTGTTTGATGCGTTTCAATCGATGGCATTACAAGTGAAAAAAGCTATTATTGCTTGCGGTGATGATGAACACTTACAAAAAATTCAAGCTAATGTACCAGTCGTATTTTACGGTTTGGGTTCTGAAAATGATTTTGAAGCGCGTAATGTAGAAAAAACAACTGAAGGTTCTACCTTCGATGTTTTCGTACGCAACGAATTCTATAGTAAATTCCATATTCCAATGTTTGGAGATCATAATGTCTTAAATACACTTGCAGTGATTTCTTTATGTCATTATGAAGGAGTTCCAGCTGAAACGATTCAAGCTCGTCTAAGTACTTATGATGGTGTTAAACGTCGTTTTACTGAGACAGCAATTGGCGCACGTACATTAATTGATGATTATGCTCACCATCCAACAGAGATTAGAGCGACGATTCAATCTGCACGACAAAAATACCCGAAGCGCGAAGTTGTAGCTATTTTCCAACCACATACATTTACACGTACGCAAGCTTTTTTACAAGATTTTGCGGATAGTTTAAGTGAAGCAGATAGTGTTTATCTTTGTGATATTTTCAGCTCTGCGCGTGAAAAATCAGGTGCTCTGTCTATACAAGATTTAGTAGATCTAATTGAAGGCAGTGAATTATTGAAGTTAGAAAATATTCCTTCTTTAATAGAGCATAAAGATTCTGTATTCTTGTTTATGGGTGCAGGCGATGTGCATAAATTCCAAGAAGCATTTGAAACACTTTTATTAGCAGAAAAAGCATAATACAAGCAAAAATATATAAAAAAACAGTTTAACCTCTTCTAGAGGCTGAGCTGTTTTTTTAATGGAAAATTCTTTATTTTTGTAGTATAGTGATGATGATTAGCAGGATTTAGCAATGTTTTGTTGAATGTATTGTAATATGTAATGTTTAAATACATTCATTTTGTGGGAACTTAAATGTATATAGTTAGGAGGGTGTAAGATGATAGTTATTTTGTATATAGCAGCACTAGTTGCGGCTGTTGGGTTCCTTGTTTTATGTATTGGTTTAACAATGACATTAAATTCGTTGAAAACGACGTTAAATAATGTAGCGAATACGATGGCTGGAATTGAAGGTCAAATGCAAGGGATTACACGTGAGACAACAAGCTTGTTAGAAAAAACAAATAGTTTGGCAGAGGATATTCAGGATAAATCTCAACAACTGAATACCGTAGTTCAAGCTGTTAAAGGTTTTGGCGATTCAGTAAATGGATTGAATAATTCAGTGCAACAAGTGACATCTTCTATTTATTCAAACGTTTCGAAAAATAGTGATCAAATCGCTCAAGTTATTCAATGGAGTAACGCTTTTATGGGAATACGTGGTAAGATGAAAGAGCGTAAAGCAAACAGTGAAACAGTTTCGGTGAATACACTAGATGAAACTGGTAAGCGAAAAAGAAGAAAATAAGACTTTGGGAGGCGCTAGGTATGTCAGAACAAAAACCGAATTACAATGATGTGAGAAATAATTATGATGTTTATGGGAACCAAGGAATTGAGGGTTCGGAAGTGAATGCTTACTTACCACAACCTTATGAACATAAAACTGAATCTCTCTATGACGAATCCAATGTAAATGTAAAAGATTTTGTGATCGGTGCATTTGTAGGTGGTATTGTTGGGGCTGCTGCAGCGTTATTTTTAGCTCCTAAAACAGGTAAAGAATTGCGTGAAGATGTTGCAACACAAGCGAGCCAAATCAAAGTGAAAAGTATTGAGCTTTCTTCCACTGCAAAGGAAAAATCTGCTCAAATTTCAAAAACGCTACAAGAACAATCAGGTCAACTAGTTGATAAAGTAAAATCAATCAAATCTAAAACAACTCAGCCATTGGACGATGGAACGGCTTCTTCTGAAGGTGAAGAGCCGATAGATATCATGGAAACAATGGAAAAAACGATTGCAGAATATGAAGCAGAAACTAATGAGCCGACGGCTGTAAGTTTGGCTCTTGAAGAAGCAGTAGAAGTAGTCGAGTCTGTAACGAAAGAAGCAAAAGCTGAAGCGTCAAAAAACTGATAATGTAGTAATAAGTAAAAAGCTATCTCAAAGTTCGTTATTAGAACATTTGAGATAGCTTTTTTTCGTTTTTTATAAGATTTCTTGCTCTATTTTATTTAATGTAATAGAAAGTCGATCGCCACCGAAGATTTCTGCATCGAATTTTGAAGGTTTTTCATTACGTAATATTGAAAATGAGCCTTTGAAATCTGTAGGTAATTGCCAATTGGAAAAACGGAATACATCTTGGTAAATCCAGTTACTAGTATCTTTTGTGACAAATTGAATTTTTGCGCCATTTGGTATGACATCGGATTTATTAGCAATTTCTCCATTTATATAAACAGCCATGCAAGTTTTAATCATTTCTAACGTTTCATCTTGGAATGTAACGATTATGTGGTCCTCTAATTGCATGTTAAGGCGCTTAGAGATTAGTTCAACTGTCGGCAATTCGGTCAATTTGATAGTTAAGCGATCATTGTTTTTCATAGCATAATGAAGTTTTGTCGGAATACTGTTAAGTGTTAAACTACTTGTGAATTCTAATAAACTTACAGGCTTGTTATCAATATAGATTGTAAATGGTGTTAATCGTTTTATAAGGGCTTGATTGTTAGTCCAATGTAAAATTTCTTCTACGGTATCGGCAGTTTTAATAGAAACAATGTCACGATCTTTCAATTGTGTATCCGAGGAGACCGTTTGGCCGTTTACCGTGACTTTCGGTTGTATTTCGTATGTTAAATCTTGGATGTATACTTTTTTAATACCGGTATCATCTAATATATCTTTCACCGAAGCTTGAGCAGGCGCTCCATTTTCGCCTTCTTTTAACTCGATGATATCACCATTTTGGATGAGGTGTTTGGTGTTTGCTTCATTACCGTTGACGAAAATTTCAGTTGGACTGCCATGACTGCCAGGTATAAAGATGTCCTGATCGTTTACTTTAATTGATAGAGCTAAACCTGGTTTACCGTATAATTTTGTAGCTAAAACATTGGCTGCAAGTAATGCGTCTGACACCGTCATCTCTTTTAATTCAAATAGACGGATAATTTGTTTATTAACTTCAACGGTCATATATTTTATTGGTGCTCGTTTTGCGGCAATGGCAATACCAATTGGTGTTACAAGCTCAGGAGAGGCAGGCACATGGTCCTCCCTTGTGAGTTGTTGAATGGCATCAATTCCTCGAACTGCTACCCGATTTTCTGGTAACTCTAAAACTCTGCAAAGTTCCAGTGGTAAATCCGGTGTTAAACTGCCACCACCTACTAGTAAAACAGCTTTTGGCGCAATTTGATTATTTAATCGTAAAATTTCAGTGCCAATTGCTGTAGCAAGTTGTACGACTGCTGGACGTAATTTTTCCATAATTTCAGAACGAGGGTAAAACTGGTCGAAGCCTAATATATCTTGAATATTAATCTCATCTTGCGTAGCCATTTCTTTTTTTGCTTTTTCAGCAACAGGGAAGTCCAGTAAGTAATGGTCACTTAACGCCTCTGTAATTTCATCACCAGCTGTAGGTACCATTCCATAAGCTACAACTGTACTTTTATCTGTAATGGCTATATCCGACGTACCTGCACCTATATCCACTAGAGCGACATTTAAACGGCGCATTGTAGGAGGAATTAACGCATTGATGGCTGCGATTGGTTCAAGGGTTAATGCTTCCATCTCTAAATTTGCACGTTTAAGAGCCGCTAACAGCGATTCTACGACGACTCTTGGTAAGAAGGTAGCAATTACTTCAACTGAAGCTTCCTCGCCTTGTTGGTCAATTAAACTGCCAATTTCTTCTTGGTCTAAACGGTAGTATAAAACTGAATAGCCAACACAATAATAATGACTAGTATTATTTTTTTCTTCTTTATTTTGTAATAATTGTTGCTGGGCTTGTTGAACAGCAGCTAATTCTAAACGGCTGATGTCATCTTCAGTGAAAGCAATCCGATTTTTTATATTTATCGTGACAGCAGCTTGTTCAGTTTTTAAAGCTCGACCGGCAGCAGCAACACTTACTTTATGAAGAGGGCCGTGTTTCTCTTCAAGTTGAGTTTTAATTTTCTCTATTAAAGTTGCTACATGTAATACATTATGTATTTGGCCATCTACCATGGCACGTTCCTTGTGTTCTTCAATCATTAAATCGACAACGTGGAAATTTTCACCTTGTTCTTCTATAATAATTCCGACTACAGAGCGTGTACCTATATCTAATGCAAATAGCTTAGACATCACGTTTTGCCACGTCCTTTCATGTTCATTTAAAACAATATACTTCGCCGCGTTGAAGCGTTAAAGAAATTTTGCGTGACTTTTTTAAAAACATTGATTATAATATTCATATTATCTAAAAATGTATCACAGTTTTCAGTCTACTGAAAGTACCTGATACGAGGAAGTGAGGAGAAACGCAATGAGTCATCAAAATTTAGAGCAATTACGTGACCGCGTAGACGCATTAAACCTTGAAATTTTAAGTTTAATTAACGAACGTGCAGAAGTCGTACAAGAAATTGGAAAGATTAAAGAAAAACAAGGTGTTAATCGTTATGATCCTCTTCGTGAGAGACATATGTTGAACCTTTTGAAAGAAAATCATGAAGGTCCACTTAGTCAAGGTACAATTGAACATATTTTCAAAGAAATCTTTAAATCAGCATTAAAATTACAAGAAACAGATCATAAAAAAGAATTATTAGTATCTCGTAAACGTAAACCAGAGGATACAATTGTGAATATTAACGGAGAAGCAATTGGATCTGGAGAACCAACATTCGTATTTGGTCCATGTGCGGTTGAATCATACGAACAAGTAGCAGCAGTTGCTGCATCAATTCAATCAAAAGGTCTGAAAATGATTCGTGGTGGAGCTTACAAACCACGTACATCTCCATATGACTTCCAAGGTCTAGGTCTTGAAGGTTTGAAAATTTTAAAACAAATTTCAAAGGAATTCGGTTTAGCTGTAGTTTCTGAAATTGTTACACCATCACATTTGGATGAAGCACTAGATCATATCGATGTTATCCAAATCGGTGCACGTAATATGCAAAACTTCGAATTATTAAAAGCAGCGGGAGCGACAAATAAACCTGTACTTTTAAAACGTGGTTTAGCAGCAACAATTGATGAATTCATCAATGCCGCAGAATACATTATCTCAAAAGGTAATGATCAAATTATTCTTTGTGAACGTGGTATTCGCACATATGAAAAAGCGACACGTAACACATTAGATATTTCAGCTGTTCCAATTTTAAAACAAGAAACACATTTACCAGTATTTGTAGATGTAACGCACTCAACTGGTCGTCGTGATTTACTATTACCATGTGCTAAAGCAGCCATTGCTATTGGAGCAGATGGTGTCATGGCAGAAGTTCATCCAGATCCAGCAGTAGCATTATCGGATGCTCAACAACAAATGAGCATTCCACAATTCGATGAATTCTACGAATCAATACAAAAGTTCATGAAATCTTACGAAATACACGCATAATAGGGGGTGACGATTCGAATTACTAGAATCGTCACCTTTCTTTTGTTGAAAAATCTTTGGTAATTGTCGTATCATAAAAAGAAGAAAAGAAAAGGAGGTCATCAAGTGACCGTTACAATTTATGATGTTGCACGTGAAGCAAATGTTTCTATGGCGACAGTTTCACGTGTCGTCAACGGCAACCCAAACGTTAAGCCGTCAACTAGAAAAAAAGTTCTTGATGTAATTGAACGTTTAGAATATAGACCAAATGCGGTTGCTCGTGGCTTAGCAAGTAAAAAAACAACGACAGTAGGCGTTATCATTCCGGATATATCCAATATTTTCTATGCTGAACTTGCGAGAGGTATTGAAGATATCGCGACAATGTATCGCTATAATATTATTCTATCCAATTCCGATCAACGAGAAGAGAAGGAAATACAGTTATTAGATAATATGTATGGAAAGCAAGTTGATGGAATTGTTTTGATGAGCGAGCAAGTCACAGAAGAACTATTAGATAAAATGAGGAATTCCCCAGTACCAATCGTTTTGGCAGGTTCAATTGACCAAACAAAAACAATACCATCTGTAAATATCGATTATTTACAAGCGGCTTATGAAGCAGTTAGCCGACTAATAGATAATGGCCATAAACGAATTGCTTTTGTGTCAGGACCATTCACTTCTACGATTAACCGAGAATATAAATTTACTGGCTACAAGAGAGCACTAGAAGAAGCTGGAATTGAATTGGATAACAATCTTGTTATTGCTAATGAAGACTCTTATGATAGTGGTATCGAAGATTGGTCAGAGCTAAGCAAGATTGAAAATGCACCAACAGCCTTCTTTGCTGGTAGTGACGAGCTAGCCATCGGAATTATCCATGGTGCACAAGATGCAGGTAAGAAAGTACCGGACGATATTGAAGTAATTAGTTTTGAAAACTCTAAGCTAGCACGAATGGTACGTCCTCAATTAACAAGTGTTGTGTTACCGCTGTATGATATAGGTGCGGTTTCAATGCGCCTATTAACTAAATTTATGAACAAAGAATCAGTGGAAGATGGAATTGTTATACTTCCACACCGTATTGAAGAACGAGATTCAGTAAAATAAATTGTTCAATAAAAAAGGATTGCTCTAGCACCGTGTGAAAGACGATTGGAGCGATCCTTTTTATGTATGTTTAGCTTTGGATAGAACGAATCATATACAATGCTTTTTCTAAAATTTGATGATTTTTTTCTGTTATTTCTACTTTTCTTGGAACTTCATTATACATATTAATTGGATCCATCCAAGTAGGGATTAGGGTGACTGGAGATTCGGGCTGCCACTTTTCTAACCAAGCAGACGGGAGCGGACCATCAGGAGCTTTTTGATCAGTCATTTCTGTCCAAATAAGTGACCATGCCCTTGGGACTACTCGCCAAATATCATAGCCGCCTCCACCGACAGCAACCCAGCGGCCATCACAGTATTCATGTGCTAGCTCATGAGCAATCCGTGGAATTTCTTTATACATCTTCATCGAACCATACAGATGAGTTAAGGGGTCAAAATAATGCGCATCTGCACCATTTTGTGTCAAAATCACATCTGGTTTGAAATGCGCGACTATTTCTCTAAAGGCTGTTTCATAGATGTCCAAAAATGAATCATCTTCTGTGAAAGCATCAATTGGTAAATTAAAAGAAGTACCATGACCCTCACCTGTTCCTCTTTCTGTTACGTTCCCAGTGCCAGGGAAAAGATAACGACCTGTTTCGTGAATAGAAATAGTACACACATCTGGATCATCGTAGAAGCTCCATTGAACACCGTCACCATGATGTGCGTCTGTATCAATATAGAGTACTCTAGCATTGTATTTTTGTTGCATATACTTGATGGCTACAGTACTGTCATTATAGATACAAAATCCCGAAGCACGACTTTTAAAGCCATGATGAAGTCCACCACCTAAATTAGCAGCATGCTTAGCCTTTCCTTGCATCACATAATCACATGCGGTAAGGGTGCCACCAACGATATGAGCACTCGCTTCATGCATAAATGGAAAGATGGGAGTATCCTCTGTGCCGATGCCATACTGCTCACCTTGTTCATTTGTTATTTCACCGCGACCTGCTTTTTTTACTATATCCATATACTTTGGATCGTGACCAAGAAGAATTTCTTCATCTGTTGCGATACGTGGTTCAACAATATCTGCTTTATTTAAGGCACCAAGCGCATTTAGTAAATCAACTGTTAAAGTTAGTCTTTTTTGATTAAAAGGATGAGTGTCTGAAAATTTATATCCAAGTTGGTTATCTGAGTAGATGAATACGGCGTTCTTTTCTACAGTTTCATGCCCGGCATATTTGGCCATAGCACATCAAACCCTTCTTTTCGTAAATCCTCAATGATGGAAAGAGGATTCATGATTTTTACTCGTATAGATAGTATTTTCATCTCATCAAACTCTTTATCAGGATATACTAAGACACTCAATACACTCGCGTGGTGCTTATGGAATATTTTTGTTACTTCAAATAATATGCCTACGATATCTGGTACACGAATTTCTATATGTGAGCTTGGTTTATTTGCTCCAGTCAACTCAATATAGTTATAAAGTAAATCTGTTCCTGTTACAATGCCTACTAATTTACCACCACTGATGATAGGTAAACAACCAATACGATGTTCATAAAAAATTATGGCGATCTCTTCGACGAAATCAAGAGGATGGCCAACAATTATATTCTTTGTCATAATATTTTCTAATGGTTGGTCATAGATACCTTCATCTGGTATTTTGAGCAGGGAAGACGGAAGCGCGTTTTTTATATCCCTTTCTGTCACTAGGCCAATAACTTCATTAGCTGCATTTGTAATAGGTAAATGACGAATCTGTTCTTTTTTTAGTAGCTGAACAGCCTCCTTAATAGTGTTGGATGGCTTTAAGGAGAACACAGTTGTATTCATGATTTCTTCAACAATCATAGACAAAATCCCCTTTGCTTAGTTGTTTAGTACATGAAACGGCTTTTAAATCGTAGCTGATCAAACCTTTGAATTGATTCACTATCAACTCTACTACCAATACGTGCCATTAGGCAATTCGCAGGGTGTGAAGAGATTTCAGGTTCATCTGTAGCGAAATTCTCCAGACCTCCCGCGTTCATCATTTTCTCCATGATTTTACGATATTCCCAAACATTTAGTCCGGTTCTTTTTAAATCCCAGTGCCAATAATATTCGGTTGTAATAACTATATAGTCCTCCATCGCATCATCCATCATAGATACGCGAAGTATTTGTTTACCTACACCTGCTCCACGAAATTCTGGTATGACTTCGATTGCTCCAAGCTCGATTAAATTTTCCATTTTTCCTTCTGACCAACGTTCTAATGGATCAGGGTATAAAAAGGTTGCATAACCGACGATGGTATCCTCATTACGTGCAATAATAATACGTCCTTCAGGTAATTTGGCTATTCCTATTAACGCTTTAAATTGTTGTTTAGCAACTCGAAAAGCTGTTAAATCCTCATGGAATTTTAGTTTTTCTAATTGCTCAGGTGGGATAGGACCTTCAACTACAATTTGACCTGATTTAGTTTCCATATTAACACCGTAATAAGTTTTAACAAATTCCATTATTTCACCACCTTACTAAGATATTGTATTTCAATTATACATGAATGAAAAAGAGAATAATCACATAAATGAGAAAATTATATGTCTAGTGTCGAAAGTTTGTGGGCTGAAAAAAGGTGTAATTAATGAGGTTTAGATGTAATTAAATGGTATAAGAAAAGAGCATTCTACACATTTGTAGAATGCTCTTTGAGAAGGATTAACTGTTGTTACTCAGTACTAGTATCTTTATCTTTATCGGTACTTGGGTCTTTATCTTTATCTTTGTCTTTATCTTTGTCTTTATCTTTATCTTTATCGGTACTTGGATCTTTGTCTTTATCTTGCTCTGTTGTATTGTCTTTGTCTGTTGTTGGCTTATTATTATCTGTATTAGGTTTCTGGTTCTTATCTTTGTCAGTATTTACGTTTGTATTTGAAGAATTGTTATTTTGCTGTTTATCTTTATTCTTATCCTTGTCTTTCTCATCATCAGGTTTGTTTGCAGCATCTAATCTTTCTTTCTCTTTTGATGATAGAATACTTGCAGGATCTCCACCCAAGGTACCTAACATACGAGAGATAAAGTTAGGGTTTAAGCTGCCATTTGAGTTGAAACTATCATCTGGACTAGTAGGTAGCATCACTTGAGAGTTAAATAAATCAGTACGAGAGAAGCCTGCTTTTGAACACTCTGATGATAATGCACGTCCAGACAAACCACAGAATGTTTGACTTACTACACCTGCAGGAGCAGTGAAGCGTTTGCCAGATGCTGTAGCTAATTTTGGATTAGAATCATAAACAGAGTTCATCAGTTTTGCCCATAACAGATTTATACGAGTACTTGGTTGCAAGTAAGTCTCATTGTATTGATAAAGTGTTTGTGGTGTATCATAACCCATCCATACACCTAGTGAAATGTCTGGATTGTATCCAACCAACCAAACATCTTTATAATCTTGAGATGTACCTGTTTTAGCTGCGAAGTCTGCACTAAATTTCAGGCCAGCATTTGCTGTTGTACCAGTTCCTTGTTTCAATACATCACGCATCATATCCGTAATTATATATGAAGTTTGAGGACTATATACTTGTTTCGCTTTAGATTTGTGTTTATATACTGTTTTGCCATCAGAGTCAACAATTTTAGAAATCATATAACCATCTACGAATTTACCCCCATTTGCAAATGTAGCAAATGCATTAGTATTTTCCTCCACAGTTACACCGTATTTTAGCGCTCCAATAGAAGCTGCGTAGTTCGTGTAATCATCTGCATCCAAATTTGAGAATCCATTTTTCACTAATAAATCAGCAGGTCTACGGTTCATAATTTGGCTGTACAGTCGGATTGCTGGTAAGTTTTGAGAGTCTTTTAAAGCTTCACGTGCCGAAATAATACCTCGGTTATCACTTTCAATATAGTTTGATGGAGACCATCCATTAATATTGAATTTCACATCGACTACAGGACTACCTGCACCGATCAAGCCATATTCAATCGCAGGTGCATAAACTAACAGTGGTTTCATAGTAGAACCATTTGAACGTTTTGCTTGTGTCGCGTGGTTTAACTCTATCAATTTAAAGTCACGGCCACCGATAAAGCTTAAAATTTTACCTGTTTTGTTTTCCATGACGATACTACCAACTTGTACAGGTACATCAACTTGTTTACTTTTTCCAGTCTCTGAATCTGTAACAGTCTTTTTAAATGTAGCTCCGTAATAGGGAAAGTTATCTTTTACATTTTGCATATTGTCATACATTTTCTTATCGATTGTAGAGTATATCTTGTAACCTTTTGATCGCAATTCACGATCCGCTAAGATTGTATATTTTTCTTTTAATTTCTTTTCATTTTTTAATCGTTTTGGATCTAATCCATCTTTTTCAGCTAAAATAGTAGCCATTATATCTTTCGCACGGCTTTCAATTTCATATGTTACATATGGATATTTTTCTTCGGGGCGAAGTTCCGGCTTACGGAAATCTTTTTTAATATTGTATTTCAGTGCTTTTTCATACTGCTTGTCCGTAATATAGCCTGTTTCATGCATACGATATAAAACAGTTTTCATACGGTTAATACCAAGTGCTAATGAATCTTTATCTTTCAGCTTTCCTTGCTGTGTAAAGGGTGTATAGGCATAAGGCGATTGTGGAATACCTGCGATATAGGCAGCTTGTGCAAGATTAAGTTCACTTGCTTTTTTATTGAAAATACCTTCAGCTGCTGTTTCGATTCCAGCAATATTACGACCAGATGCATTTCTACCATAAGGAATAATATTTAAATAGGCTTCTAAAATTTCGTCTTTGTCCATGAATTTTTCAAGTCGCATTGCGAGTAATAATTCCTTCGCTTTACGTTCGTAAGAAACTTCATTCGTTAAAATTTGGTTTTTAATTAATTGCTGCGTTAATGTGGAGCCACCTGTTTGAGTCGAAGAGTTCGTTACATCTTGTAACAATCCACGGAAAACTGCTTTGGGCACAATACCGTTATGTTCATAGAAGTATTCATCTTCTGTAGCTAGTACGGCATTAATTACGTTAGGCGAGACCTTATCTAGCGTAGTTTCACGTCGTTCTAAGTCTGAACGCATTTTACCTAAATATTTTCCACCTGCGAAGTAGAGATCACTCGTTTCATCATAAGTTAAAATGTCGCTACGCATTTCTGCTTTTGCTCGCAGAGGCTCATCTTTTACGAGGGAAGCAAAATATCCAGCGCCAATAGACCCTACAAATACTAAACCGATAACTGCTAATGTGATAAATAATAAACATAAATTCCAGATTACGCTTGATGTTATGCGTAGTGTTTTCATCCATTTCATAGAAGTCATTTCTTGAATACGATTGTCTATTTTTTCAACCCATTTTTTAAATTTTTCTATCACTAAATCGACCTCCTAAAATCTCGTTAATTATACCATAATTGATTTATGACTAATAATATTTATTGACAATGAATTTAAATGAAGTACAATAGTCATTAATAGTTTTTCGAGCGTTGAAAAGTGCGCAGTAGTGAACATATTCCCTGTATAGAGAGCTAGCGGTAGGTGAAAGCTAGTCATAATATGGACACGAATTACACATTTGGAGCGAGAACGTAAGCGTCGCGTTAAGACGTATGAGCCGGAAGAATCATTTTTTCTTCAAGCTGGGTGGTACCGCGTTAAATTGTGATTAACGTCCCTGCATATTTATATGCAGGGACTTTTTTTATTTATATTAGGAGGTAAGGATTATGACAAATCTATTATTGGAAGATTTACAGTGGCGTGGCCTACTGTACCAACAAACAGATGCTGAAGGTATGGAAAAATTATTAAATGAAGAATCTGTTTCTTTGTATTGTGGTGTTGACCCAACTGCAGATAGCATGCATATCGGACATATCGTACCACTACTTACTTTAAGAAGATTCCAAATGGCAGGTCACCAACCAATTCTATTAGTCGGTGGCGCTACTGGTATGATTGGTGATCCATCAGGTCGTTCTGAAGAGCGCCAATTACAAACAGTTGAACAAGTTGAGAAAAACGTACAAGGAATAAAAAAACAATTAGAGCGTATTTTCGATTTCAATTCAGATAACGGTGCAAAACTTGCAAACAACCGCGACTGGATTGGCTCAATGAATACGATTGAATTCCTACGTGACTACGGTAAATTAATCAATGTAAACTACATGCTTGGTAAAGATACAATTTCATCTCGCCTAGATACTGGTCTTTCATTTACTGAATTTGCTTACACAATTATTCAAGGAATTGACTTTAACCACTTATACGACAACTTCAACTGCCGTATTCAAGTAGGTGGTTCTGACCAGTGGGGAAATATTACAACTGGCTTAGAAGTGATTCGTAAAACACATGAAGAAGAAACAAAAGCATTTGGTATCACAATTCCACTTGTAACAAAAGCGGATGGTACAAAATTCGGCAAAACAGCAGGCGGAGCAGTTTGGTTAGATGCTGAAAAAACATCGCCATACGAGTTCTACCAATTCTGGATCAATGCAGCTGACTCTGATGTCGTGAAATACTTGAAAATCTTCACATTCCTATCTCGTGAAGAAATCGAAGCATTAGAAACAGCTGTAGAAACTGAGCCACATCTACGTAAAGCACAAAAAGCATTAGCTGCTGAAATGACAAAATTAATTCATGGTGCAGAAGGTTTAGAACAAGCAATTCGTATTACAGAGGCATTATTCTCAGGTGACTTAAAAGCACTTTCAGTAGAAGAAATGAAAGTAGCATTTAGTGGCGTACCTTCTGTTGAAATCGCAAAAGAAGATCAAAACATTGTCGATCTAATCGTCGAAGCTAAAATTTCATCTTCAAAACGTCAAGCCCGTGAAGACGTAACAAACGGAGCTATCTCAATCAACGGCGAAAAAATTACAGATTTAGCATACACTGTAGACGCTAAAGACCGCCTAGAAGATGCATTCGCAATCGTAAGAAGAGGCAAAAAGAAATACCACATGGTACAGTTCTCTTAAATGCTGAAGGCGCTCAATCAAGGATCGTAACCTAAGTACGCGGCGTCCTGCCGCAACGGTTACGTGACCCACATCCTGTGGGCCTTCGACAAGCACAGGAACTTTCGAAACAAAGCATCATTTCAGCTTTTGTCCGAGAAAGTGGAAGTGCCTCGAGAGTCTAGCGCCTGAAGCTGGATATGCTGAGTAAATGCTGAAGGCGCTCGTTCAAGGAACGTAACCTAAGTACGCGGCGTCCTGCCGCAACGGTTACGTGACCCACATCCTGTGGGCCTTCGACAAGCACTGGAACTTTCGAAACAAAAGCATCATTTCAGCTTTTGTCCGAGAAAGTGGAAGTGACCTCGAGAGTCTAGCGCCTGAAGCTGGAAATCTTGATTAAAGTACTAGTTATTTGTCCATTAAGACTACTGCTCACTTTAAAGTGAGCAATAGTCTTTTTTTGAACTTAAGAAAAGAAGTATAGAACTAATAGACATTATGATTATTAAAGAAAACTTTTCTATATATAGAGTAGGCTCTTTTGTAAGAAAATAACCCTATTTAATCGTAAAATATTGAAATAAAAAAAGGGTTACAAAAAAAGACTCCCCACTTAATGTGAAAAGTCCTTTACTATTATTAAGTTCATCTCATTTTTCAATAACCCATTCAGGTAACGTGAGATTTTCATACTCTTTGGGATGTATTAAGGTTGCCAACTTCAAAGCACCTTCTAGTAACCTAGGTGAAGGACGGCAATAGAGCCATTCCTCCATTACATGAAGGTGTTCTAATTTTATAGCAGACATCTCTGATGCACCAGGTCTTTTCAGAAGGTGTCCAGGTTTAATCCGGTGGTGTTGAACACCGACCCATGCTAAAAACGCATAATCAGGATTTCGCTTTAAAACATCATTCCAATCGGTCTGTACGCTAGCTAATTCAACATCAGCAAAGAGGTTTACACCACCCGCAATTTCGCTTACTTCAGTCAGCCAGTTAATACTACCTGGTGTGAAAATAGGGTTTGGCCACCATTCCCAATATAATGAAGGTTTAATTTCACAACTTTCGCCGATTTTCTTCATACTAGCAACAAAGCTCTCAAATTCAGCAGCTCTTGTCTCAGCATGTTCGAGTACGCCACATGCTTTACCTAGTATACGTAAATCGTCAGCAATTTCTTGCAGACTATTAGGATTTAGAACGAGATGTGGAATTTTACGACGCTCGAGTTCCTCAATATTCTTCTCCATTCCAGGGACGCTAAGTGAAGCGATGACGAGCTCGGGCTCCATGCTTTCAAGCAAATCCATATTAATAGAAAGATCTGGTCCAAGCCGTGGTAAATGCTGAATAGAAGATGGCCAATCAGAAAAATCATCGATAGCAATTAACTGATGCTCAAGTTGTAAATAGGTGAGTAACTCAGTATTACTAGGGCAAATTGAAATGATTTTCATTTATAAAAGACCTCCTTTTAAATAAAAAATAGCCATTCGTTAAGTGTTATTATAACATAACGAATGGCTATTTTTGGCTATAGCTGAAAACGAGATTAGATTATGACCAGCGACTCATGCCACCTTTAACATTATAAACAGAAGTGAAGCCTGCTTTTGAAAGAATACTAGCAGCACGAGCACTTCGCATACCACTTTGGCAGATAACGATGATTTCCCTGTTGGCGTCGAGTTTGCTTACTTTGCTAGGTAGTTGATCTAATGGGATATTTTGAAATTGTACAATATGCCGGGTTTTATATTCACCTGGTGTGCGGACATCGATAAGTTGCTTTGATTTGTCATCTAGCATGTTTTTTAAATCATTTGTAGAAATATTTTTTACACCTTTTGCTGTTTTGGTACGGAAGTACATAAAGAGAGAGATTGCAAGTAGTAGGATAATCCATTCCATTATTGTAATTCTCCGTCTCTATTATTTGCTGTTGTTAGTTGCTGGATAATTTTCATAGCTGAATTTGGGTCATAACCAAGTACCCAATTACCATTAATATTTGTTTGGGGTACACCAAGACGACCAGTTGCAGCTATTAGTTCTTGAGCAATTTCAGGTTTTTCTTGAATAATTACTTCTTTATAGAGAATGTTCTGTTCGTGTAGAAAATTTTTCATTAATACGCAGTAACCACAATTTACGGCTGAATAAACGGTCACATCCAATGTCATTTTGTTATTGCCTCCAATTGAAAGTTTATTCTATATACCCTGGTAGGTATTTTTAATATACTATGGAGGGTATGGATTTTCAACTAATTTGTTTTGTAACATCTTTACTTGACACAATACCATTAGGGGTATAATATCTAATACTGTTACATGATATGCTTGGATTGAGGTGACAATAATGGAATATGACGATCAAATTAAGAATCGTTTGAAACGAATTGAAGGTCAGCTAAAAGGTGTTATCCGCATGATTGAAGAAGAAAAAGAATGTAAAGATGTCATCACACAATTATCTGCCTCTCGTTCAGCAATTGATCGCGCGATTGGGCTTATTGTAAGTACTAATTTAGTGCGTTGCATGGAAGATGAAAATGAGCTTAAAGGGAAAGATAAAGAAACTTTAATTAAAGAAGCTGTAGATTTATTAGTGAAGAGCCGATAATCGACTCTTCCTTATTTTAAATATAATATATACCCTGTGGGGTAAGGGAGATAATGAAAATGAAATCAATTTCAGTAGAAGAAGTACAACAATTATTAGAATCAGGTAAAGAATTAAATTTAATTGATGTTCGTGAAGTGGATGAAGTAGCAGCGGGTATAATTCCAACAGCCATCAATATCCCATTAGGTTTAATCGAATTTCGTATGAATGAATTAGATAAATCAAAAGAGTACATTATGGTTTGTCGTTCAGGTGGGCGTAGTGGCAACGCAACAATGTTTTTAGAAAATCAAGGTTTTAATGTGGCTAATATGGATGGCGGCATGTTGGCTTGGTCAGGCGATGTTGAATAAATTACAGCCATAAGAATCGTATTAAAGAGTATGCATTTCGCATACTCTTTTTTATATGGAACAATATTGGAGTGTAAAGATGTTTTATTAGATGATGTGATAATTGAGAAAGAAGTTGAAAGGCTCGCATAGTCATTATTATTGTTGTATTACTCTTATTTATCAAAAATGAGTTTTAGGTAGAATATACCTATATTATCTTTGGTATGATTTTAACAGAATACTAGAAGGGGAGAATTATTAATGAATGAATTACAAGAAACAAAGCAGCAAGAGATATTACATCCATTTTTCTCTATTTGGTTACATCCTAAAAAAACGGCCAGATATATACTTGATCATAAAGGATTAGGTTACGCTATTATGTTCATATTGCTCGGAGGAATGGCGGGTGTACTTTTCGGTGCTATGGATATGGAATTACCTTTAGATATTCCAACTTGGGGTATATTATTGATTTGTGTAATTGGTGGACCATTAATTGGCTTGTTTACATCTGCTATTGGAGCAGGGGTAATCTTACTAATAGGGAAAATGTTTAAAGGGAAGGCAACTTACAAAGAGATGTTCAAAGTAATGGGGTTATCCTCAATCCCTCATATTTGGTTAGCACCCATTTTATTATTATGGATGGCATTCTCACCAGAAACTTTCTTTAGGATGGATAGCGATTATCTTGAAGTGAAGAACCTTTTAGTAACGCTAGTTTCGAGTCTAATCTCGTTTTGTGTCACGATATGGTCTTTTGTTATTAACGTGGGGGTAGTTGCAGAGACGCATCGTTTTTCTAATTGGCGTGCATTTTTCACGATTTTCATTCCAGGCTTCGTTGTTTTTGTTATTTTGCTTATTTTTATTATTATTATTACGTTCTCATTTATGGGGCAAATGTAGAGTGTTGATTAGTAAATTAACCTAATTCTTATCTACTTGAGGCTAATTGGACATCCAGAATTCTTAGGGTGTTCGTTAGCCTCTTTTATATACTATTTTTTAAATGTAGCTTGAAAAAAGAATTAGTTTTTAGTTAATGGAGAATATATAATAAAAAAACCTTGTGCCCGCTAATATGACGGGTACAAGGTCTTGGAAAGAACAAAGATTAACGAGAGTAGTACTCTACGATATAAGCTTCGTTGATTTCAGCTGATAATTCGCTGCGTTCTGGAAGACGTACAAAAGTACCTTCTTTTTTGTCTGCATCGAATGTTAGGTATTCTGGTACGAAGTTGTTTACTTCGATTGCTTCATTAACAACATCAAGGTTTTGAGATTTTTCACGAAGAGAAATCACTTGACCTGGTTTTACGCGGAATGAAGGGATATCAACGCGTTTACCATCAACCAAAATGTGGCCGTGGTTTACTAATTGACGAGATCCACGACGAGTGCGTGAAAGACCTAAACGGTAAACTAAGTTATCAAGGCGAGTTTCAAGAAGAATCATGAAGTTTTCACCGTGGATACCTTGCATTTTACCAGCTTTGTCGAATAGAGTACGGAATTGACGTTCGTTCATACCATACATATGACGAAGTTTTTGTTTTTCTTGTAATTGTAAACCGTATTCTGATAATTTTTTACGTTGGTTAGGACCGTGTTGTCCTGGTGCGTAAGGGCGTTTTTCGATTTCTTTACCTGTGCCGCTTAGTGAAATACCAAGGCGACGAGAAAGTTTCCATGATGGACCTGTATAACGAGACATAGAGAGTCTCCTCCTTTAATTGGTTTTATTTTGTTGTAAAATAAAAACCAGATGTATCCAGAATTATTGACATTTTATTTTCATGCAACTTCGCCCATGCAGCCAAAGGGTTACGTGTTACACCATCCATTTCTGGAGGAATAAAATGAAAGCAATAAAACCATACAACTGCTGCGTTTATTTTACACAAAAATCATTGTAACTTTTACATAGAAATGTGTCAAGGTAAATGAGAGATAGTAGAAAAGATATGACAAGTAGATAAAGGATAAATCAAGGAGTTTTGATACGATTTCTCGAATTCAAGAAGTTTTTTCCAAAAGAACTATAGTTGAAAAGACTTATTTTATGTATAATAGAATTAGACAAGATCATATATAGCATGTTTTGAAGGAAAAGGTGATTGCATGGCAGATTATCAACAAATAATGCAAAATATAAAATGTCAGATCCTAGACTTGTGGATGGATTTAATAGATGAAAAACTTAATAGTAGTGAATATTTTGAACTATTGAAAGGGATCCTATTACAATACTTCGGTATTTCAAAAAGTGAATACTTACATTTAGACAAAGATATCTTCTACCCTGTCTCAATTGATGCAGCTCATGAGAATAAAACACAAGGTATTCCATGTACATTATTAGAGCAGCATCTTCATCAAGAGTATCCATTCCCAAGCGCATTTGTTGATATTTTGAAAAAGCAACATGATTTTGCCGATGATGTGATAGTTTTACGGGAAGTAAATCAGAACCCGTTTGGCATTATCATTGTACAAGAAACTGGGGATTGGAAACAGTTCGCGAAGACAAAGTATATTCATGACTTTGAAATGCTAATCTCGCGTGTTATTCAGTTAATACAAAAAAATAGTAGAGCCACATATGAACAAAAGATGAATATTGAATTAGTTAGAATGACTAGTATTTTCCATTCGTCTATGGATATTGATAGAATACTAAAAGCACTTCTTCATGGTGTCAGAAGTGCCCTTCCAAAGTTTGATTCGAAACTTATTTTATCAAATGACCAAGATCGTCATTTAACTGTTGATACACATACATTTGATTATATGTCTGAACGTTCTTCCACTATAGAAGCCTTTGTCTCTGGCGATATGAAAATTGAACAGGCAGTAGACATAGAATGGTGTGTATTAAATGCACCGATAAAGGGCCGTCAAGGAATTTATGGAGTGTTACAAGTTTTCGCACCGCTAAATTATATTTTTGGTAAACAAGAGAAAGACCTTATTATGCATATAGCTGAAACATCAGGAAATGCATTAGAAAATGCAAAACTATATCATCAATCACATCGTTTAGTATCAGATCTCCAACTAATAAATGAAACATCCCACCGTTTAAATATGAAATTGAATCAAGAAGAAATGTTATTGTTTCTAGCAAAACAGTTAACAAAGTCGTTCAATCCTAATGAGATTTGCTTCGTTTTAAAAGAAAATGATGTGTATCAAGTAACAACGGGAAGTACGTCCTTTTTCTTTGAAAATGAATCTAAGTCATATTTGAAATATGTCAGTGATCATTTTGATAAATCGACAGATCCATTATTTGTAGCAGATTTCAGCAACTTAGTATCTGATAAAGTCTCGCTTATGTCAATGATGGCTATACCTATTATTATTCGAGAAAAAGTACATGGTTTTAGTATCGTCTTACATAATAATCCGTATTTCTTTTCGTTTGATAGTTTTAAATTAATGCAATCTTTAATACGTCATTCTTCATTGGCAATTTCGAATACAATTTTACGTGATCAACTACAAGAAATGGTCGATCGAGATCATTTAACTAAATTATTTGCTAGAAAATATTTGGATCGATATGTTGAGATTTCGATGGACAAGGATGAAGGAGGTGTCTTCATTTTATTAGATATCGATGACTTTAAAATGATCAATGATACTTATGGACATCAAAAAGGTGATGCGATTTTAGTAACGATTGCGCAACATTTGGTAGACACGGTACAGAGTCAAGGGATTTGCGCTAGGTGGGGTGGCGAAGAAATTGCTATCTATTTACCTAACCAAACATTATTGTCATCAATTGATTTAGTTGATAAGATTGTTTCATCTGTTCCTGAAGTAACAACACCATCTGTAACTGTATCTTCAGGTGTAGCTGCTTGGCAAAAAAATCTAAATCACAATTTCCATTGTGTTTTTCAAAATGCGGATATTGCATTGTATGAAGCGAAAAATAACGGCAAAAATCAATTCCGTTTGTTTGAAATGGATGATGTTACAAATTAAGATGTTAAAAAAAGAGTTACGTCCAATACAATTGTGGGCGTAACTCTTTTGGGATTTTAAAATGAAAGATGTTTCGTTAATACTTGTATAAAATGTTCTATACCTTTACGATCATCATCAGAAAAGCGATTTTGAATAGGGCTATCGATATCAAGTACACCAAAAAGTTTACCCTCAACGATGATTGGAACGACAATTTCTGATTGAGAAGCCGCATCGCAAGCAATATGACCTGGAAATGCATGAACATTTTCAACGACGATAGTTTCTTGTTTCGCTGCTGCAGTACCACAAACTCCACGTCCAATTGCGATATGGACACAGGCAGGTAATCCTTGGAATGGCCCTAACAATAATTCTTCGTTTTTATGTAAGTAAAATCCACACCAGTTAATGGTGTCTAAAAATTGATTTAATAATGCTGAGGCATTGCTTAAATTAGCAATAGTATCTGTTTCGCCTTCTAATAAAGCATCTAGTTGCTTCGCTACAAGTGCATATTGTTCTGCTGAGTTGCCACTATAAGAGGATTGCGTAAACATTTTATCTCTCCATTCTAAATTATCTTAAAGGGAAAATTTTATCATAATGTTGATGTAAATCCGTAACTTGATGAGCGTCAGAGCCAAAAACAAGTGGGATTTTTAGAGCGTCAGCAAGTTTAACATATTGTAATGGAGGATAAGGTTCTTTACAATCTTTTTTTGATAAGCCTGCTCCGTTGACATCTAGCGCATAGTCCTTGAGGGCCATCAGTTGTAAAATCTCTTCAATTTGTTTGTGGTCATCTATTTTTTGTTGATGTGCTAACTGGAATTTATGAACGAGTGTCGGGTGACCGATTCGTTTTGGTTTGTAAGGTCCTAAATCAGTAGAAATAGATTCTTTTACTGTTTCATAATATAGATTGTATACTTCTTTCACAGTCCCAACTGCTTCTGCAAATTCCAGGAAAGTCTCGCTTGAATAGTCAATACATGTATAAGCATTGTTATGTTTTAAAAAGTGAACTGATAAAATAGCATCGTCCAACTGCGGACCGATATCATTTAAAAAGTCTCTTGTTTGTCTTTCATAACCGATAATAAAATCGACTTCTAAGCCAATACGAATACGAATTTCTGAGGCATATTGTTTTTTTAATTCCTTTAACTTTTCTATGTATGGAAATAAATTTTCAGTTATCATACCACTATCTTGCATAGGTGTTGGGTCAGTAAAACCACTAGGGAGAGGTGCATGTTCTGTAAAAGTAATGTCTGTAAATCCGAAATTGATTGCTTTTTTTATGTATTTTTCAAAATTATCTTTCGTACCGTGAGGGCAAAAAGGTGAGTGAATGTGAGCATCTCGTTTCATGAAATATTCCTCCAACTTGTATAATATAGTGATATGGTAGATATTTTTTAAAAATACGTGTAAACGGTAAACAAATTCACCGAAAACATGGTAATATTAAGGTTAATTAATTGGCTGAAATAGTGATTTAGGAACAGGGGGTCTTACGATGCAGTATATCATTCCCGTTATAATCGTACTATGTATTATAGTAGCATTCATTTTCATTTTGCGTCGAAAACATAATAAAGAAATTCAGAGGTTGGATCAGAAAAAACTTCAAATTCAAAACAAACCCGTTTTGGAAGAGTTAACAAAAGTGAAAGCTCTGAACATGAATGGTCAAACAGAAGAGATGTTTGAGCGATGGCGCAATAAATGGACGGAGCTTATGGACGTTGAAATGCCTAAAATCGACGTGCTATTATTTGATGCTGAAGAACTTGTGGATAAATTCCAGTTTGGCAAAGCGACTGACATTGAAAAAGAAATTGAATCACGTATTAATGAGTACGATCAAGAGATGATCCAAATTTTAAAAGAACTTGGTGAATTAATCGGTAGTGAAGAGAAAAACAGAATTGAAATTGAACAGTTGAAGGATCAGTATCGTTCAGCTAGAAAAACGTTGTTAGCTCATCAATATTCTTATGGTCCTGCTGCAGGTCCATTAGAAAAACGTTTAGAGACATTTAATCCGAAATTTGAAGAGTATGAAGTACTAACAGAATCAGGTAACTATTTACAAGCAAGAGAAATTGTTATTACGTTAGATGAAGAAGGGCAACAAATTTTCAAGTTGATAAATGAAATTCCAGCGTTATTAACTGATATTCAACACAAGATTCCATCTCATATTCATGAATTGCGTAATGGTCAACGTGAAATGGAAGAGCAATCTTTCTTCTTAAAACATCTAGAACTGAATGGAAAGTTAGATGTAATGGAAGAAAGCATTGATGAATTTAAACAACAAATTGCTGATTTGAACATAACTTCAGTACAGCATCGAGTAAATGAAATTAAAGATGAAATCGATTCATTTTATGATGCATTAGAAAAAGAAGTAATGGCTAAGCGATTTGTTGATGAAAACTTTGAACAAATTGGTGCAAGATTAGAAAATGTTATTATATCAATTGATGAAACAGCAAAAGAGGCAGAAGAAGTTCAAAAAGGATATCATTTATCAGAAAAAGATGCTGCACTTCCTTCAAATTGTAAACAACAATTGATGTCAGTTCGTCAGAGATATGAATTACTATCTATTCAAGTAAAAGAAGAGCAATCGGCTTATTCTAGCTTGCAAGAGGAGTTAAAGGGAGTTAAAGAAGAAACAGAACGTCTATTTGAAGAGCAAGATCGCTTTGCTGATCGTTTAAAGAGCTTAAGAATTGATGAAAATAAAGCGAGAGCTACACTTGGAAACCTCAAGCAGTTATTGCATGAAACAGATAGAATGTTAAATAAGGCGAATATTCCAGGGATTCCAGAAGAGATGGATGTCCGTTTGGAAGAAGCAGAAGAACAGTTATTTATAGTTGTTCAAAGCTTAAAGGAAGTTCCGTTAAATATGGTAGCCGTACATAAGAATTTGGATACCGCTGAAAAATGTATTCAAGATGTACATAATACAGCAACAGAAATGCTTGAAAACGTATTATTAATTGAAAGAATTATTCAATATGGTAACCGTTATCGTGCGTCTAATCCGACAATGCACCAACGATTATTAGAGGCTGAGCAGGCATTCCGGGAATTCCGATATGCAAAAGCGTTAGAAAATGCTGCAACAGCCGTAGAAGCAGCCGAACCAGGTGCTATGAAAAAAATTCAAGTACTTGCCAAAGACGACAATTGACGTTCATAATAAGAGAAGCATAAAGCCACCGCACGGTAGAGTGCAGGTGGCTTTCTTTTGGAAGGAGAAGGTTACACAATTGATTTATCTTGATCATAGCGCGACGACAAAACCAGATTCAGCCGTATTGCAAACTTTTATACAAGCGAATGAACGATATTACGCAAATCCGGCTTCCCTTCATCAAATGGGTACAGAAGCCAACACATTATTAATGAAAGCTAGAGAGCAAATCGCACAAATTCTGAAAACAGAGCCTGAGCATATAATTTTCACGTCAGGTGGGACAGAATCAAATAACTTTGCTATTAAAGGTCTTGCCAGAGCCAATCAGCATCGTGGTAAGCATATTCTAATCTCCTCGATCGAACATCCATCTGTTATCGAAAGTGCTCGTCATTTAACAAATGAAGGCTTCGAATTAGAATTTATTGACGTAGATAAAAACGGAAGCGTTAAACTATTTGACCTGCAAAGCAAAATTCGTAAAGATACAGTGCTCGTTAGTATTATGCATGTAAATAATGAAATGGGTGCTATTCAACCCATTTTGGAAATTGCGAAGATCATACGTGCAAATAGCCGTGCATTTTTCCATGTGGATGCAGTACAAAGCTTCGGAAAATTGCCGGTGCAATTTCAAGGAAATAATGGCCCAGATGCTTTAACCATTTCTGGTCATAAGATAAATGGCTTAAAAGGAACAGGCCTATTAGCTTTTTCTAAGCGTATTAAAATTCAACCGATACTACATGGTGGCGGACAAGAATTAGGTTACCGTAGTGGAACTGTTGCAGTACCTCAAAATGTTGCATTAGCAAAAGCCATGCGCTTAGCTGTGGAGCAAATGGCAGAGAATACAACAAAATTTGAAAAGTGGCGCGAGGATTTACATGCATTTTTCAATAAATTTTATCATGTCCACATTATTTCAAATAATAATGGTGCACCACATATTATAAGTTGCAGTGTAAGAGGCTTAAAAGGTGAAGTTGTTGTCAATGCATTGCAAAGTGAAGGGTTTATCGTTTCAACATCTAGTGCGTGTTCCTCAAAAGATTCAAGTATTAGTCATGTTATAGAAGCTCTTCAAATAGAAGAAAGTTTCGAAAAAGGTGTTATTCGTATAAGTCTTGGCAATGACTTAACAAATTCGGATATAGAACAATTTAAAGTAGTATTTGCGAAAATGATGAAACAATTAAAAGGAGAGACAATTCAACTATGAAATGGCATGAAATACTAATACGTTACGGTGAATTAACGACAAAAGGACGTAACCGAAAACAATTTATCACGCGATTAAGAGAAAATTTACGCTTCTCATTTGCAGATATACCAGATATGAAAATTCGTGCAGAACGAGATCGTATGTATATTAGCAGTGATAAAGACGATGATATGGATGAACTAATTAAACGATTACCAACAGTTTTTGGTATACATTCTTTTAGTCCAGTTGCAAAATGTGAACCAACTTTGGATGCAATGAAAGAACTTGCGATTAATATTATGAAATCAATCGATACAGATGGTAAAACGTTCAAAGTAAATGCAAAACGTTCAGATAAAAGATTTCCATTAGATACTTATGAGTTACAACTTGAAATGGGAGGACATGTTTTAAGGAATATTCCAAATTTACATGTTCAAATGAAAGAACCTGAAATCGAACTTCGTATTGAAGTACGTGAACATGCAGTATATATGATGGTAGAAGTCATTCCAGGTGCTGGTGGTTTACCAGTCGGTGCAAACGGAAAAGCATTGCTATTATTATCTGGCGGTATCGACAGTCCAGTTGCAGGCTATTATATGATGAAACGCGGAGTGCGAATTGAGGCAATTCATTTCTTTAGCCCACCATATACAAGTGATCGTTCACTTGAAAAAGTTAAAGATTTAGCCGAAAGAATGAGTCGCTTCGGCGCGAATGTACGTCTGCATATCATTCCATTTACTGAAATACAACAAGTAATCCAACAACAAGTGCCAGAAAACGTAACTATGACTTCAACACGTCGTATGATGATGAAAATTTCAGATGCAGTACGCGAAGAAATCGGTGCAACTGCAATTGTAACTGGGGAGAACTTAGGGCAAGTAGCGAGCCAGACTTTAGAAAGCTTAGCTGCTATCAATGAAGTAACTTCAACGCCTATTTTACGTCCGTTAATCACATATGATAAATTAGAAATTATTGATGTAGCAAGAAAGATTGATACTTATGATATTTCAATACGTCCATATGAGGACTGCTGTACGGTCTTTACACCAGCAAGTCCAAAAACAAAACCGAAATTAGAGAAAGTTGTGTATTATGAAAGCTTTACTGACTTCGATGAAATGATTAAAAAAGCGGTACAAAACCGCGAAATTCATACATTCCCGAATCAGAAGCAAGATGAATTTGCAGATTTACTCTAATAGAAGAAAGAATTTCCTGTAATTTGCCTGTATGAAATCCCTCCTTCAGCGCATTCTATATTCACAAGGAGGTGATACACATGGCAAATTCAAATTCAAATCCACTTGAAGTAGCAGGTGCTAAACAAGCGATCGACCAAATGAAATACGAAATCGCACAAGAATTCGGAGTGCAACTTGGTCCAGACGCATCATCGCGTGCTAACGGTTCCGTTGGCGGAGAAATCACTAAGCGATTAGTGCAAATGGCGGAACAACAATTAAAAGGTTACAACAAATAATCAAATGATTATGTAACTGATGGAGAAGCCGGTGGCAGATTTGTCATCGGCTTCTTTTTGTGTTATTTTTATCACCTAGTACTAAGACTTGATAATGTACGCGAGTTGTGCGAAGTTTGAATTTTCTGTATAATATAAATGTTCTTATTATGAGCAACTTAAGGGGGATTATTTCATGAAACGCGAAGATTTACTTGCGCCAGAAGATTATAATTTAGTCGAGGAATTTGAAAAGTATATACATGATGAGGCAAGGAAAGCCATTGTTTATGAAAATGAAAACGGTAATACAGATGAAATCACTTATGCTGACTTAATAAAAAAGGCAAATAAAGTGGCGAATGTATTTACTAACCATGGCTTAAAAAAAGGTGATGTAATCCTTATTATGGTGCCTCGCTTAATCGAAGCATATGTTACCTATGTGGCTGCACTAAAAGCAGGATTAGTTGTCATTCCTAGTTCTGAAATGTTACGTGCAAAGGATATCGATTATCGCCTTGTACATAGTGAAGCCAAAGCCATCGTTTCTTATGAGCCATATATTGAACAATTTGATGAAGTGAAACATTTAGAAGGCTTAAAACTTTTTGTTATTGGCCAAGCACATAAACCTTGGATTGAACTTATTCAAGAAGCAGAAACAACATCTGAACAATTTGATATGGCACCGACAAAAAATACAGATATGGCGTTTTTATCATATACAAGTGGTACAACGGGGAACCCTAAAGGTGTTGTCCATACTCACGGTTGGGCTTACGCACATTTAAAAACAGCGGCAGCTCATTGGCTTGGTATTGAAGATGGTGATCTAGTATGGGCAACGGCAAGTCCTGGTTGGCAAAAATGGATTTGGAGCCCGTTTCTATCGGTATTAGGAAGTGGAGCTACTGGTTTTGTTTATAATGGCAAATTCGAAGCAACAAAATACCTGCAACTATTAGAAAATTATAAAGTAAATGCATTATGCTGTACGCCAACAGAATATCGTATTATGGCAAAAGTGGACGGTTTAGGAGAATATAATCTATCTGCATTACACAGTGCCGTTTCTGCAGGTGAACCGTTAAATCGTGAGGTAATAGATGTATTTGCCAGATTATTTACATTAGAAGTTCGTGATGGCTATGGGCAAACAGAAAATACATTATTAGTTGGCACGATGAAAGGTATGGAAGCGAGACCAGGTTCAATGGGGAAACCAACACCAGGTAATATCGTTGATGTTGTTGATGAATATGGTAAACCATGCCTGGCCGGAGAAGTTGGCGATATCGCTGTTCATGTATCAACGCCTGCCCTTTTTAAAGAGTATTTAAAAGATCCTGAAAGAACGAGCATGCAATTCCGTGGGGATTATTACATTACAGGAGATCAAGCTAAAAAGGATGAAGATGGATACTTCTGGTTTGAAGGGCGTTCTGACGATATTATTATTAGTTCAGGATATACAATTGGACCATTTGAAGTAGAGGATGCTTTAGTAAAACACCCTGCAGTACAAGAGTGCGCGGTGATTGCAAGTCCAGATGAGATTCGCGGTAATATCGTAAAAGCATTTGTCGTCTTAAAAAATAAAGAAGATTATGTTTCAACTACGCTTATTCAAGAGTTACAAGACCATGTAAAACAGCTAACAGCTCCGTATAAATATCCGAGGGCGATTGAGTTTATAGATGAATTACCGAAAACAACTTCGGGTAAAATCCGTCGTATTGAATTAAGAAATCTAGAATTAAATAAAGCATAATGATAGTAATATAGAAGGTCTATAGTCACTGCAATATAGCAGAGGAATAGGCCTTCTTTTTTATGTTACGTTTACTTTCGTACACTAAAGTCATATAATTATAGCGGTAATCTATAAATTGAATATAGAATGAGGTGTTACTATCCAGGAAGAAAAGAAAGGTATACTTTCTGCCTTAGGAGCTTATATTATATGGGGTATCTTTCCACTATATTGGAAAGGATTACAGCATGTTGCAAGCGAAGAGGTTTTAGCAGGACGAGTAATTTGGTCATTTATTTTAACATTAATATTTGTGTGTATCATGAAGCAAGGAAAAATGTTATTAGTGGATTTGAAACAGTTATGGCAGCATCCAAAATCATTTTGGTTACTCGTTACTGCTGCTTATTTAATTTCACTCAATTGGTTTTTATACATATGGGCTGTGAATAATAATCATATTGTTGAGTCAAGCTTAGGTTACTATATGAATCCGTTAGTATCTGTTTTATTAGGGATATTCTTTTTAAAAGAAAAACTATCTAAAGCACAAGTAATGTCTTTCATAATTGCCGCAATTGGCGTTTTAATATTAGTTATTTCATACGGCCAGATTCCTTGGCTGTCATTCGGTTTAGCATTGACATTTGGTGTGTATGGTTTACTGAAAAAGAAAGTACTAGTAGATGCTACAAGAGGACTAGTTTTAGAGACATTCTTTATATTACCTGTTGCCGTGGCATATTATGTTTATGTTTATTTCCACGGAAATATTTCATTTTTACATACTGATATGAAAACAGACGTACTTATTATAGGAACAGGTATCGTAACTGCCGTGCCATTAATATTATTTGCTACAGGAGCGCAGAAGATTCCATTATATTTAGTTGGATTTATCCAATATGTATCACCAACAATAATGTTATTTTTAGGTGTAATTGTTTATGGAGAATCGTTTAGTGGAATAGATTTATTATCATTTTCATTCATATGGGTAGCATTAATATTATTTTCAATTACTAAAATTATAGAAGTTAGAAAATCTAGAAATTAGTAATTTGAAAAAAATTGAAACATTTAGAAGTTTGGTTCGTAAGTTAAAAGAAGGTAAAAGGAGGAAAAGAGAATATGAATACAAAAAGATGGATCGCTTTAGGAGCAGCTGCATTATTATTAGTTGCTTCAATTGGTGTAAATACTGTATTAAAGATTGCAACGACGGATTTTACATCAACATTCGATAACGTGCTTAATATGTCTGGTGGCACTACATACAGTGAACTGCCAATCGAATCAGGTGACTTAAATAAACGAATTGCTGTTTTATCCGTAAACGGTACAATTCAAGATAACGGGGGCTCTGGTTCTTTACTAGGAGGAGCAGCAAGCTATAATCATCAGTTCTTTATGAATCAATTAGAGTCGATTATAGATGATAAATCTGTTAAAGGTGTAGTTTTAAAAGTGAACTCACCAGGAGGTACTGTTATTGAATCGAAACAGATTTATGACAAGATTAAAGAACTTCAAGAAAAACGAAAAATTCCATTGTATGTATCTATGGGATCAATGGCTGCATCAGGTGGTTATTATATTTCAGCACCAGCTGATAAAATCTTTTTAGATGAAGAGACGATGACCGGATCAATTGGTGTAATCATGCAAGGGTTGAATTACGGTAAATTAGCAGAGAAATACGGAATTGAATTTCAAACAATCAAAACAGGTAAGTACAAAGATATAATGAGTCCTACACGTGAAATGACGTCTGATGAGCGCGCTATGCTACAAGAAATGATTAATGATTCTTATGAACGATTTGTAGATGTTATTGAAGATGGCCGTGGCATGAGTGAAAAAGATGTTAAGAAAGTTGCTGATGGTCGAATATTAAATGGTACACAGGCTATTAAAGCTGGCTTAGCTGATGAAATCGGCTATGCAGAAGATACGATTGAAGCGATGAAAAAGGACCATAAACTAGAAGGTGCTGAAGTATTTGAATATGCTACTTCAGAAGATTGGACTTCACTATTCTCTGTGAAAATGAATAATCTATTTGGCGCATCTGCTGAAACACAAGCAATTAGTAAAATTCTTTCTAACTACAATTCTGCACCGCGTATGATGTATATGTACGGTGATGAGTAAGGGGCGATGAAAATTGACGGAATTTGTTGAGGTACACATGATTAGTCAAGAGCCGGTACAGGTTAGAAAAATAGAACAATATCAGTTAAAACCAGCTGGGTTCTGGGTGAGGTTTTGGGCTTACTTATTGGATTTAGCTATCATTAGTGCAATTTCGGGCTTAACAATGAATCCGATTGTGACAATACTTGGAATCGATACTGGTAATACGCCATGGTATGCGCCTGTAACAATTGTCTCTAGTGTTATTTTCTATTTATATTTTGTTATTATGACAAAGTTTTGGAATCAAACGGTAGGGAAAATGGTCTTTGGACTGAAAGTGGTTCATGTAAAAGAGGGTAAGTTAAAGTGGGGTACAGTAATTTTCCGTGAATGGATTGGGAGATTCTTTTCTGCTACTTTACCAGTTATCTATTGGATGGTAGCTTTTACACCAAATAAAAAGGGTTTACATGATTATATTGCAGATACAATTGTAGTTCATGAAAATACTTATGAAAAACATGATAAGATGGTACAAGTAGAACATAAAGAACCTACTGTTGCTGCATCAAAAGAAGAGGGAAATCTAACAGTTGATAAAGAAGCAGTCGATTCTGAGGTCTCTCAGTTGCAAGAGCCTAAAAGATTCGAGTAAGATTAAATACAAGGAGGCGTTGAAATGGTACAAGTAACATTTAAAAACAACCCTGTAACATTAGTAGGTAACGAAGTAAAAGTAGGTGATCAAGCACCTGGTTTTACAGTGCTAGCTCCAGATCTTTCTGAAAAAACATTACAAGATTATGAAGGTAAAATTCGTCTAATAAGTGTAGTACCTTCAATTGACACAGGTGTATGTGATGCACAAACACGTCGTTTCAATGAAGCTGCTTCTGAATTAGGTGAAGACGTTGCCATTTTAACAATTTCATGTGACTTACCATTCGCTCAAAAACGCTGGTGCGGTGCGAACGGTATCGAAAATGTTTATACATTATCAGATCATCGTAATATGTCATTCGGTGATTCTTATGGTGTACATATGAAAGAACTTCGTTTATTAGCGCGTTCTGTTTTCGTTGTAGATCAAGCTGGAAAAGTTGTTTATGCAGAGTATGTATCAGAAGGTACAAACCATCCAGATTATGAAGGTGCATTAGCAGCTGTTAAAGAACTAGTAAAATAAGAATTCTAATGATTAAAACAACATGAAACCCACTCTGCTTTTTTTGAGTGGGTTTCACGTTTGAAGGAGTATATATGGAAACAATTGAAAAACTCTTTTCTTTTATTAATGACAATGCGCAGAAGATAGAGAAAGAACAAGAATTATCCTATTTAGATAGTGTTTTAGAAGTGTTGAATGCATGGTTAGATGGCGATAATGTACCGGCTGGTAAAGTGGCCTCAAAAGAAGATATTCGTAAGGCAATTCAACTGTCTATTTTAAAAGGGATGCGTGAAAACGCACAACCTAATCACCAAATGACTCCAGATGCATTAGGGTTATTAGTTGGTTATTTTGTGGAACAATTTATGGATAGTAGAGAGAAGGATGGCGCTAAAATCAAACTTCTTGATCCAGCAGTTGGTACGGGGAATTTGCTATTAACCGTGATGAATTTACTGCAAGACCGAGCAGATGGGGTTGGAGTAGAGATTGACGAGTTACTAATTCAATTAGCGGCCGCAGCTGCTGATTTAACAGAGCAGCCAGTTTCACTTTTCCGTCAAGACGCATTGCAAAATTTAATGATTGATCCGGTTGATGCAGTAGTCTGTGATTTACCAGTAGGGTATTATCCGAATGATGAAGTAACAAAAGAATTTGAATTAAAGGCTACTGAAGGCATGACATTTGCGCATCACTTATTTATCGAGCAGTCATTGAAATATTCGAAGGATGGCGGATATTTATTCTTCTTAGTACCAGAGAATATTTTTGAATCAGAACAAGCGCAAGGTTTGTATAAATATTTACAAAAAACAGCATGGATTCAAGCAGTAATTCAATTACCGAGTTCACTTTTTTCAAATAAAGCACATTCGAAGAGTCTATTTATCTTACAAAAGAAAAGTGCTGATGGAAAACCTGTGAAGGAAGTATTACTTGCTAAAGTACCAAGTATGACAAATAAGCAAGCGTTAGAAATGTTCTTTACAAAAGTGCAAATTTGGAAAAAAGAGCAGAAATAATACGTAAAAAAGAGGCCCTAATTATGAATAGGGCCTCTTTTTTATTAATAATTATTCAGCGTCAGGTTCTGGTGTACGTACTACAAGTACATCACATTTAGCAGAGCGAACGATGTTTTCAGAAACACTACCGATTAGGAAGCGTTCAACAGCGTTTAAACCGGTTGCACCACAGATGATTAAATCTACTTCGTATTTTTTAGAAATTTCTTTTGTAATAATTGTTTTTGGGGAACCGTATTCGATTAAAACTTTAACATTTTCTACACCAGCTGTTTCAGCATCTTTTTTATAGCCAGCCAGCAACTCTTGAGCAAAAGTTTGAGCACGTTCAGCAATTGAACGGTCATATGCTTCAACAGCAGCAAATGAACGAGTGTCGATTACGTTTACTAAATTTAACGTTGCATTGTTACGTTTAGCAATTCCGACAGCCTTTTTGAATGCCCATTTTGCTTCAGCAGAACCGTCTACAGCCACGATGATATTGTTATAAGATAATGTCATATGTAATTCCTCCTTTATATGTAATATTATTATACCATCCAATAGAAACAAATAAACACCATAATATTGAAGTTATTGTGAAGGCTTTCCAATAAAAGTGTGAACAAATAGGTGAAAAAGAAATGAAAATCTATGTTTACTATTGTTTTTTAAAAAAGACTTATATTGATAGAATTATAAAAAAATATAATTTTCTAAATTAATGCACAAATGAGTGTTAAAATCTGTTAGAATGAACATGTTTTTAAGTATAGTTTCTTGTTCATTTAATTAATACAACAAGAGTCAATATCTTTTCACAATTAGGAGGATGGATTATGAAGATTGGTATTCCAAAAGAGATTAAAAACAATGAAAACCGTGTTGCTATGACACCTGCTGGAGTGGTCAACTTAACAGTTTTCGGACATGAAGTATTCATCGAAAAGGGAGCCGGTCTAGGGTCTGGTTTTGGAGATGAAGATTATGTAGCTGCTGGGGCACATATTGTAGGCACAGCAGAAGAAGCTTGGTCTCAAGAAATGGTGATGAAGGTAAAGGAACCAGTTGCATCTGAATATGGTTATTTCCATGAAGGACTTATTCTGTTTACTTATTTACACTTAGCACCAGAACCAGAATTAACGCAAGCATTGCTTGATAAAAAAGTTGTAGGGATTGCTTACGAAACAGTGCAACTTCCAAATAGATCATTGCCTTTATTAACACCGATGAGTGAAGTTGCAGGACGTATGGCAACTCAAATCGGTGCTCAGTATCTTGAGAAAATGGAGGGCGGTAAAGGTATTCTCCTAGGTGGTGTACCAGGAGTAACACGTGGTAAAGTTACTATTATTGGTGGAGGTATGGCTGGTGCAAACGCAGCTCAAATTGCTATCGGTATGGGTGCTGATGTAACAATTATCGACCTAAGCCCAGAACGTTTACGCGTATTAGATGACCAATTTGGCCGAGATGTTCAAACTCTTATTTCAAACCCATTCAATATTGCTGAGTCTGTAAAAGATTCAGATTTAGTAATTGGAGCAGTACTTATTCCAGGTGCAAAAGCGCCAAAGCTTGTAACTGAAGAAATGATCAAATCAATGTCTCCTGGTTCTGTAGTAGTTGATATTGCAATTGACCAAGGTGGTATTTTCGAATCTTCTGATCGTATTACTACCCATGATAATCCTACTTATGTGAAACACGGAGTAGTACATTATGCAGTAGCAAATATGCCAGGAGCTGTGCCACGTACTTCAACAATGGCACTTACTAACAATACTGTTCCTTATGCTTTGCAAATTGCTAACAAAGGCTATCGACAAGCTTGCTTAGACAATGAAGCATTGAAAAAAGGATTAAATACGCTAGATGGTCATGTTACTTTTGCAGCTGTTGCAGAAGCATTAAACCATCCTTATGTAGATGCAAATACATTATTAAGATAATAATAGTGAAAGTCACTTAGTAATTTTACTAAGTGGCTTTTTTATATAAAAAAGGACTACTCAATAGTAGAGTAGTCCTTTCTGTTATTATAGGATGATTAATTCTTTTGGATATTTTGTTAGAACTTCCACGCCATCTTTTGTTACATATACATCGTCTTCGATACGAACGCCAGTAACATCCCCTTTGTAAATACCAGGTTCGATTGTAAATACCATTCCTTCTTGAAGAGGCATTTCATTGGCCCCGTGAACAGAAGGAAATTCATGTACAGAAATGCCTAAACCGTGACCTAGACGATGTGTGAAATATTCTCCGTAGCCAGCTTCAGTAATAACATCACGAGAAATTTTATCTAAATCCATCGCTCGAACGCCAGGTTTAACAGCTGCAATAGCGGATTCGTTGGCGTTGCGAACAGCATCATAAATCTCTTTTTGAGCGGACGTTGGCTCACCAAATGACACAGTACGTGTAATATCTGAGCAATAGCCATTATAGACAACACCAAGGTCAAATAAGATGAAATCACCTTTTTCAATTTTACGTTCACCCGGATTGCCGTGTGGAGAAGCAGAATTCTTACCACTTAGGACCATTGTGTCGAAAGACATATACACGCCTTTTTTCTTCATAGCTAGTTCAATGGCTGATAATATTTCAAGTTCAGTTTTACCTTCAGCAATTTCACTGCAACCTACTTCTATAGCATAATCCGCTAGAGCAGCTGCTTGTCGCAAGTTTTCAAGTTCTTCTTCTGATTTCACTAAACGCATGTTATTTAATTGGTCATCAAAGCCAACAAATTTTGTAGCAGGGAAGAAGTCATTAAGAGCTTCTAAACGCTCAACAGTTAAATGTGATTTTTCGATTGCTATATTTTGTAATGAAAGTCCACGTGCTTCTGCTGCTTGATGTAATAGTGTCCATGCATTGTCAGTGTCTTCGTGACCAACTACTTCATGTGACCAGCCTGCAGCTTTAGCATCAGGTACTTCCATTTTAGGGCAAATTAAAAATGGTTCAGCATCTTGGAAAATCATTACTCCCAGTAGTCTTTCATGTGGATTACTTTTAAATCCAGATACATAAAACACATTATCAGGTGTTGTTACAAATGCAGCATCAACACTTTGTTCTTTTAAATAGTTTGAAATAGTTTGTATTTTACTCATTATTAATCCCCCTTGGATTGATTTAATAGACCGTGGCTAAATGAGCGCCTAAGGTACTATATTATTAGAATACCAAAAAAGAAGGAGAAAACGTATTGATAACGAATATTTTTTAGTAAGTCTAAATATTAGGAGGATTTAATTATGAAAGTTTCATATCACGGGCATTCAATTGTGAAGATTCAGGTGAATGGTTATACGATTTTAATCGATCCTTTTATTAATGGAAATAAATTAACAGATTTAAAAGTGGAAGACCAAAAGCCGGATGTGATTATACTGACGCATGGGCATAATGACCATGTCGGGGATACGGTGGAGATTGCAAAAGCAGTTGATGCTTTAGTAGTTGCACCTGATGAACTAGCGAGTTATTTGTCCTGGCAAGGCGTTAGAACTCATCCACTACATATAGGGGGCTCTCATGTATTTGATTTTGGCAAAGTTAAATTGACACAAGCATTCCACGGTTCTTCATATACGACAGAGAATCGTGAAATTATTTATACAGGTATGCCATCTGGAATTTTATTTTTTGCAGAGGGTAAGACAGTTTATCATGCAGGAGATACAGCGTTATTTAGCGATATGAAATTAATAGGGGAGCGCCATCCAATTGACCTAGCATTTTTGCCAATAGGAGATAATTTTACAATGGGACCTGAAGATGCGGCATATGCGGTATCTTTTTTGAAACCGAAAGTTGTCGTTCCTGTGCATTATAATACTTTCCCGCTTATCGAACAGGATCCACATAACTTTGCTGAAATGGTGTCGAGAACTGAAGTGAAAGTATTGAATCCTGGAGAAGAACTGGAGATTTGATTAAAAAACCTGAAAGAATATGTCTTTATTAGTTTTTCAACTAATGAATATGACTAGAATGTGGTACACTTAAGCAACAATGATGTTGGAAAATAGGTGATTTTATGGCTACAAAACATGAGAAGATTCTTCAATATATAGAATCACTTCCTGTAGGGGATAAAATTTCTGTGCGACAAATCGCAAAGGATATTTCCGTGAGTGAAGGGACTGCTTATCGTGCAATTAAAGAAGCAGAAACGAGAAGACTGGTAAGCACGATTGAGCGTGTTGGAACGATTCGAATTGAGAAGAAGAAAAAAGAGAATATTGAAAGACTTACTTTTGCAGAGATCGTTAATATAGTGGATGGACAAGTTCTAGGCGGTAAAGATGGTTTGCATAAAACACTTACGAAATTTGTCATCGGTGCGATGAAGCTTGAGGACATGATGCGTTATACCGATGCAGGTAGTCTTTTAATTGTTGGGAACCGAGGTCGTACACATGAAAACGCCCTAAAAGAAGGTGCGGCTGTTTTAATAACGGGCGGATTTGATACTGCGGAAGATACGAAAAAACTTGCTGACGAGTTAGAATTACCAATTATTTCAACTAGTTACGATACTTTTACTGTAGCAACTATGATTAACCGTGCTATTTATGACCAATTGATTAAGAAAGAGATTTTATTAATTGAAGATATTGTCGTTTCAATGAAAGATACTGCTTTCTTAAAGTCGACAGATACGGTTCGTGAGTATCATTTATTAAATGCTTCAACGACTCACGGAGGATTCCCGGTAGTGGATAAGCATCATAAAATTGTTGGTATCGTGACCTCACGTGATGTGATTGGTAAACAAGATGATGACCCTATTGATCGATTAATGACACGTAATCCTATTACAGTGTCGATGAAAACTAGTGTTGCAACGGCAGGGCACCGAATGATCTGGGAAGGCATTGATTTACTACCAGTAGTCAATGATCAAGGATTATTACAAGGCGTGATTAGCCGTCAGGATGTCTTAAAGGCGTTACAAATGGCGCAAAGGCAGCCCCAACATGGTGAAACAATAGATGACCTAGTAAAAAACGAAATCAAGATGGCGAGAGACGCTGAGGAAACTACAGTAGAGTTTACCGTAACACCTCAAATGACAAACCAATTTGGTGCCATTTCATACGGTGCATTTACTACGTTACTAGTAGAAGCAGGCTCTAGTGCACTTAAAAAATTCAAGCGCGGTGAAAGTGTCGTAGAGAATATGACAATTTATCATATGAAACCGGTTCAAATGGAGACATCGTTAGTCGTCAAACCACGCATTTTGGATATGAGTCGTAAATTTGTAAAAATGGATTTCGAAGTTTATAGTGAAGCTATCTTAGTTGGTAAAGCGATGATGACCTTCCAATTATTAGAGCGCTAAACGTATTGAATTCGACAAAAAAGTGATGCACAGTACTGTGCATCACTTTTTATTCAAACGATATTCTTCTTCAACAAATTGTCCATAGTGGCGAACTCGTTTATTATAATTAAACGCAGTAAATAGGCCGAAAAGAACTAAAACTGCACATACAATATACGTTAAAGTAGTGTGGTACAAAATAGTTTGGTTGATACCAAAAATAACTAATAAGCCACCTAAAGCTACACCCGCACGACTCGAATACCATTTTTTGCGAATAGGTAAATCAGAACGGAATTGTTTTGTTTTAAGGTAAAAATAAAAAACAACTGTAATAGCAATTAAAATTGCTAGAACAACATTCAAAATATTAGACATGGTGTTCCTCCTATAAAAGCAAAGCTGATTCTAGTTTAACGATAAATACAGGAAAAAGCGAGTAGAAAAACAAAGGAAACTTGTTATATATAGATACTAAAAGAGATTAAATCTTTCAGTAGATATCTTCTGATAAAATCTAGTATGCTAGCCTTTGTATAGTCGGCATTTAGGGGCTCACAATCGTTTAAAGGAGAATCATAATGAAACGACAAATTATTGACACAATTAAGCAATATGACACAATTATTATTCATCGTCATGTTAGACCAGATCCAGATGCTTACGGGTCGCAAATGGGTCTACAAGCTATTTTACAAGCGACATATCCGGAAAAAACAGTATATACAACAGGTGAGCATGAAGAATCACTTTCATTTCTGGGAGAACCTCAAGTAGTTGCTGATAATGAGTTTGAAAATGCTCTTGTCATTGTTACTGACACAGCTAATACAGAGCGTGTCGACGATCAACGCTACAAACAAGGGAAGTTTTTAATTAAAATAGACCATCATCCAAATGATGATGCATATGGTGATATGCTTTGGGTCAACACAAATGCAAGCTCTTGTAGTGAGATGATCTATGATCTATTCACCGAGGGTAGAAAAGTAGCAGATTGGAAAATGGACAGTAAAGCGGCTCGTTTCTTATTTGCGGGAATCGTTGGTGATACTGGACGCTTTATCTATCCGAGTACAACAGAAGCGACATTTAATACTGTTGGAGAACTAATCAAATATAATTTTGATCGTACAGAATTATTTGATGGTATGTATGAATTGAGCCGAGAATTGCTGCATATGCAAGGTTATATATTCCAAAATTTTGTGATGGATGATAATGGAGCAGCTTATATTAAATTAACAATTGAAGTTTTAGAGCAATTTGGCGTGACTGCTTCAGATACTTCGCTTTTAGTAGGGTCATTAGGTAATGTTAAAGGGATTAAGGCATGGGTGATTTTTGTTGAAGAGGCCGATCAAATTCGTGTTCGCTTACGTTCAAAAGGACCAATTATTAATACTCTTGCAAAACAATATAATGGTGGAGGCCACCCAATGGCATCTGGCGCAACTATTTATAAATGGGAAGAATCAGAAGAGGTTATCTCGAAATTAAAAGAGCTTTGTGCAAAATACTAACTATCGAAAGGAAGAGATGAAGTTGCAAAATGTATATCCACAAATTGTGACGGCTGCGGATATGTTAAAAAGTACGATTCGCATTGATGAGCTCATTTCTTTCTTACAGCAAGAACATGCGAAGGCAGCAGCAATCGTCAATTCTAAATTGTACGGCTTGTTGCCTTTTTGGCGTGCATTAAAAAAAGCCGAGATTCATCCAGTTATTGGTTTAACCGTTCGTGTTCAATTTGGCGAACAGCGAGTACGATCAGTCGTTTTATATGCGGCTACACAGCAAGGTTATCAACATTTGCTGAAAGTAACTTCAGCCATGTCTATTCGTGAGGGAGAAGTGTTACCATTACGCTGGCTTGAAGGGTATCAAGAGGGTTGTATTTTAATGATTCCTATTACTTCACCGGACTGGACAGCTGATGGTTCGTTTGAAGATGTACAAGCTCTACAAGCTATTTTTGGTAAAGGTAGATTATATGTTGGGATTGACAGACCTGGTGGATTAAAGTCTGATATAGAACAGAACATTATTAGCTATTGCTACGAACAAGAATTACCTATTTGTGCGACGCATCTATGTACTTTTATGCGTGAGGAACATGCTTTTTCTTTTGAAGTAGCTAAAGCTATTGAAAAAGGGATGAAGATGAACAGTAGTGATCAATTAACCGCACGCGAGCGCCAACAGTTTGTACCTAATAACAGACAATGGCAGGAGTGGTTTGCAGATTATCCTGAGTGGCTAATGTCGGCCGAGGAAATGTTGCTTAGTTGTCAAGTTAATCTAGCATTCGACAAATTTTTGATGCCTAAGTTTCCAACGCCAAATAGTGAGACAGCTTTTTCTTTACTTGAAGCAAATAGCTTAAGAGGACTTCAAGAACGGATACCAAATGCCAATGCAGATTATATAGAGAGACTGCATTATGAATTAGAGATTATTCAAGAAATGGGCTATGCAGATTACTTTTTAATCGTTTCGGATTATATTCAATACGCGAAAAGTAAGCAAATTTTAACGGGGCCAGGTCGTGGTTCGTCAGCGAGTTCACTTGTTGCCTATACATTACGCATTACAGATGTGGATCCATTACAATACGGTTTATTATTCGAACGTTTCTTAAATCCTGAGCGAATTACCATGCCGGATATTGACGTTGATTTCGCTGATCATCGTCGGCAAGAAGTAATTCAGTATGTTGCTGATAAATATGGAAAAACATATACATCACAAATTATTACATTTGGTACGCTATCTGCTAAAGCAGTTGCTAGAGATGTTGCACGTGTATTCGGCTTCACAAGTGAAGAGATGGCGACTATTTCCTCGCTTATTCCTAATAAGATAGGTATCAATTTAAGAGAAGCCTTAGCAGATTCTGCATCATTACGTGATTGGATTGCAGCTTCAGATATACGTCAAAAATGGATTGAAGTTGCATTAAATTTAGAGGGATTACCTCGAAATGCATCAACGCATGCAGCGGGTGTGGTACTTTCTCCAGAGCCTTTAGTAAATATCGTCCCTATTGAGCCGGGGAACGAAGGGCTCTATATAACTCAGTGGCCGATGCAAGAAGTAGAATCCATCGGCTTGTTAAAAATGGATTTTCTTGGTCTCCGTAATTTAACCATTTTAGAGCGTATCCGTTCAATGATTTATTATGATACACGGAAGTTTCTTGATTTTGAAAAAATTCCATTACATGATCCCTCGACTTTCAAGTTGTTGCAACAAGGCGATACAACAGGTGTTTTTCAATTAGAGTCCGATGGTATGCGCCAAGCATTACGTGATATAAGGCCAACTGTTTTTCAGGATATCGTGGCAGTCAATGCACTGTATCGTCCAGGTCCAATGGATTTTATTCCTGTTTATAGTAAAAGGAAGCACGGTGGGGAAGCTGTAATCATGCCACATCCAGTACTTGAACCTATTTTAAGAGAGACGTATGGTGTCATTGTATATCAGGAACAAATTATGCAAATTGCTTCTGTGATGGCAGGATTTACAATGGGAGAGGCAGATATTTTACGTCGAGCAGTTAGTAAAAAGAAGAAGGAAATACTAGATGCCGAACAACAACATTTCGTGAAAAACTCTCTAGCAAAAGGCTTTACTGAGCAAGTAGCGGTGGAAGTTTACGATTTAATTGTTCGTTTTGCAAATTACGGTTTCCCAAAAAGTCATGCAGTTGCATATAGTGTCATTTCTTATCATATGGCGTATTTAAAAGCGAATTTTCCTGCGTATTTTTACGCTGCACTTCTGACAAGTACCATAGGAAATCAAGATCGTCTTTTGCGCTTATTGCAAGAGGTTAAACAAAAAGGAATAACCGTATTGCCACCATCTATTCACCATAGTGGTCGCACATTTCGAGTGGAGAAGGGTGCTATTCGTTTTGCGCTCTCTGCAATAAAGGGTGTACCACAATCATTTTTAACAAAACTTTTAAGCTTACGTAAAAACGATCATTCCAACTGGGCTGATTTATTTGATTTTGCGCTTGATATGACAGGCGTTCATTTCACTAGAAAAGCGTTGGAACCATTAATAAAGGCTGGAGCGCTGGATGATTTTGGTAGAGATCGTGGGCAACTTTTAGCATCTATTGAAGCGGTGGTCAAGCATGCGAATTTATATCGACCAAACGATGAAGAGAGCTTATTAAGTGATGGCGATTTTTTATTCGGAAAACCAAAATATGCAGATGCAGGCTTGATGCCAGAAAAGCTATTGTTACAATATGAAAAAGAGGTGCTTGGATTTTATATGTCAGAGCATCCAATTTTGAAATTAAAGAAAGAGTTGCAACTAGATTCGATGGCTGCTGCGGATATTTTACAAATCCAAGGTCGAAAATATGCGAAAATGCTCGGAATCGTTTCGGGGATAAAGCAAATTCGTACGAAAAAGGGCGAACAAATGGCGTTTATTGACCTTGAAGATGAATCTGGAATGCTTTCAATAACTATCTTTCCCCGTGAATATATCCATATTCAAGAATGGTTACAAGAGGAACAGATTGTTTTGGTAGAAGGTTTTGTAGAGCTACGTAACGGTAAGGCGCAGATGATTGTAAAGAAATTAATAACGGAACTAACTGAAAAATAGATTAAACGACTAAAACTGTGTGATATTTGCACAGTTTTTTATTTTTACTTTACTCTTCGAAAGATTTTATGTATGCTATTATCAAAAGTGGTCAGACCACTTTTTCAAACTTATTTTGTCCAAGGAGAAATTCGATGAGTGCAGAAAAACCGACTTCTAAAATGTTTATACAAATTGTCAGTGAGCTACGAGCTTTAATACGTGATGAAAATATTCCGGCAGGTGGTAAAATCCCATCAGAGCGTGTACTAGCTGAGCGTTTGAATGTTGGCAGGTCATCTGTAAGAGAAGCACTACGCAGTTTAGAGCTACTTGGACTCATTGAAACGCGTAGAGGCGAAGGAACATTCTTAACCGATTTTCGAAATCATAAACTAGTAGAAGTATTGTCTACCTTCATTTTGCAAGAAGGAACAGATCTCGAAAATGTGAATGAAACACGAAAAATTCTTGAACGTGATGCAATTCGTATCGTGTCTTCTAATGAAACATTACGAAAGTTACCAGTATGGGAAAGTTTGTGGCGTAATCTTGAGACTGAAGGTGTAATTGCGCGCGAAGATGTTATGCGAGAAATCGTTATCGCATCAGAAAATCGCCTTGTACTGAAAATGTGGATTCTGTTAAAGCAATATGGAAAAGAGATGTATAGTGGACTTTCTACCGAGCATGAACAGCCTATGTTACAAGCCTTTATTAGTGAATTAATGATAGGAAATACTGCTGAAGCAATAAGCTGGTTTGATAAATGGACCGAGTTGCTACATAAGGGGAGAGATATTTTATGAGTATAAAAGATTTATTTAAAACCAATAAAATTAAAAATAAAGCGCGTATTTCTATAAAGCGTGAAGAACATGAAGTACCAGAAGGAATCATGACAAAATGTCCTGATTGTCGTCATGTGGAGTTAACAAAGGATTTAATGAAAGGATTAAAAGTTTGTTCAAAGTGTGACCATCATTACAAAATGACAGCACAAGAGCGTGTTGAAATTTTCTTTGATGAAGGTGCATTTAAATCATTGGATGATCATTTAATTTCTATTAATCCATTAGAGTTTCCTAGCTATATAGAAAAGGTTCAATCAGATATAAAGAAAACAGGATTAAATGAAGCAGTACTAACAGGTGTCGGTGAGTTGGATGGCGAACAAATCGTTGTAGCGATTATGGATTCACATTTCCGTATGGGCTCAATGGGTTCTGTAGTTGGTGAGAAAATCACCCGTGCAATTGAAAAGGCCACTGAACTAAGTGCACCATTTATCATATTCACAGCGAGCGGTGGAGCTCGTATGCAAGAAGGCGTATTATCTCTTATGCAAATGGCGAAAACGAGTGTTGCCTTACAACGCCATAGTGCAGAAGGCCATTTATTTATTTCAATCATGACACACCCGACAACTGGTGGTGTTTCTGCAAGTTTTGCTTCTCTTGGGGATATCAATTTAGCTGAGCCAAAAGCATTGATTGGATTTGCGGGGCGTCGTGTTATTGAACAGACAGTTCGTGAAAAATTACCAGAAGATTTCCAAACAGCAGAATTTCTATTGGCACACGGTCAGTTAGATGCGGTGGTAAATCGTAAAGATATGCGCAAAACAGTTTCAACAATTGTTAAGCTTCACGTAAAGGAGGCGCAATAATAATGGTGAAATACTTACCGTTCGAAGCACCGCTTATGCAGCTTCGTGAAAAAATTAATGAGTTAAAAGAATTCACTACCAATGCAGATGTTGATATGTCCAAAGAAATTAGTCAGCTTGAGGACCGTTTTAGTAAATTAGCTAAAGAAATTTATGATAATATCCAACCTTGGGACCGAGTACAAATTGCTAGACATCCTGAACGACCAACGACAAAAGATTATATAAATGCTATTTTTGATGATTTTATCGAGTTTCATGGAGATCGAAACTTTGGTGATGATGAGGCGATTATCGGAGGTATTGCTTCTTTTGAAGGCCGACCAGTTACAATTATTGGCCATCAAAGAGGGAAGGATACAAAAGAGAATATTCGACGTAACTTTGGTATGCCACATCCAGAAGGCTATAGAAAGGCTTTACGCCTAATGAAGCAAGCTGAGAAATTTTCAAGACCAATTATATGTATGATTGATACAAAAGGTGCGTATCCTGGTAAAGCGGCAGAACAACGTGGACAAAGTGAAGCTATAGCACGCAATCTATTCGAAATGGCGGGGTTAAAAGTTCCGGTCATCAGTATAGTTATAGGTGAAGGTGGTAGTGGTGGTGCACTTGCTCTTTGTGTAGCGAACCAAATTCACATGTTGGAAAATGCAACTTTGTCTGTTATTTCACCGGAAGGAGCTGCTTCTATTTTATGGAAGGATGCGACTTTAGCACAAAAAGCTGCAGAAGCTATGCGTATTACTGCACCGAACTTAAAGGAAATGGCAATTATAGATGAAATTATCCCTGAAGTGTTAGGTGGCGCGCATAATGATGTAGTGCAACAAGCTCTTAATATGAAGACGGTTCTTAGTGATTCATTAGAACAAATGAAAAATTTAACAGCTGATGAATTGATACAAAATCGTTATAATAAATTCAGAGCTATTGGGGTTTACGCTGAATAGTAACAATTAAATTTAGGGGTGGGCTGAATCAGTATCGATACATTGGATACTTGAAACAGCCTATTTCTTTCGGCACAATACTGACACAGAATACTATTTCGTGTTAATGTCTTAAGAGTGACGCTTGTAGGAGGAATGAATCATATGAAAAAAATTGGTGTTTTAACAAGTGGTGGAGATGCACCAGGCATGAATGCAGCTGTCCGCGCAGTTGTCAGGAAAGCTTTATATCATGATTTAGAAGTTGCAGGTATTTACTATGGCTATCAAGGACTGATAGAAGGACAAATTGAAAGTTTAGATCGCGGTTCTGTAGGGGATATTATTCAACGTGGGGGTACGAAATTACATTCTGCACGTTGTTTAGAATTCAAAACAGAAGAAGGACAGCTAAAAGCGATTGAACAGTTGAAAAAGCATGGTATCGAAGGGTTAGTTGTTATCGGAGGAGACGGTTCTTATCAAGGGGCTTTGGCGTTAACGAAGCGTGGTTTCCCTTGTGTAGGTGTGCCAGGAACAATTGATAATGATATTCCAGGAACAGATTATACAATAGGTTTTGATACAGCTTTGAATACTGTAATTGATTGTATTGATAAAATTCGTGATACAGCAACATCTCATGAACGTACATTTATCATTGAAGTAATGGGTCGCGATGCAGGTGATTTGGCTTTATGGGCTGGTCTAGCAGGTGGTGCTGAAACGATTTTGATTCCTGAAGTACAACATGATTTAGACGAACTTGTCACACGTTTAGAACAAGGTTATGACAGAGGGAAAAAGCACAGTATTATTATAGTTGCTGAAGGGGTTATGTCAGCGAGTGATTTGGCAAAAAAACTTTCAGAAAAAAATATTGAAACAAGAGTTTCAGTTTTAGGTCATATCCAACGTGGTGGATCGCCGACAGCACGTGACCGTGTACTAGCAAGTACTTTCGCTGCGAGAGCGGTAGAATTATTAATTGAGCATCGTGGTGGTCTTGCAGTTGGCATGAGAAACCATGTGGTGGTAGACTATGACTTAGCAGAGGCATTTAAGAAAGAACGTAATACAGACTTGTCAATGTACACTTTATCAAAAGAATTATCGATTTAAATAAATTGGAGTGGTCGAACAGATGAGAAAAACAAAAATTGTATGTACTATTGGTCCCGCTAGTGAATCGCAAGAAATTTTAGTGCAATTAATCGAAGCAGGTATGAACGTAGCTCGTTTGAATTTTTCGCATGGTAGTCATGAAGAACACGCAGCAAGAATCGAAAGCATTCGTGAAGCAGCGAAAAAGACTGGACAAGTTGTGGCTATTTTACTTGATACGAAAGGTCCTGAAATTCGTACGCATTCAATGGAAAGTGGCGCTGTAGAATTAGTAACAGGTCAAACAATTGATGTTTCAATGACAGAAGTACTAGGCAATAAAGAAATTTTCTCTATTACTTACGAAAAACTTATCAATGATGTTGAAGAAGGTTCAGTCATTTTATTAGATGATGGCCTAATTGAATTACGTGTAACTGGTAAAGATACTGACGCTGGATTAATTCATACTGTAGTTGAAAATGCAGGCGTGCTTAAAAATAAAAAAGGCGTGAATGTACCAGGCGTTTCAGTGCAATTACCAGGTATTACCGATAAGGATGCACAAGATATACTATTTGGTATCGAACAAGGTGTAGACTTTATCGCTGCTTCATTTGTGCGTCGTTCATCAGATGTATTGGAAATCCGTGAGTTGTTAGAAAATAATAACGGTGGACATATCCAAATTATTCCGAAAATCGAGAATCAAGAAGGTGTCGATAATATCGATGAAATCATTCAAGTTTCCGACGGTTTAATGGTTGCTCGTGGTGACCTTGGAGTTGAAATTCCAGCAGAAGAAGTACCGATTGTTCAAAAAAATCTAATCCAAAAATGTAACACAGTAGGAAAACCGGTTATTACAGCGACACAAATGCTGGATTCAATGCAGCGTAATCCTCGTCCTACTCGAGCTGAAGCAAGTGACGTAGCAAATGCGATCTTAGATGGTACAGATGCAATCATGCTTTCTGGTGAAACAGCAGCTGGACTTTATCCTGTAGAATCTGTAAAAACAATGTATAAAATTGCTAATCGCATAGAGGATTCATTGGATCACCGTGCAATCGTTAGTAAACGTAGCCGTGAAAAAGGTGCTAGCATGACTGAGGCAATTAGCCAAGCAGTTGCTTACACTTCACTTAACTTACAAGTTTCAGCTATTTTGGCACCTACTGAGAGTGGCCATACAGCACGTATGATCGCCAAGTATCGTCCAGGTGTACCGATTATTTCAGTTACATCATCAGAACAAACATGTCGCAAATTAGCACTTGTATGGGGTGTGTTCCCTATCGTTGGACCAAAAGTAAGTTCAACGGATGAAATTTTAGAGCTAACTGTTCAAGAAAGTTTGAACAAAGGCTATGTTCACCACGGTGATCTAGTTGTAATTACAGCTGGTGTGCCAGTAGGTGAAGCAGGTACGACAAACTTGATGAAAGTTCATGTAATTGGCGATATGCTTACTAAAGGTCAAGGAATTGGTAAATCTGCTGCTATAGGTAAAGCTTTAGTTGTCAGAAATGCTGAGCAAGCACTAGCGCAAGATACTGAAGGTAAAATTATTGTAACGATTGGTTCTGATCGTGATATGATGCCAGCTATCTCTAAATGCGCAGGGTTAATTACTGAAGAAGGTGGATTAACAAGTCATGCTGCAGTTGTTGGCTTAAGTCTAGGTATTCCTGTTATTGTGGGTGTAAAAGACGCTACAACAATGATAAGTGATGGACAAGAGTTATCAATCGATGCAGTATCTGGAGTTATCTACTACGGACGTTCAAGTATTTTGTAATAAATAAAAAAACAACCTCAGCGTATTCGAGCTGAGGTTGTTTTTTAAAAAGAGGTGGATAAATTGCGTAAAATTCTATTATTTCTATTATTGATTCCTATAATTGAAATTGCGGTTGTATTAATATCTGGAAAACTAATTGGTGCCATGTATACGCTAGTCTTAATTATTGTCACAGGTATATTAGGAATCTATTTAGCTAAAACCCAAGGAGTTAAAGCTTTTAAGGATATTCAACAAGCAATACAAAGTGGACAACCACCAGGTAATGCCATGATTAATGGTTTACTTATATTTACTGGTGGATTGTTTTTAGTCTTGCCAGGTTTTGTATCTGATATTATTGGTCTTCTTTTGGTCTTTGGTCCCACAAGAAATCTCTTTAAACCAATTCTTTATTATTGGTTACGTAAAAAGATGAAAAACGGTCAAGTTATTTTGGTGCAAAAATAGGATGATTTCTTAATTTTACAGCAAGTAACAATAAGAATGGACTAATTAAAATACCTGCGATGCCAAAGAGTAATAAACTAATGGCACTTATCATAAACGCGTGAATGGAACGGATATGTAAAGTTGATGCCCACATATACGATTCAGCGAATTGTCTTGAAAGCTGAATTACCGCATAGAGAATCAATAAATATATGCAAAGTAAGTGATTACCTGTTATAAAAAAATATATACTCATTGGAATTAGGAAGATACCGATTCCTAAAAAGGGAAGGCTATCTGCTACAGAGATGAGTAATGCTTTTCCAACGGGAAATGAAAAGCCAAGTACCATTAAGCCTACAGATAAAAGAGCAAATGTCAGGAGTAATAAACGTAATTCTACTGACAGAAAATAACCGAATAATTGAGAAGCTTCTTCATAAACACGTTGAATAGGTTTTCTAAAGCGAGCAGGTAAATAGATAAAAAACCATAATCTATTCCTGCTTGTTTCATATAAAGCAAAATACAAGGCTACTAGATAAAAAGTAAAATTAATTAGATTATGGAAGGTGGATTGCACAATATTTACGAGCGACTCCATAGCCATATCTACTAGGGAAACAAATTTCTCTTGTATATTAAGTAGTAGCATTGATTGCATATTGGAGAAAAACTCAACTTGTGTAATTATGCGTTTAATCTCTGGTAAAGTTTCGATTAAAACAGAAATTAAAAATAGTATAGTTGCGATAAAAATGGATAAAATAATAACTTCAGTAGTTAATGCTGCGAGCCATCGAGGCAGTTTTAATATTGAGATTAAATACTTTAGTAATGGATATGCGAAATAAGCCGTTAAAATCGCTAGAGATACAGGTAAAACTAACCAACACAACACTAAAAGTAGAGCAATTAGTATGGATAATTGGATTCGATACATTGTGGATTTTTTGATTTTTTCTTGTAACAAAACATCATCCTTTAAAAAATGTGATTTTTTCATCCTAGTTAATGTTTATTTTTTTCTACAAAATACGATATTTCTGTCTAAATTTTGTTTTTCAAATGAAATACAGCCTTTTCATTCACAAAGCCGTCAAAATTTATTATAATAGCAATGTAAGCGATTTAGTTATAGGTTCATATCGAAAAAACGTAGGTTGCATTTATGTAATTTTGTAAATGTTATCTAATACAATTGGAGAAGGAGCGATATATTATGACAGCAACACGCGGATTAGAAGGTGTCGTAGCAGCAGAGACTAAAATCAGTTCTATTATTGATGATACTCTTACATATGTTGGCTACAATATTGATGACTTAGCAGACAATGCATCTTTTGAAGAGGTAATTTACTTACTATGGCACACACGTCTTCCTAAAGCAGACGAATTAGCTGAATTGAAACAACAATTAGCTGACAATATGGAAGTGCCACAAGCGGTATTAGATCACTTTAAAACTTATGACATCAAATCTGTTCACCCAATGGCTGCATTACGCACAGCAGTTTCCTTACTAGCTTTATATGATGAAGATGCTGAGGATATGTCTGACGATGCAAACTATCGTAAAGCAATCAAATTGCAAGCTAGAATTTCTACTGTTGTAACTGCTTTCTCTCGTATTCGTGCAGGTTTAGAACCGGTAGCACCTAAAAAAGAGTTAAGTTACGCTGCAAACTTCCTTTATATGTTATCTGGTAAAGAACCAGAAGCAATCGCTGTTGAAGCATTCAACAAAGCATTAGTATTACATGCTGACCACGAATTAAATGCATCTACATTTACTGCTCGTGTATGTGTAGCTACATTATCTGATGTATATTCAGGTGTTACAGCTGCAATTGGCGCACTTAAAGGTCCTTTACATGGTGGCGCTAACGAACAAGTAATGAAAATGCTTTCTGAAATCGGTTCAGTTGATAAAGTTGAAGATTATATTAACGATAAATTAGCTAACAAAGTTAAAATCATGGGCTTCGGACACCGCGTATACCGTAAAGGTGATCCACGTGCGCCGCACTTAAAAGTTATGTCTGAGAAGTTAACTAAATTAACTGGTCAACCAGAATATTACGAAATGTCAGTGAAAATCCATGAAATGGTGACTGGACAAAAAAATCTACCACCAAACGTAGATTTCTATTCAGCATCTGTATACCACTCTTTAGGTATCGATCACGATTTATTCACTCCAATCTTCGCGGTTTCACGCGTATCTGGATGGGTAGCTCACATTTTAGAACAATATGCTAACAATCGTTTAATTCGTCCACGTGCAGAGTATGTTGGACCAGGAATGCAAAAATATGTACCTGTAAACGAAAGATAATTGGTATAATAAAAAAGTCAAGGGCAGCGCTAGGTTCTGGCATCTGCCCTTTGATTATGAATATTAGGAGGCAATAAGTTCATGTCTAACGGTAAAATCGTAGTTGAAAATGGCGTACTTAAAGTACCAAACAATCCAATCATTCCATTCATCGAAGGTGACGGAATAGGTCCAGATATTTGGGCAGCAGCATCACGCGTAATCGATGCAGCAGTAAAACAAGCTTACAATGGTGAAAAATCTATCGAGTGGAAAGAAGTACTTGCTGGACAAAAAGCATTCGACCAAACTGGTGAATGGTTACCACAAGCAACTCTTGACGCTATCAATGAATACTTAATCGCAATTAAAGGACCTCTTACTACACCAATCGGTGGCGGTATCCGTTCTCTAAACGTAGCATTACGTCAACAACTTGACCTTTATGTTTGTTTACGTCCTGTTCGTTACTTCGAAGGTGTTCCTTCTCCAATTAAACGTCCTGAAGACACTGATATGGTTATTTTCCGTGAAAACACAGAAGATATCTATGCAGGTATTGAATATGCTGAAGGTTCAGATGAAGTTAAAAAACTTATCAACTTCCTTCAAACTGAAATGGGCGTTAACAAAATCCGTTTCCCAGAAACTTCAGGTATCGGTATTAAACCAGTATCTAAAGAAGGTACACAACGTTTAGTTCGCGCTGCTATTAACTATGCTATTAATGAAAAACGCGAATCTTTAACTTTAGTTCACAAAGGTAACATCATGAAGTTCACTGAAGGTGGATTCAAAACTTGGGGTTACGAATTAGCTGAAACTGAATTTGCTGACCAAACATTCACTTGGAACCAATATGATGCAATCAAAGAAGCTGAAGGCGCTGAAGCTGCTGATAAAGCACAAGCAGAAGCACTTGCTGCTGGTAAAATCTTAGTAAAAGATTCTATTGCTGATATCTTCTTACAACAAATCTTAACTCGTCCAAAAGAGTTTGATGTTGTAGCAACTATGAACTTAAACGGTGACTACATCTCTGACGCATTAGCTGCTCAAGTTGGTGGTATCGGTATTGCTCCAGGAGCTAACATTAACTATGTTAGTGGACATGCGATCTTCGAAGCTACTCACGGAACAGCACCGAAATATGCTGGACAAGATAAAGTAAACCCATCTTCAGTATTACTTTCTGGCGTTCTTATGCTTGAACACTTAGGCTGGAAAGAAGCTGCAGATTTAGTAACTGCATCAGTAGAAAAAACAATTGCTTCTAAAGTTGTAACTTACGACTTTGCTCGTCTAATGGACGGCGCTACAGAAGTAAAATGTTCTGCATTTGCTGACGAACTAATTAAAAACCTGTAATATTAGACTAGATGAATGAGGGGATTGGGGATTTTTTCCCCTTTTCCCTCTTTATATTTATTATCAAAGGAGTGTATTCGAATGACTTTGAAACGTAGTAAAATTTCTGTAATTGGTGGGGGCTTCACTGGTGCTACATCTGCTTTCTTAGCTGCACAGAAGGAACTTGGTGATGTTGTATTAGTAGACATTCCACAAGCTGAAAACCCAACAAAAGGTAAAGCTCTTGATATGTTCGAAGCTTCTCCAGTACAAGGTTTTGACGCACGTGTAAAGGGTACTTCTGATTATGCTGATACTGCTGATTCTGACGTAGTAATCATTACTGCTGGGGTTGCTCGTAAACCAGGAATGAGTCGCGATGATTTAGTTCTGATCAATCAAAGCGTTATGAAAGCAGTAACAAAAGAAATTGTAAAATACTCTCCAAAAGCAACAATTATTGTTTTAACAAACCCAGTTGATGCAATGACTTACACAGTTTACAAAGAATCTGGTTTCCCTAAAAACCGCGTTATCGGTCAATCGGGTGTTCTTGATTCAGCTCGTTTCCGTGCATTCATCGCGGAAGAGTTAAACATCTCAGTTAAAGATATTACTGGTGTTGTACTTGGTGGTCATGGTGACACTATGGTTCCACTTACTCGCTACTCATTCGCTGGTGGTATTCCACTAGAAAAACTAATTGCTCCAGAGCGTTTAGAAGAGATCGTTAATCGTACTCGTAACGGTGGTGCTGAAATCGTAAACCTTCTTGGTAACGGTTCTGCTTACTATGCTCCAGCTGCAGCATTAGTTGAAATGGCTGAAGCAATAATTAAAGACCAACGTCGTGTATTACCATCAATTGCTTACTTAGAAGGCGAATATGGTTACAATGATATCTACCTTGGTGTACCAACTATTCTTGGTGCTAACGGTATCGAAAGAATTATTGAATTGGATTTAACAATTGACGAAAAAGAGGCTTTGGATAACTCTGCAGAAGCAGTTAACAACGTTATGAAAGTTCTTGCTTAATATCCTTTTAAACGAGCAGGTTTTTACCTACTCGTTTTTTTTATAAAAAAATTCAGATAATATGATATTGTATACAATCATACTGTCTTTTTTTACTGATTATTGTTACTATTGAAATACCAAATTATTTAAGGGGGAATAATGTGTTACTTGGCAAGAAGAGAAAGTTAGGTAGAAAAATTCAAGAGTTGTCTGTTGGCGAATCATTACAGCTAACGGAGAAAATCGAAGATAAAGACTTACTATTATATCTCGGCTTAACCAATGACAGTAATCCTCTATACATACAACATGAATTTACCTCACAGACTAGTTTTCAAAAACCTGTAGTACCTACAATCATGTTGAATGGTGTGGTAACATCAGCTATCTCAAAATATATTCCGGGTCCTGGTTCTTATATTACTTCGCAACAATTTGAATATCCGCAACCGGTATATCATTATGATACGATTCATATTTTACTTGAAGTAGCCGAAGTGGATATTGAGCTTAATGAAGTAACTGTGAATATTGAAGGACGCAATGATGAAGGCCTACTAGTGATGCAAGGTAAAATGACAGTAAATCCGCCGAATCGTGAACAAGATGATTCTGCAAATAAGAAAGAAGAAATCTAGTAGCAAAGGTTTGAAATGGGGGTTTCAAATCAATTGCGGGGGAAAAAACATGACATATAAAATACTTGTAGTAGAAGATGAAATTTCAATTGCAACATTATTACAATACAATCTCCAACAGGCAGGATATGAAGTAGTGATTGCAAACGATGGGAAAGAAGGCTTACACAAAGCGATTTTGGAAAAGCCAGATTTACTTTTATTAGACTTAATGTTACCTAAAATGGACGGCATGGAAGTTTGTAAAGAGCTACGTATTAAGAAAATCAATACACCAATTATTATGTTAACAGCAAAAGACGATGAGTTCGATAAAGTACTTGGTCTTGAGCTTGGAGCAGATGATTATATGACAAAGCCATTCAGTCCACGTGAAGTAATGGCTAGGGTTAAAGCTGTTTTACGCCGTTCTAAAGTGACAGAAGTAGTGATGGAAGAAAAGGAGCATGTTGAACAAACGTATTCATTTGGACAACTGCAAGTATTACCTGATCGGTTTGAAGCTTTCTTAGGAGAGGAAGTATTAGAATTCACTCCAAAAGAATTCGAACTTCTTGTCTATTTATTAGAAAATAAAAATCGTGTGTTAACACGCGATCAGCTATTAAGTGCTGTGTGGAATTATGATTTTGCAGGAGATACGCGGATTGTTGATGTACACATTAGTCACTTGCGTGAACAAATTGAAGAAAATAGTCGTAAACCAAAATTCATTAAAACAATAAGAGGGTTAGGCTATAAATTCGAGGAGCCGAAGCTATGATGAAATCTCTTAAAGTTAGGTTGCTCATTTCTTTTGGATTTCTGTATGGTACAGCGTTAGCTGGTCTTGGTTTTATACTAGGCCAGCTTTTTCCTGTATATGTAGAGGATTCTATACGCTCTAATTCCATTCGATCACATGAAAATATTTTACGTGCAATAGAAAAGCAAAGTATTGATTTAACTGTAGATCAAGAACAGTCTATAATAAATGCCCTACCGCTTGATTTTGGCGGAAATGAATTAGCTGATATACGAATTCGACTATGGATTATGCTTATTGTCACTTTGATAATAACCTTTATACTACTTATGGTTATTACTTCACGCTTGATAAAGAATTTGGCTCAGCCTATAGATAATGTAACAAATACAGCGTTAGAGTTGGCAAAAGGAAATTATCGTGCAAGGGCATATGAAAATGTAGAATCACCAACGATACAACTAAGTAATGCGGTTAATATTCTTGCTCGGAACTTGCAAGATATTATGATGATTCGCGAGATGGAGCAAGAACGTCTAAAAACGCTAATAGAAAATATGGGTAGTGCACTTATAATGATTGGCAAGGAAGGGCATGTATCTATTGTAAATAAAGTGTTTTTGGAATTATTCGATGTGCCTCATGATACAGTCTATAAACAGGTTTTCCGCGAATTAGGATTACCGAATGAATTAGAGCAATTTGTCGATCACGTCTTTATGACAGAAATAACATACCGTAAACAAATGCAAATAGAAATCCAACAAGAATTCCACCATATGGAAGTATATGGAGCTCCGGTAATAGGAGAACACGGTCACTGGCTAGGGATTGTAATTATCATGCATGATATTTCGGAATTGAAAAAGCTAGAGCAAATACGTAAGGATTTTGTAGCAAATGTATCGCATGAATTACGTACCCCTATTACATCGATAAAAGGCTTTTCTGAAACATTATTAGACGGTGCTTACAAAGAACAAGGTACATTATTGTCCTTTTTAGAAATTATTAATAAAGAGAGTAATCGCCTTCAGATGCTTATTTTAGATTTGCTTGAGTTATCGAAAATTGAAAAGCATGGTTTTACTGTCAACATTGCTCGTACAAGTTTAAAGGATGTAATTGTAAGGGCGACTGAAATGACAGTGCCACGTCTTGAGGAAAAAAACATATCTTTCGAAGCGGAAATTGAGCAGGATGTTGTAGTTGAAGGAGATGCAAATCGACTAATCCAGGTAGTGATGAATTTAATGACAAATGCGACTACTTACTCGCCAGAGAATACGAAAATTAAAGTAAAATTATATGAACAAAACAAAAGTGGTGTCATTGAAATAATCGATGAGGGAATTGGAATTGAAAAACCTGAAATCCCAAGAATTTTTGAACGTTTCTACCGTGTCGACCGAGCACGTAGTCGTAATTCTGGTGGAACAGGTCTTGGTCTTGCAATTGTGAAGCATTTAATAGAGGCGCACCACGGTAAAATTCAAGTGGAGAGTGTAGTTGGTAAAGGAACGACAATGCGTGTTATTTTGCCAGAAAAACAACCAAATTAACACAATGTTTACAATATATATATATACTCTTCATAATCCTTTGTTAATATAATATTCGAAGCCCCCTTCAACCAGTGTTTTGGAAGTGAGAATCTAGGTTTACCCTAGATTCTTTTTTTAGAATTTAAAAAGCAGAATACAGTGATTTAATAATACGAACATTTTTTCGTATTTGTATCAGTCGTCATTTTCCTTTCTACTTACACGCGTGGTAAGATAGAAGGGAGAGACGGCTTTTTGACGTTTAGGAAAAAAGAAATTCCGTGCATAATAACATATAAAGAAAACAGCTCAAAATAGAGAAAAAGTAAGAGGAGAATATATATATGACAAAAGAAAAGTTACTACTTTTAGATGGCAATAGCTTAGCATATCGAGCATTTTTTGCATTACCATTATTAACAAATGATAGCGGTATTCACACAAATGCCGTTTATGGCTTTACTACGATGCTACAGAAAATATTAGAAGAGGAGAAACCAACGAAAATGCTTGTTGCATTTGATGCTGGTAAAACGACGTTCCGTCATTCTACATACGGAGAATATAAAGGTGGACGTCAGAAAACACCACCTGAACTTTCAGAGCAATTCCCATATTTGCGAAAATTATTAGATGCATATTGTATTAAACAATATGAACTAGAAATGTACGAAGCAGATGATATTATCGGTACTTTAAGTAAAAAAGCTGAAGAACAAAAGCTACAAGTAATCGTGGTTAGTGGAGATAAAGACTTAACGCAGCTTGCATCAGATAATACAACTGTCTATATTACACGTAAAGGCATGACGGATATTGAAAAATATACACCGGATCATATTCAAGGGAAATATGGCTTAACGCCAGAGCAAATTATTGATATGAAAGGTCTTATGGGTGATGCATCAGATAATATACCTGGAGTACCTGGAGTCGGTGAAAAAACAGCCATCAAATTATTAAAACAATATCCAACAATCGAAGAACTATATGAAAATGTAGAACAAGTGAGTGGTGCAAAGTTAAAAGAAAAACTTACGACCAATGAAGAGCAAGCGAAAATGAGCAAACAGTTAGCGACGATTGATCGTCAATCACCTATTACTATTACACTTGATGACTTAGTGTACGATGGTCCAAATGTAGATGAGTTGTTTTCTTTATGGCAAGATTTATCTTTTAAATCTTTAATCGAAAAAAGTGAGTTTCAATCAGAAGCAACAACAACAAAGGAACTAACTTTCTCTATATTAGAAGATGTATCAGCAGATCAGTTACAAGATGCGATGGCTGTACATATTGAACTTGCTGATGAGCACTATCATACTTGCGACAGATTTGGTATTGCATTAGTGGACGACAAGCAAGCATATTATATTCCTTACGACAAAGCAATGGCTTCAGCATCATTAAAAGAATGGTTAGAAGATGCTTCAAAGCAGAAGTATATGGTTGATTCAAAAGCTGCGCAAGCCGCTTTATTACGTGATGGTATTAAATTAGCAGGAGTGGAATTCGATATGCTCTTAGCGGCATATATTGTGAATCCCGCTATACCTTCTGATGATGTTGCAACGATTTCAAGAGAATTTGGGTATACTGATGTATTATCCAATGACAATGTATATGGTAAAGGTGCAAAGAAAGCCACTCCGGCAATAGAATCTGTGGCGGAGCATGCTTGTCGTAAAGCCAATGCTGTATTCATTTTGCAGCCGAAATTAGAACAGCTTCTTCGAGAAAATGAACAATTTGAGCTGTATAAACAGTTAGAGTTACCACTTGCTGCCATATTAAGTGAAATGGAAAGCGAAGGTATTACAGTTGATCGTGAACGACTCGTTGAAATGGGGCATGATCTAACAACGAAACTAAAAGCAATTGAAGAAGATATTTATTCAATTGCTGGTCAAGCCTTCAACATAAATTCACCGAAACAACTCGGGGTTATTTTGTTCGAAAAATTGGGCTTACCTGTGATTAAGAAAACAAAGACAGGTTATTCAACAGCAGCGGATGTATTAGAAAAACTAGAGCCAGAACACGAAATTATTCGTCATATTTTACAGTACCGTCAGCTTGGGAAATTACAATCAACATATATAGAGGGATTATTGAAAGAAATTCACGAAGAAGATCAAAAAATTCATACAAGATTCCAACAAGCGTTAACATCAACAGGTCGCTTAAGTTCAACAGATCCAAATTTGCAAAACATTCCTGTAAGACTTGAAGAAGGCCGTAAAATTCGCCAAGCATTTGTTCCATCAAATCCAGAATGGCTCCTTTTTGCAGCCGATTATTCGCAAATTGAGTTGCGTGTATTAGCTCATATGTGTGGTGACGAAAACTTAATTAATGCATTCCAGAATGGTTTGGATATTCATACAAATACAGCGATGAATGTATTTCACGTAGCAGAAGAGGAAGTAACGTCGGATATGCGTCGTGCAGCAAAAGCAGTTAACTTTGGAATTGTTTATGGAATTAGCGATTATGGTTTATCTCAAAACTTAAATATTACACGTAAAGAAGCAGCAGATTTCATTGAACGTTATTTTGCTAGCTTCCCAGGTGTACAAGACTATATGAAAAATATAGTGGAAGAAGCGAAGCAACATGGTTATGTGACCACTATTTTAAATCGACGTCGCTATTTGCCAGACCTGAAAAGTTCAAACTTCAATTTACGTAGCTTTGCGGAGCGTACTGCAATGAATACACCAATTCAAGGTAGTGCAGCCGACATTATAAAAAAAGCAATGATAGATATGGCAGCAGCGTTAAAAGAACAAAATTTACAAACGAAAATGCTTCTACAAGTGCACGATGAGTTAATTTTCGAAGCACCAAAAGAGGAAATTCCAATTCTCGAAAAATTAGTTCCAGAAGTGATGGGGAAAGCATTTGAACTAAATGTACCACTTAGAGCCGATTTTGCATTTGGTCCAACTTGGTATGATACAAAATAAAGGGGTGATCGCATGCCAGAATTACCAGAAGTAGAAGGTGTTGTGCGTTCATTACAACCGTTCGTTACGGGTAAAACGATTCATCATGTGACAATTTCAAAGGTTATTAAACAAGCGAAAGAGCAAGGTAAAGAGTGTATTATAAAAGTAGTTGATCCTAATTATTTCCAACAAGCGATTGAAGGAATGACTATTACAAGCATTGAACGTCGCTCAAAATATATATTTTTCCACTTGGAGAAAGAAGGAAATCCATATTTGCTCGTCAACCATTTAGGTATGACGGGCGCATGGTTCCATGTAACGCAACTTAGTGATATTACAGAAGAGAAATTTCTAAAGCATGCGCATGTTTTAATTCAATTCGATGATGAAAATTGGCTTGTCTATTCGGATATTCGCCGTTTTGGAGAAATGCGCTTTTTACATGAGCTAGCAGAGCATCCACCACTACTTGAAATGGCTCCTGAACCTTTTTCAGATGAAGCGCTATCTCATTTTCTTGAGAAAGCAAATTTAACGAAGTATGCAAATAAGGCAGTTAAAGAAGTGATTATGGATGGACACGTGATTGCAGGTTGCGGGAATATATATGCAACAGAAGCGCTGTTTAAAATGAATATTCATCCAGCTCGAAAACTGTCACGAATTAGTAAAGAACGTAAAATTAAACTTTTTGAGACAATTGTTCATATTTTGCAAGAAAGTATTGATGTTGGTGGTTCGACCATTTCGGATTACCGAAATATTAATGGTGAAGCGGGTAGTATGCAACGTCGATTGAAGATGTATGGGAAAAAGACTTGTCCGTCTTGTAATGGAGATACTAAACAAAAGATAATTGGTGGCAGAAACTCAGTTTATTGCCCAAATTGCCAACATTAAAGGTGTGATATAGATGATTATTGGATTAACTGGAAGTATTGCGAGTGGTAAAAGTACAGTAGCAGAAATGCTAAAAGAGTTAAATTTACCTATTATAGATGCTGATTTAGTAGCACGTGTAGTAGTAGAACCTGGAACAAAAACACTAAAACAAATAGTGGAAGCATTTGACGAAGATGTATTGCTAGATGATGGGACGCTTAATCGCCCTAAACTAGGAGATATTATCTTCCAGAATCCTGCAGCCCGTAAAACGTTAAATGATATTATTCATCCGGCTATTCGTAGTGAGATGCTTCGTCAACGTGATGAACTATTAAAAAATGGTGCAAGCAATGTCGTAATGGATATCCCATTATTATTTGAAAGTCGCCTTCACCATTTCGTTGAGAAGATTTTAGTTGTATCTGTCACAGAAGAAACACAATTAAAGCGTTTAATGGAACGAAATAATTTATCTGAAAAGGATGCTAAGGCGAGAATTAGTTCTCAATTACCGTTATCAGAAAAGGAAAAAGGCGCTGATGCGGTTATATATAATAATAAATCTCTCGAATCAACGAAAGAACAATTGCATAAAATATTATGTAAGTGGAATGTAATCACTTAAGGTATTTTTGAAAAATCTGAATTGAATAACTTTTAAATGTTCCTCATAATAGGTTTTACTTTCCTTAAAATGTGTTATACTAATTTTCGAATTAATAAAATAAGTATAACGCAATTACAGGAGGATATTATTCATGACAGTTTCTATTGCTATTAACGGATTTGGCCGTATTGGCCGTATGGTGTTCCGTCAAGCGATACTTCAAGATGATTTAAATATTGTTGCAATTAATGCTAGTTACCCGGCTGAAACGTTAGCACATTTGATTAAGTATGACACAAATCACGGAAGATTTGATGGGGATGTTCAATTTGAAGAAAAAGCCCTAATCATAAATGGTAAACGTGTTGAACTTATTAGTGAACGTGATCCTTTGAACTTACCTTGGAAAGAAATGAATGTTGATATCGTTATTGAAGCAACAGGTAAATTCAATGCTCGTGAAAAAGCAGCATTGCATCTAGAAGCAGGAGCTAAAAAAGTTATTTTAACAGCACCTGGGAAAAATGAAGATGTAACAATTGTAATGGGTGTTAATGACGAAAAATTAGACCTTACAAAACATGATGTAATATCAAACGCAAGTTGTACTACAAACTGTCTTGCGCCAGTTGCAAAAGTATTGAATGATACTTTTGGCATCGACAACGGTTTAATGACAACTGTGCATTCATATACAAATGATCAAAAAAATATTGATAACCCACATAAAGACTTACGTCGTGCTCGTGCTTGTGCGGCTTCAATTATCCCTACTTCTACAGGAGCTGCCAAAGCTCTAACTCTAGTATTACCAGAACTAGAAGGTAAGTTACATGGTATGGCGCTTCGTGTCCCAACACCAAATGTTTCATTAGTAGATTTAGTAGTAGATTTAAACAATGATGTTACGGTTGAAGAAGTGAATGAAGCGTTCAAAGCAGCATCAGTTGGTTCACTAAAAGGCATATTAGACTTCACAATGGAACCTTTGGTATCCGTGGATTTTAATACGAACCCAGCGTCAGCTACAATCGATGGCCTAACTACAATGGTAATTGGTAGTCGTAAAGTGAAGGTGCTTGCTTGGTACGACAATGAGTGGGGTTATTCAACACGCGTCGTAGATTTAACGAAAAAAGTTGCAGCTGCTCTAAAGGCTTCTGTAAACGTTTAATTTTAATAATAAGGCCCTTTCTAGTAGTGTACTAGAAAGGGTTTTTTAGTTTAAGGGTAGAAAAAACATCATATTAATGTGAACATATGTCTGTTTTTTCTGTTAGTATCGACCTTATATTGGCTAAAAACAGTATCTTTATCACACATCTGAGAATTTCCACTGCATTTTTTCGATTTTTTAAGGCATTATTTGATATAATAGATAAACTAAAATGTTTTGCAATCAGGAGAGAAAAAATATGAAATGTCCAGCATGTCAGTTTAATGGAACAAAGGTTATTGATTCAAGACCAGTAGATGACAATAAAGCAATCCGTAGACGCCGAGAATGTGAATCATGTGCATATCGTTTTACTACGTTTGAAAAAGTAGAAGAAATGCCATTAATCGTCGTGAAAAAAGACGGCTCACGTGAGGAGTTTAGCCGTGAAAAAGTTTTGCGAGGTCTTATCAGAGCGTGTGAAAAGCGACCAGTAGCCCTTAATCAATTAGAGGAATTAGTATTTGCTATAGAACAAGATCTACGTAGAATCGGTAACTCAGAAGTGAAAACAGAAGATGTCGGGGAAATGATTATGGATCGACTTGCGAAAATTGACGAAGTATCTTATGTAAGATTTGCTTCTGTATATCGTCAATTTAAAGATATTAATGTCTTTATTGATGAATTAAAAGAATTAATAGAAAGACAATCCGATGACAAGTAAATGTGATATGGAGGACGGTGATCGTGGTGCATTTATATAAAGAACTACAGCCCGTTGATCGATTGTCCATTCGAATGCCATTTCCCGTATCTAGCTACGATCGCCAACTTATTACTCTGTTATATCAGCCTTTAATAGGTGCTGAGCCCATTAGCTTATACTTTATGCTTTGGGCTGAAGGGGAGAGTACGACTGAAGCTGAATTATCACATTACCATTTGATGAACTCACTTGATATGCCGATCGCAAAGATTTTCGAGTCGCGCATCGCATTAGAAGCTATTGGTTTAATGCGCACTTGGCGTAAAGATTCTGAGGATGTACGTTCATTTATGTACGACGTGATGCCGCCTTTAGAAGCATCGGCTTTTTTTAATGATCCTTTATTATCCATGTTTTTATTTAGCAAAATTGGTGAACAAGCCTATAGACAATTGCGCCAACGTTTCGTTCAGAAGGGTCCATCAAATGATGGCTATCAGGAAGTGTCAAGAACATTTACAGATGTTTATCGTCCTGTGCAGCATCATTTACCTTCCTTTGAGAATGAGCAGACAGTTAAGGGAAAAGAGAAACCTAAAGAACTACCATTTAACTACGAGGACTTTGATTTTTCTTTACTTAGAGCTGGATTGTCAGAACAACTTGTACCATCTTCAGCGCTTACAGCTGAAGCGAATTCAACAATTGCAAAGTTAGCTTTTTTATATCATTTAACACCATTAGATATGCAAAAAGTTGTTATGCTTGCTCTAGATGATCATATGACGTTATCCGAGTCAAGATTAAAGAAATCAGCAGCTGATTATTACAAATTGACTGTTTCAACAGAACCACCTGCAATGCAACAAGCTTTCCAATCGGTCGTTAATGATGCAGACAAAAATAATACAAAAGAGCAAGCATTGCAGACTAAGGAAGAGTTATTGATTCATTATCTAGAAACAACCGCTCCAATTGATGTCTTGCGTGATATTGCAGATGGGAAAGAACCAATTCCTGCTGACATTCAGCTTGCTCAAAATCTTGTTCTGCAATATCAAATGCCAATTGGTGTTGTAAATGCCTTGCTTCAGTATGTTCTTTTACGTACAGACATGAAGTTAACTAAAAACTATGTCGAAAAGATTGCCTCTCATTGGATTCGAAAAGGTGTTAAAACGACGAAAGAAGCAATGGACTTAGCGCGTAATGAGCATAAGCAGTATATGGAATGGAAAACAGCTGAGCAAAAACCAGCAACGAAAAAACGATACAGCGGTGGTCGGGAAGAAAAAGTGCCTGACTGGTTTAAGAAAAATAAAGAAAAGAAACCTCAGAAAGAAGCTACTATGAAAGAAACTTCAAAAGAAGTAACTAAGAGTGATACCGATTTTGAAGAGGAAAGACGTAAAATTCTAGAAAAACTAGGAATAGAAGAAGGGCAGGTGGATTCACATGGAACCGATTAATAATCAACTTAGAAAAGTGATGGATTCACAAACTTTTCAAGAACGATACGAGCAAATGAAGCGAGAAATTCTTGAAAATAAAGGTGTCCAGCAATTTCTAGCTGACAATGATCAAGAAGTAAATAAAGATATGGTAGACCGTGGTCTCGTTAAACTATATGAGTATACTGGTCAACAACATGATTGTGATGCATGTCCATCCGTAGTAAAATGTCAAAATGCATTAAAGGGATTTATACCGAAATTGTCTATTATTCGTGATTCAATAGAAGTCGAATATACACCGTGCCAACAAAAACGCATGGAAGATGAGCGTCGTAAAGCGGCCTCTATGATTTCGAGTATGCATATGCCAAAAGAAGTGTTAAGAGCGACAATCAAAGATTTAATGATTGATGACCATTCACGTGTGAATATCGCCAATAGAGCAGCAGATTTCGTTCGTGAATTTAAAGAAACGGGTGAACTTCCTCAGAAAGGTTTTTATTTATACGGTGAATTTGGTGTCGGTAAATCTTTTGTATTAGGGGCTATCGCCAATGAACTGGCAACTTTACAAATCAAATCGGTTGTAGTATTTGTACCCGAATTTTTACGTGAAATGAAAGGTTCGATCCAAGATCAATCTTTACAAGAGAAAATCGATTTTGTGAAAAAGGCACCTGTTTTAATGCTAGATGATTTAGGAGCAGAAACGTTGTCGAGTTGGACGCGTGACGAAATTTTAGGAACAATCTTTCATTATCGAATGGCGGAGCAATTACCGACATTTATCACATCTAATCTTGGATACGATGAATTAGAAGACCATTTAGCATATAACCAAAAAGGTGATCGTGATATGTTAAAAGCTTCACGAATTATGGAACGTATTAAAGCTTTGACGACGCCAATTCGAATGAGTGGGCAAAACAGAAGAGATCAGAAATAGTTACAATTTTTTGTACGACTTTTTTTCCTACTTGATTTTAAACTTAATCGAGCGTATACTTTCAGTCATAATATAAAAAATGCTTTGAAAAGGACAACAATTTTTTGTACGACTTTTAGAGAGAGAAGCCTAGGCTGGAAGCTTCTTAGTACGGCAACTCATTTACCCCCTTGGAGCAGCGACAGTGAATGTACTAGTAATTGTCGACGGTAACGGCCCGTTAGCCGATCGAGAGCTTCGTCTATACCTGCATTCTATTAAGTGCGGGCAGTAGAAGGAAGAAGGGTGGAACCACGAGAATACAGCCTCGTCCCTTTTGGGATGGGGCTTTTTTGCGTTTTCAACTAAATGCTGAAGCGGCCCGTTTCAAGGAACACAGTCTAAAAACGCCACGTCCTGTTGCAACGACTGTGTGACCCGCTACGTGCGGTCCTAACCTCTCGTAAGGCTAAAATAAATACAATTAAAAGGAGATCACAAAATGGCAGACATGATTAATTTAAAATTCCCAGATGGCGCAGTAAAGGAATTTGCAAAAGGTACAACAACTGAAGAAATTGCACAATCAATTAGCCCAGGACTTCGTAAAAAAGCAATCGTTGGTAAATTTAACGGACAATTAGTAGATTTAACAACACCTCTAGAAGAAGACGGTGACATTGCAATCGTAACACCTTCAGATGCTGATGCATTAGAAGTAATGCGTCACTCTACAGCTCACCTTTTAGCGCAAGCTGTAAAGCGTATGTTCCCAGGTGTAAAACTTGGAGTAGGTCCAGTAATTGAAGGTGGTTTCTACTACGATATCGACTCACCAGAACCAATCACTGCTGATGATCTTCCAAAAATCGAAAAAGAAATGAAAAAGATCATTTCTGAAAACATCATCATCACGCGTCAAGACATATCACGTGATGAAGCAATCGAGCGCTTCACTGCAATTGATGATGAATATAAATTAGAACTTATCGAAGCTATTCCTGCAGATGAGCAAGTGTCGATCTATGAACAAGGCGATTTCTTCGACCTTTGCCGAGGTGTACACGTTCCATCTACAGGTAAAATTAAAGAATTTAAATTGTTATCAATCGCCGGTGCATACTGGAGAGGTAACTCAGATAACAAAATGCTACAACGTATTTACGGAACAGCCTTCTTCACAAAAGACGATTTAAAAGCACACCTTCAAATGTTAGAAGAAGCAAAAGAACGTGATCACCGTAAAATTGGTAAAGAACTTGAATTATTCACTACTTCTCAAAAAGTAGGTCAAGGACTACCTTTATGGTTACCAAACGGTGCAACAATCCGTCGTACAATCGAACGTTATATCGTAGACAAAGAATTATCTCTTGGTTACAAACATGTGTACACTCCGGTGTTAGGTTCTAAAGAACTTTATGAAACTTCTGGACACTGGGCACACTATCAAGATGATATGTTCCCACCAATGGAAGTAGATAACGAAACATTTGTATTACGCCCAATGAACTGTCCACACCATATGATGGTTTATAAATCGTCAATGCACTCATATCGTAACCTTCCATTACGCATTGCTGAACTTGGTACAATGCACCGTTATGAAATGTCAGGTGCTGTATCGGGACTTCAACGTGTACGTGGTATGACTCTAAACGATGCGCATATTTTCGTTCGTCCGGATCAAATTAAAGAAGAATTTAAACGCGTCGTAGAATTAGTGCTAGGTGTTTATAAAGACTTCGACTTAAATGATTACTCATTCCGTCTGTCTTACCGTGACCCAGCAGATACTGAAAAATACTTTGATGACGATGCAATGTGGGAAAAAGCACAAGGCATGCTAAAAGAAGCAATGGATGAGCTAGGCTTAGACTACTTCGAGGCTGAAGGCGAAGCAGCATTCTATGGTCCAAAACTTGATGTACAAGTAAAAACTGCAATCGGTAAAGAAGAGACTTTATCAACAGTTCAACTTGACTTCTTATTACCAGAACGCTTCGATTTGAGCTATGTTGGAGAAGATGGTAAACCACATCGTCCAGTTGTTATCCACCGTGGTGTTGTATCAACAATGGAACGATTTGTAGCTTTCTTAATCGAAGAATACAAAGGTGCATTCCCAACTTGGTTAGCGCCAGTACAAGTAGAAATCATCCCTGTATCAAACGAAGTTCACTTTGACTATGCAAAACAAGTAGAAGAAAAACTTCAAGCTGCAGGCTTCCGTGTTGAAATGGATGATCGTGAAGAAAAACTTGGCTACAAAATCCGTGAAGCACAAATGAAGAAAATTCCTTACATGCTTGTATTAGGTGATAAAGAATTAGAAGCAGGTAGTGTAAACGTCCGTCGCTATGGCTCTCAAGACTCTGAAAGCATTGCGATTGAAGATTTCTTAGCGAATTTAAAAGCTGACGTTTCTTTTGAATAAGTAATATCTAATATTAAAAAGGTGGCTGGGACATTAATGTCCAGTCACCTTTTTGTATGTTCTTAATTCTAAAAAATATCATCTGCTATTTTTTGATAAAACCTTTGCTTTGAGTTACCTTATTTCCTTATTTAAATACAGAATACGCCAAATTTAGAAGTTGAGATTACTTGATGTATAGATGATACTAGAAAAGTAGTTATTGCATGTAATTACAAACCATTTGAGTCTAAGGAGGAATTTATCCATGGGTGTACAAAGCGAATTTAATATGCCGTCTATTAATTTATTTGGAGCTGGGACAATTCGAGAAGTAGGTAGTCGTTTAAAGGGCTACAACGTAAAAAAAGCACTTCTTGTAACAGATGAGGGATTACACAAATTAGGTTTATCCGAAACACTAGCAACAATTATTCGTGACGCTGGTGTGGATGTAGCAATTTTCCCTAAAGTCGTACCAAATCCAACGGATATTAATGTAGCAGAAGGATTGGAAGTATACCAAAACGAACGCTGTGATGCGATTGTGTCATTGGGTGGAGGTAGTGCACATGATGCGGCTAAAGGCATTGGCATTGTAGCAACGAATGGTGGTAAAATTTCAGATTATGAAGGTGTCAATTTATCAAGTAATCCTTTACCAACATTTATTGCTGTTAATACAACTGCTGGAACGGCGAGCGAAATGACGAAGTTCACCATTATTACAGACACTACAAGAAAAGTGAAAATGGCGATAGTAGATAAGCATGTTACTGCACTTGCATCGATTAATGATCCTGAGTTAATGGTTGGTATGCCTCCACAATTAACTGCGGCTACTGGTCTTGATGCACTAACACATGCGATTGAATCCTTTGTATCCACGGCTGCTACGCCAATTACGGATGCATGTGCAGTGAAGACGATGCAGTTAGTAGTAGAATATTTACCACGTGCAGTAGCAAACGGTGAAGACATGGAAGCTCGTGAACAAATGGTTTATGCACAATTTTTAGCAGGTATGGCATTTAACAATGGCTTACTAGGCTATGTCCACGCAATTGCACACCAATTCGGAGGTTTCTATGACCTACCGCACGGTGTATGTAATGCAATTTTACTGCCACATGTATGTCGTTTCAATCTAGTGGCAAAAGTAGATCGTTTCGCAGAAATTGCTAAACACTTAGGCGAAAACGTAGAAGGCTTAAGCCAACGTGATGCAGCAGATCTTGCTATCGCTGCTATTGAGCGTTTATCAAAAGATTTAGGTATTCCAGCTGGTTTTGCGGAACTTGGTGCGAAAGATGAAGACATCGAAACATTAGCGAAAAATGCGATGTTAGATGTTTGCGCCGCATCGAATCCACGTAAACCAACATTAGACCAAGTTCAAGAAATTATTCGTAATGCATGCAAATTCCCGGTTAAAGAACAGGTTTTAGTGAATAGTTAACATAAGTTAATTTAAAGTATTTACGCTTATTTAAGCGTAAATACTTTTTCTTTTGAAAAACGTCGAGTAAAATCATTGACATTAGCGAATAGACATGATAAATTTAGAAAGGTTAATGAATACAAAGTTTGTGGTTGAAGAAGAGGCTGCCCGCTTCTCACCTGTTTGACTCATCACATGATGTTTACAGGTTACATGATAGAACGGATCACGCATTTAGGCGTGTACATATATCGGCGGGCGGACATTTCGACTATGTCCGCTCGTTTTTTTGTGGACATCGAAATATTCGTACCGGTCATCGGGCAAATAGCCCAAACCATGTATTCGCGACACTATTCGGAGGTGGATTGTTATTAGCAAAGACATGTATGTAAACGAAGGTATTCGCGCACGTGAACTTCGTGTTATCGATCATAACGGTGATCAGCTAGGAGTTAAGACACGTAACGAAGCTTTGGAGATTGCCGAACGCGCCAATCTGGATCTTGTCCTTGTGGCTCCTCAGGCCAAACCGCCAGTCGCTCGTATTATGGACCATGGTAAATTTAAATTCGAGCAACAAAAGAAAGATCGTGAAGTGCGTAAGAATCAAAAAGTTATCGTGATGAAAGAGGTTCGTTTGAGCCCATCTATTGATGAACACGATTTCCAAACGAAACTACGTAACGGGATCAAGTTCCTTGAAAAAGGAGACAAAGTTAAAGCATCTATTCGCTTTAAAGGTCGTGCAATTACGCACAAAGAAATTGGCCAACGTGTATTAGACCGCTTTGCTGCGGCTTGTGCTGAAGTATCTACGGTTGAATCAAAACCGAAGATGGAAGGCCGTAGCATGTTCTTAGTTTTACAACCAAAGAACGAAAAAGAGTAATTTTATAGTTACACGAACAGTTTAGGAGGAATTCGACATGCCAAAAATGAAAACTCACCGTGGTGCTGCGAAACGTTTTAAAAGAACGGGTACTGGTAAATTAAAACGTGACCGCGCATTTGGTAGCCACTTATTCGCGAACAAATCAACTAAAGCGAAACGTCACCTACGTAAAGGTCAATTAGTTTCTTCAGGAGACTACAAACGTATCAAGTCTCTACTTGCTTACATGAAATAATTCGATTCGAAAACATACAAATTCATAATATATGAATAGCAGGAGGTAATCACTATGCCACGCGTAAAAGGCGGTACAGTAACGCGCAAGCGTCGTAAAAAAGTTTTAAAATTAGCTAAAGGGTACTACGGTTCTAAACATACTCTTTATAAAGTAGCAAACCAAGCAGTAATGAAGTCAGGTCAATATGCTTATCGTGACCGTCGTCAAAAGAAACGTGATTTCCGTAAATTATGGATCACACGTATCAATGCAGCAGCTCGTGTAAACGGTCTTTCATACAGCCGTTTAATGCACGGTTTAAAACTTGCTGAAATCGAAGTTAACCGTAAAATGTTAGCTGATTTAGCAGTAACTGATGCACAAGCATTTGCTCAATTAGCAGATGCTGCTAAACAAGCAATCGCAAAATAATTCATGCTTTCTAGCGTGATTTAAACTCATGAATCTATGATTCATGAGTTTTTTTGTTAGAGAAATAAGACATGAGTATAGCATGTGCAATTGTTTGTATTTTTTGCAAATAAAAAAGAGATAATCTTTAATCACTTTTGATCAAGAGATTATCTCTTTTTATTTTTGGTCAGGAAATAACAGTGCAGCCAATTCCTCTTTGGAATGAAGAAAATCATCTAATGTATAGGCATCAAGAACGGCAATATATGCATGTAATGCTTTATTTAGGGCACCCTTTAAACTGCAGACAGGTGAAATAATACAGCCCACTGATTCTGGATTAAAACAATCTACAAGGTAGAAGTCCTCCTCGGTTTGTCGAACTAATTTTCCTATGATAATATCTTTTGGTTTTAAAGCTAATCTGATACCACCACCTCTACCTCGAACAGTTTCAATGTAACCTAATTTTCCGAGTTCGTGCGTAACCTTCATCAAATGGTTTTTAGAAATACCATAAGCATCTGAAATTTCTTTAATTGTAGAGAGATCTTCAATGTCTTTCGCGCCAAGATACAATAAGACACGTAGAGAATAATCCGTATACAAAGTTAAACGCATTTGATTCACCACCATTTCTTTTTACATTATACCATGGCATTGAATTGTGTCTAAAAATTTAAAAGATGTATTTTAAATGTGTCTTTTATGTTAAAGATGTATTAAAGATATTGCTTTAAAATGAAAATAGGCGTAAATTATAGACAGTTAAGAAAAGGAGTGTTTTATATGTTATCTAAATCAACTATGGAAATTGTAAAATCAACAGCACCAGTATTGGAAGTCCATGGTAAGGCCATTACAACGGTGTTTTACCGTAATCTATTTGAAGCACATCCTGAACTATTGAATATATTTAATCACGCAAATCAAGCAAAAGGGCGTCAACAAACTGCTTTAGCGAACACTGTTTATGCAGCAGCGGTGCATATTGAAAATTTAGAAGCCATTTTACCTGTTGTAAAACAAATTGCTCATAAACACCGTAGTTTAGGCATAAAAGCAGAGCATTATCCAATTGTCGGAGAGTTTTTATTAAAAGCTATTAAAGAAGTTCTTGGTGATGCGGCAACAGATGAAATTATCCAAGCATGGGGAGAGGCATACGGCGTAATTGCTGATGCATTTATCCAAACAGAAGAAGCGATGTATAAAGAAGCAGAAGCCCAAGAAGGTGGCTGGCGCTACTTTAAAGAATTCGTGGTAGAGAAAAAAGTACAAGAAAACGAGAAAATTGTTTCAATTTACTTAAAACCAGCTGATTGTAAAAAGTTACCTGTATACAATGCAGGTCAATATATAACAGTACAAATAGAAATACCAGGAGAAAAATACTTGCATAACCGTCAATATAGCTTATCACAAGCAGCCGGTGAAGATGCATACCGCATTTCAGTTAAACGTGAAGATGAAGGGCATCCAAATGGAGTCGTATCAGTTTATTTACATGAACAGCTAAAAGAGGGAGATACATTGCAAGTAAGTGCTCCAGCTGGTGATTTCCAATTAGACATGACTTCAACGGCACCAGTTGCATTCATTAGTGGTGGTGTTGGTATTACTCCATTAATGAGTATGTTTGAAACGCTTGCAACTACAGATGCTAATCGTAAGACAGCATTTATCCATTGTGCTCGCTCAGAAAATTACCATGCATTTGGACAAGAAATTGACGCTGTATTAGCAAAAATGCCAAATGCTAAATATTTTAAATTGAATTCTGATGAATCAAATGGTATTATCAATCGTGAATTTATACAACAACATGTAGCAGTTGGTAGTAACGTTTATGTATGTGGTCCAGTTAACTTTATGGAAGCAGTCATCAATGATTTATATGCATTAGGCTTCACAGATTCACAAGTACATTATGAATTTTTTGGACCAGCAATGCAATTAGAATTAAAAGCATAAAACGTCAAAGCCATTAGTAGTGTAAAAACTTCTAATGGCTTTTTAGTGTGAGATACCATTTGTATTTCTACTAGAACTTCACTAACTTCATCTAGAAAAGTGCCCTCCTCTAGCTAATTCAATCTCCCTTTTTGCCCTTAGAGTCTGCTCCAGAAAATGCTCCTTGTTAATAACCCCATAACTCATTTTCAAATCACACAGGTAGAATAGTGCCAAGGTTAAATCTCCAGGAGATGCACCTAGTTCATGCATGGGTTTTTAGAAAATTTTTTTTCAACGCCAATTTCTCCAAAATAAGGACTGTTACCTAGGTAGGATTATCATTAGGAAGCTGCTTGTTTGAAATAATATTTTATTATTGCTGGTTCGTTTGAGTCTTCTTTTTTTATATAAAATAAAGTTTTATCTCGAAATGCTTTATATAGAGAAGGTAATTTGAATGCTGGCCAATAAAGCCCTTGTATATATGGGGTATTACTTACATTGTAAATATCAAACAAAGAAATAGAGTAGGGGACTAGTACTTTGACAAAATATACGGATGTATTAGTTCTTGGTGGAGGAATTATTGCTAGATCTACCACATATTATGTTTCTAATACAGGGCTTTCTGTCACTGTTGTGGAAAAAGGTGAGCTAGTAAGTGGTACATCATCAAGATTAGCTAGAAAGCTGATGTCCTATTGGGGAGGAGATTGGAAAGATTATAATCGGTCTTCTTAGAGATTATTAAGTTTCTTACAAAAGAGGGGGTCTATGGAATGAAAAAATCGAGTATAGTTTTTGTTGTAATTCTCACTCTATCAATAGTTTTAGCTGCCTGTTCAAAGGGTTCAACCAGTGATGGTGGTGAATCGAAAAAGGGAGATGCAATTGTAATTGGTTCTGTTATACCAACTTCTGGTAATAATGCGACAGACGGAAAAGATATGAAAAACGCAATGGAAATGGCCATTTCAGAAATTAATGATGATGGCGGTGTTCTAGGTAAAAAACTAAAACTAGAAGTTGTTGATGATGCCTGTGATCCACAAACAGCTACAAGTGCCGCAAACAAACTAGTTTCCATGAAAGTAAAAGTAGTTGTTGGTGGATATTGTTCGGGTTCTACACTACCAGCTTCAGGCGTTTTTCATAATGCAGGAATCCCTCTAGTTGTACCAGCAGCAAACTCTTCAGAGCTGCCTGATCAAGGCTATGATAGCTTGTTCTTGATTAATGGACTTGTACCTGACCAATCTAAAACAGGAGCTGACTATTTTAATGAAAAAGGAGCAAAGAATATTGTTATTGTTCATGACAACTCTGCATACGCCCGAAATATGGCGGATTTTGCAAAAGAACATATAGAAAAAAATGGTGGCAAGGTTGTTGGTTTTGAAGCGATTAACCCCGAAGAAAAAGATTTTTCTTCCTTAATGACAAAACTTAAATCTTTAAAGCCTGATGGTACTTATTTTACAGGCTATTATGCGGCAGCAGGTTTAATGAAAAAACAATTTGACCAAAAAGACGTCTCTGGTTTATTTATGGTGGGTGATGGTAGCTATTCTCAAGACTTAATAGATATAGCAGGTGCTGATGCTGAAGGTATTTTAGTTACTGCTACACCGCAAGCAAGCTTTATCGAAGGTGCTGAAGAATTTGTAACTAAATATGAAGAAAAATATAGTTTATCACCTGGTCCATTCTCAGCTCTATCATATAATGGTGTGAAATTAGTAGCAGATGCCATTAAAAGAGCAGACTCTACTGATTCAGCAAAAGTAAAGCAAGCAATAAAGGAAACAAAAGGATTTGCAGGAATAGGACAAACCATTGAATTCAACGACAAGAACACATTAAATGAATCGAATTTTAAAATTATGACTGTAGTTAATGGGAAATTTGATATAGCAAAATAAACATGGATGTTCATAGTAAGTGGATATTAAGAACAGTGTGTAAAATAATGTTTTTATATGTAGGAAAACCTTAATGTTTAAATTGAATTAAATTTTTTACTTAGTGGTGTTTAAAGTTTACGACAATGATTAAGCTTAATCACAAGATACAGCTAAAACACCACTAAGTAGAAATACATATGATCTGAAAGGAAAGGATTTAATAATAGGGAATAGTCTAAAAGGAGGGCTACAATTGGAAGTTTTACTGCAGATCTTAATAGATGGACTAGTAATAGGTGCTTTTTATGCGCTAATTGCATTAGGATATACAATGGTATACGGCATAATTAAGTTGTTAAACTTCGCACACGGTGACTTATATATGTTAGGTTCGTTTGTAGGTTTTACGATCTTGTCTTTTTTCACAGGAGACGGTGGGTTTAACGGAGGGATTTTAGGATTAGCTGTTGTATTTCTCATTACAATGGCTATAGTGGGAACAATTGGAATGGGAATCGAGAGAATCGCATACCGTCCATTGTTATTGGCACCTAGACTTTCAATATTAATTACAGCTATTGGGGTTTCTCTATCATTAGAATATAGTTCAATGATTGGTTGGGGTGCTTCTTATAAAGTATATCCAATCTCTCCTCCTACAACTGGATTTGATATTTTAGGAGCACATGTTAGTTATACGCAAATTGCCATGATTGCAATAGCAGGTCTTCTCATGTATGGCTTGAGAATTTTTATTGAAAAAACGATATACGGTAAAGCGATGCGTGCAATTGCATTGGATCAAACAGCTTCAGGTTTAATGGGAGTAAATGTTCATCGTATTATTGCTTTAACATTCTTTATCGGGGCAGCTCTTGCTGCAGGAGCAGGAATTATGTCAGGTGTTTATTATGGAACGATAAACTTTATGATGGGTTTTATTATCGGACTTAAAGCTTTTACAGCAGCTGTATTAGGAGGGATAGGGAATATAACGGGTGCCATGGTTGGTGGCTTAATTCTTGGAATAGTCGAGTCATTTGGAATGTTTTATTTAGGCGGGGCTTGGAAAGATGTACTTGCTTTCAGTATCCTTATTTTAATTTTAGTATTAAAACCTACAGGTATAATGGGTGAAAAAGTAACGGAAAGGATGTAGAAGATGAAAAATAAGAAACTAATCGGATATATTCTATTATTGATTTTATCTTTTATACTTCCGTTTATAGTAAATAATTATTGGCTAGACGTAGTGAGTCTTGTACTGTTTTATGTAGTATTGACACAAGGTTTAAATATAGTAGTTGGGTTTACAGGTCTATTAGATTTAGGATATGCTGCTTTTTTTGCGGTAGGAGCATATACGACTGCTATTTTAATGACAACTTTCGGTTGGTCATTTTGGTTGACAATCCCAGTGGCAGTAATACTTGCAGCACTTGCAGGAATTATTATTGGTACTCCTACACTTCGGTTAAGGAGCGACTATCTCGCCATCGTAACACTTGGATTCGGAGAAATTATCAGAATATTAGCAACTAATTTGGATATTACAGGTGCTGCAGCAGGAATTTATGGAATTCCTCGACCGACAATAGGAAGTTATCAATTAACTAGTCAATTAGATTTTTATTATTTGATTTTAGTATTTGCAATCATAATTATTCTAGCTGTCTCTCGTTTAGGAAAATCAAGAGTAGGAAGAGCGTGGATTTATATCCGTGAAGATGAAGATGCTGCAGAAGCTATGGGCATAAATAGAATAAAATATAAGCTTTTAGCATATGCAGCTGGAGCTGTAATTGGAAGTTTAGCAGGTTGTGTTTTTGCTGTGAAAATGACTGCTATATCTCCTCAGAGTTTTAGCTTTACTCAATCTGTTATGATCTTAGCAGCAGTTGTACTTGGAGGATTGGGTAGCATTTCGGGAGTTGTTGTTGGTGCTATCTTAGTTATCGTTTTACCAGAAGCATTACGTTCATTAGAAGAAGCACGATTCTTACTTTTTGGTATTGCATTAGTTGTCATGATGTTGTTTAGATCGCAAGGCATATGGCCAGCTAAATACGCTTCTGATGATACAAAAGACAACGAAGAGGATGATGAAGCATTTGATGTAAATAAAGATAAAACAATTCCTTCAAAGTAAACAATAGATTCATCAATAGAGAGGAGTTACCTATCATGACAGATATATTGAAAGTAGAAAACCTTACTCTTAAATTTGGTGGGTTAGTAGCAGTAAATGATTTAACATTTACAGTTAAAGAGAATTCGATTTCCAGTATCATAGGTCCTAATGGTGCCGGTAAAACATCAGTATTTAATATGATTACGGGATTTTACACTCCTACAAGCGGGAAAATCGAATTAGAAGATATAAGTCTTGTAAACAAAAAGCCAAGTCAAATTACACAACTTGGTTTAACTAGGACATTCCAAAATTTAAGATTGTTTCCTAACTTGTCTGTTTTGGATAATGTAAAATCAGGAATGCATAGTCGAACGAAACAATCATTAATTGGTTCTATATTCCATACGAAAGCACAAAAGACTGAAGAAAAATTAATTGAAGAAATAGCATTCAAATGCATTGATTTTGTAGGAATACATAAATATATCAACCGTGCAGCAAAAAATTTGCCTTATGGAGCACAACGTTATTTAGAAATTGCGAGAGCCCTAGCTACACAGCCGAAGCTTCTGCTATTAGATGAACCTGCGGCGGGACTAAATTTTGCTGAAAAACAAATGTTAATTGAATTAATTTATCAAATAAGAAAAGAATTTAATGTCACTGTTTTAATGATCGAGCATGATATGGGATTAATCAAGGAAATTTCTGAAAATATAATTGTAATTGATTATGGTACGAAAATAGCGGAAGGTACTGCAGAATCTGTTTTGACAAATCCAAAGGTAATTGAAGCATATTTAGGAAAGGAGGAAGTTATTTGAAGCCACTTTTAAAGCTAGAAAATATCAACTCCTACTACGGAAAAATACATGCCTTAAAGGATATAAACATAGAAATCAGTCAAGGTGAAATTGTTGCATTGTTAGGGAGTAATGGAGCTGGAAAAAGTACGACACTTAAAACAATTTCCGGTATTATTACTCCTAAAAAAGGTTCAATTTTGTGGAATGGTGAAAACATAGTTGGAAAATCGGTTCATAGTATAGTAGAACTAGGGATTATTCATGTTCCAGAAGGAAGAAGAATTTTTGGGGGATTAACTATTTTAGAAAACCTTGAATTGGGTGCGTTTACAGTTCGTAAAAATAAAAAAGTCGTAGCTGAAGGTATTGAAAAAGCCTTTGAATTATTCCCTCGATTGAAAGAGCGTCAAAAACAATTGGCTGGTACTTTAAGTGGGGGAGAGCAACAGATGTTGGCGATTAGCCGTGGTTTGATGGCACAGCCAAAGTTATTAATGTTAGATGAACCATCCATGGGTTTAGCACCAATTATTGTTCAAGAAATTATGACAAATATTAGAGAAATAAGTAAACAAGGAACAACCATTTTACTAATTGAACAGAATGCCAAAGCTGCTTTAAAATTAGCAGATCGAGGATACGTAATTGAAACCTCACAAATTATTATGCATGAAACAGCTGATGTATTAAGAGAAGACGACAAAATCATAAAAGCCTACTTAGGAGCTTAAATAAAGCCATATTAAGTTTCATAGCTACCAAGTATAAATGATAATTTAAAATACAAATTAATACAGATAAATCGGGTGTCAATATATAAATTAGTAGTCGAATAAAACGATTGTAAATAGGAAAGAGGCTATATCAAGGGGGCATTGATTTATTCAATGGCATTTTGATATAGCCTCTTTATATATAGCGAATTGGCCAATTAAGAAAATAATTTGTTTATTTTGTCCAGAGTATCCTAGATATTTGAAGGTTAGATCATTTGCTAGTGATATTGAAGCGACGTTTAGCTTAATACCAATGCCTGAAGATAAACAAACAATTTTAGCATTTATATCAAGAACTTGAGGCAGCAGCACAATTCGTTCAAAAATTAATGCTAATAAATTTAACTTTACGACATTTGAATTTTGGATCTTGGATATACTAATGCTTCTAGTAGTTGAGATTTTGCCGAAATTGAAACTATCAAATGACTATTCTATAAATCTAAATAAAAGTTATGAGCAATAATAGTATTAGGAGAAACAAAACAATGGAGGGGAAGTCTAGTTCCCTTTCATTGTTTTTCTTTTATATTCATTGTTATTGTTTGTGAAATATAACATTTTGCAACTGTTATGATATATAACTGTTAAAAGAATTTAAAGTTCGTAAAGGAAATGATTTGAAGTTGTGTTCAATTTGTTATAAAGACTTTGTTATGCTTATGTAGGCTATTACTAGATTGTTTCAAAGCTATAAAAAATAGCCATAAAATACATAAGGAGCTACATAGATATGAAAAAATTGCGTTATATAACAGCGTTATTATGTTTAGTCGCTGTGAGTTTTTTTGCCGTGCAAATTACTTCGGCAGATGAATTGGGACCTGCTAATCCAGATAGTAAAACAAAGTGGGAAACCGAACCTGATGTGAAGGTCGATTCTAATATGAGATTACGTTCTGCGGAGCCGGTTATTGCAGATATTTCTAAATGGCAAGGAACTATTGATTGGGCAACAGCAAGTAAGAATTTAGATCTTGCTATTATTCGCACACAATACGGTTCAAACTTAGAAGATATTAAACATAAAGAATATGAAGCTGGTGCTCAAAAATACGGTGTTCCTTTTGGCGTATATTCATATAACCTAGCAGAATCTTCTGAAGATGCGAAGGCAGAGGCGAATTCTTTTTACAACCGCGCTAGTAAAGATGCTAATTTTTATGTATTAGATGTTGAAGAAAATACGAGTAAATCTGGCGAAAGTATGCGAACAATTATCAATGCATACGTGAAGCAACTACGTACTAAAACAGATAAAAAGATAGGTGTATACATTGCGCACCATTTATATGAAGACTTAAATATTGATACATCGAAATTTGATTTTGTGTGGATCCCACGTTATAACAATACGAATACGGCCCCAGCTTATAATTATAATTTATGGCAATATACAGATAAGGGAATCGTACCGGGTATATCAACTTATGTAGATTTAAACCGATTAAGCCCAAATACACCACTAGATTTCTTTACTGAAGAAGCTGATGCTGAAACAGCGGGGGAAGATGAGTATTATACAACTAACCCCAAAAAAGTAGTTGTTAAGAAAACTGTTTATCCATATAGTTCGCCAAATTTCTCCACTGGAAATAAAGGAGCGGCATTAAAAAAGAATTCTATAGTGTCAGTTTCAGGGATCGTGAACTCTACAAATGGAACACCACGATTAAAATTAACAAATGGTCAATATATCTCGGCAAATAAAAAATTTGTGTTAAAAGTAACAAGTAAAATTGATCAATACTACACAACGGTACCGAAAACTATTGTTGTGAAAAAAGGGTTAAATGCATATAAGAGTGTAAATCTTACAACTAGTAATAAAATATCAGGTATCAAAAAAAATACTATCTTAAATATTAAAGATATTGAATATACGAAGAATGGAACACCGAGATTAAAAACAACATCAGGCTCATATATCACTGCGAATAAAGATTATGTATTGAAATTACCAACTAACTATAATGATTACTGGACAAGTAACCCTGGACAAGTGAAAATTGCTAAGAAAGTCTACCAATATAAAGGTACTTCTTTTACTGCTGCTAATAGAGGGAAAGCAATTGAAGTGGGATCTACTGTCAAAGTAAGTAGTATTGCATATGGAACAAATGGAACACCACGATTAAAATTAACGAATGGTTATTATATTACAGCGAAGAAAACTTATGTAAAAGCAAAATAATTAGTATAGTATTCGTATAAGTATATATAATTGTAATAATCAGTAAAAACACACAGCAACTAGACTGTGTGTTTTTTACAACAAAATATCTCTCTGGAAGGAGAATAAGATGAGTGCAATTATACTTTATTGGATATTACTAATGTCTGCGATTGGCTTTGTTTTAATGGGTTATGATAAGCGAAAGGCTATTAACCATGAATGGCGTATTAGAGAAAGGACGCTATGGCTTGTTGCGCTTTTTGGAGGAGGAATCGGTTCGTATATAGGTATGCGCATTTTCCGTCATAAAACGCAACATACCTCCTTTGTCTTTGGATTACCAGCGATTGCGGTTGTTTATGCAGTCATATCATTAGCTATTTATCAATGAAAAAAGGGACCGTCTTAAAAGGCGGTCCTTTTTTACTTCATCAATTGTTCTATTGGGTTTTTCCAACTAATTATTGCGTTTGGATAGTGACGACGGATTTCACTTTCTAAAAAAAGAAAATCATCTTTCTTTAAACCTTGAAGTTCCATTGCGTTTTTTGTATCTATGAAAATGGATACGACTTCTAATATGTCGTTAGCTGTTCCTAGATATTTTTCACCTTCAAATATAGCTCCTTTATAAGAAATAAAAAAGTTCTTTCGTGCATTTTTGGAATCATCATAGAAGTAATAACCTCTACGTTGTACCGCATCATCGAATTTTCGCTTTGGATTAAAAAAGTAGCGAATGACTTTATACATAACATATAAAATGAGCACGACTAATAAAACACGAATGAGAACAAACATCTACAGTTCCCCCTTGTACAAACATTATTCTTTCCTATACGATAGAAGAGATTGAAAAGTTTCAAAAATGTTAGGAGAATTATAATGAATTTACAAAAACTTTTTACGATGCAACAACAACTTGATGCATTTATCGAAGAAACACAACAAATTACAAAAGATGTATTCCGTGAAAAAGGGTTAGCATTACTTGTTGAGTTAGGTGAACTTGCAAATGAAACGCGTTGCTTTAAATTTTGGAGCACAAAGGGACCATCTGAGCGTTCAGTGATTTTAGAAGAGTTCGTGGATTCTATTCACTTTTTATTGTCATTAGGTATTATGAAAGGTTTCGATGATTTAGAAGAGTGGCCAATAGCTAACCGTGAAGGAGATTTGACAGATCTCTTCATTCAGACAGAAGGGGCGGTATTAAACTTTATCCTTAAGCCTGAGAGAGCGCAGTATGAAGAAGCATGGATCTTATACGGTGCACTAGCAGATGCACTAGATTTTACAGCCGAAGATATCGGGCGAGCGTATGTATCAAAAAACGAAAAAAATTATGAGCGTCAACGTAACGGATACTAAAATATTTTTTGAAAATTGCCTATTATTGCATTATAATAGTTAAAGATTCGAATATTTAGGAGGTCGAAATAATGCAACAATTGGATGAGACTTTAAAAATGTTGAAAGAACTAACTGACGCTCGCGCAGCTTCAGGTAACGAACGTGAAGCACGCGAGGTAATGAAAAAGTACATCGCTCCTTTCGCAGATAGAATGGATAGTGATAATTTAGGCGGAGTAATCGCTGAAAAAGTGGGCGATGCAAACGGTCCTAAAGTTATGATAGCTGGCCATTTAGATGAGGTTGGCTTCATGGTCACTCAAATTGATGATAAAGGCTTCTTAAAATTCCAAACAATAGGTGGTTGGTGGTCACAAGTAATGTTAGCACAACGCGTGCAAGTCATTACGCGTAAAGGTGAAACGATTATTGGTGTAATTGGTTCTAAACCACCGCATATTTTACCAGCAGAAGTACGCAACAAACCTTTCCAAATTACAGATATGTTCATCGACGTCGGCGCTACATCTAAAGATGAAGCAGAAGGATGGGGTATCTTACCTGGCGATATGGTCGTACCTTATTTTGAATTTACAGTGATGAAAAACGAAAAACATTTACTTGCTAAAGCATGGGATAACCGTATCGGCTGTGCGATAGCAATTGAAGTATTAAAAGGGCTAAAAGATGAAAAACATCCGAACATCGTTTACGGATGTGGTGTTGTCCAAGAAGAGGTCGGTTTACGTGGAGCTAAAGTAGCGACGCATAAAATTCAACCTGACATCGGTTTTGCAGTTGATGTAGGTATTGCTGGTGACACACCAGGCATTACATCAAAAGAATCGACAAGTAAGATTGGTGCAGGTCCACAAATTATTATTTATGATGCTTCGATGATTGCACATAAAGGTATACGTGATCTTGTGGTGGATACTGCAAATGAAAATGGCATCCCGTTCCAATATGAAGCCATTCCAGGAGGCGGTACAGACGCAGGTGCAATTCACATAACTGCTAATGGTGTACCATCATTATCAATCGGGATTGCAACGCGTTATATTCATTCACATGCGGGGATTTTACATCGTGATGACTTTGAAAACACAGTCAAATTAATCATTGAAGTGATTAAGAAATTAGACCGCGAAACAGTGGATAAAATTATCTTTGAATAAGATTTATATTAGGCTCCTTTGCTCACATGAGTAAAGGAGTTTAATTTTTTTGAAAAAGACATAAAAATGCATTTGATTTAATATTTATGCATATGTATAATGGTCAATAACAATAAAAACAAAAGGGAGCGGATCATATATGAAACTTTTAGAATTAGTGCAGTTAAAATTAGTAGAAAGCTTAAAAGGCAAAGATTTAATTTCACTTATAGATTATACAAGTGAGGAAATACAAGGCTTACTGGACTTATCCATTCAACTAAAAACAATAACTAAAGAAGGCAAATGTCCACCGTTATTAGAGGGGAAAACGTTGGGAATGATTTTCGAAAAGCATTCTACACGTACGCGTATTTCATTTGAAGTAGGTATGAATCAACTGGGTGGTAAAGGTATGTTCATGCATGCTCGCGATTTACAAATCGGACGTGGAGAATCTATTTATGATACAGGACATGTATTATCCGGTTATTTAGATGGTATTATGATTCGTGCAAATTCACATGAAATGGTAAAAGAACTGGCTGAACACGCATCTATTCCTGTTATTAACGGTTTAACGGACCTTGCGCATCCATGCCAAGCACTTGCGGACCTTGAAACAATTGCAGAAGAAAAAGGTTATGTGAAGGGCTTAAAGCTTGCGTATATTGGTGATGGAAACAACGTAGCGCATTCTTTAGTAGCAGCGGCTGCACATGTAGGAATGGATGTTGTTGTAGCAACACCTAAAGAATATGAACCAAGTGAAGCGGTCATGAAAAAAGCAGCTGAAATTGCGGCTGCAAATGGCAGTACGGTTTCATTCACATATGATCCAGCAGAAGCAGCGAAGGATGCTGATGTCATTTATACAGATGTATGGACTTCAATGGGTCAAGAAGAGGAAACTTCAAAACGATTAGCAGACTTTAAAGACTACCAAATTAACGATGCATTAGTAGCGAATGCGAAAGCAGATTATATGTTTTTACACTGCTTGCCAGCACACCGTGAAGAGGAAGTAGCGACATCTGTTATAGATGGACCAAACTCATTTATCTTCGAACAAGCGGAAAATCGACTTCATGCTCAAAAAGCTGTATTGGCTTCGGTTTTAGGATAATTATTCAATTCGAAATATATAATAGTTCAAGAACGCAATTTTGTTATCAAAATTAAGGATAGATAAGGCATAAGAGTATTTGCCTTACCTATCTTTTTTTGTATTTTTTGATGGATTAAGAGAGTACAACAAAAAATATAGTATTTTGTAACATTCGCGTAACAAACTTGGCTTAGTCTAATTCAAAATAGCTTTGCAGGGTGAAAAAAGTTTAAGTGTGGAAAGCATTTAAATACTATTAACTCTGCATGAACCTTGATTAGAAGCTGTTTAATCCAAGGTAGAATGGTAGTGTAAAAATGAAAAGGTTAATTTTTATCATAATAAAATGTGTAATTGTATTAAGTATAGTTGTAGCGGGAATCGTTACATATTCATTTAAAATAGAACCAAAACGTCTTGTTACAAAGGAATATGAGCTTGAACTTACATCAGGAGGAGAGAGTACGCTAAAGGTAGTACAATTTTCAGATGTGCATTTAGGACCTAACTATTCACTAGAGCAACTTGAGAAGCTTGTAGAAAAAGTTAACGGACTTCAACCTGATGTAATAGCTTTTACAGGAGATTTAATGGATGTACCTTCTCAATTTGAAGATAGGTCAAAAATAAGTGCAATATTGGGTAAACTACGTAGTAAATATGGAAATTATGCAGTATGGGGAAACCATGACCGTGGAGGTGGTGGAGTTAGGTTTTATGAAGATATAATGAATGCATCTGGATTTAAGTTACTAACAAATGAAAGTGATGCAATTGAGCTTGAAAATGGACAAGTAATAAATATTATAGGGTTGGATGAAGCAATGCTTGGAAATCCTGATATTCAAAAAGCTTATTCAGGTATTAATAGTCAGGGTACGAATCTCCTTATACTACACCAACCTGATCTTATAGAAGATGTGGGGTATGACAATATTGATATAGCACTTGCTGGGCATAGTCATGGTGGACAAGTCGATGTGCCATTGATTGGCCCCATATATACGCCCCCGCTTGCAGAGAAATACACTAAAGGGTTATATCAGCTAGAAAATAATAAGTATCTATATGTGAATAGTGGGATTGGGACTACGAGGATTCCAGTTCGATTTTGGAACCCTGCAGAAATATCGATGTTTAATATAACTATATGAAGTGATTTTAATAGGTAAAGCGTCAAATAATGTTCCTATTCTCTGGATTAGGCATTATTTGGCGCTTCCCTTTATATCCGAAATCGGAAAGGAGAGCAGAAAATGAATATTCTAATTGCTGATGATGAACAGCATATGGTTAGAATACTTTCAGCCTATTTAAAAGATGAAGGCTTCAATATTCTAGAGGCAAGAGATGGCGAGGAAGCATTGGAGATTTTTGAAACTACTAAGGTTGAATTAGCAATTTTAGATTGGATGATGCCTAAAATTGATGGAATAGAGGCATGCAAATATATTAAAGAAAACAGTCAAACAAAAGTTCTAATACTAACAGCAAAAAGTCAAAATGAAGACGAATTACACGCTTTACATGGTGGAGCAGATGAATACATAAAGAAACCATTTGATCCACGAATATTAATATTAAGAGTAAAAAAGCTATTGAATATGAGTGAAGAAATAAAAGTGAAAGATATTCTGATCAAAGAAAGTGAAAAGAAAGCATATAAACATAATGAACCTATCCAACTAACAAAGATAGAATATGATTTATTGCTTTTCTTCATAAAAAATAAAGGCGTGATTTTATCAAGGGATAAGTTGATTGATTTAGTTTGGGGCTTGGATTATGAGGGAGATTATAGAACTGTAGATACTCATATCAGAAGATTAAGAACTAAAATTGGAGATGAACTAATTAAAACCTATAGAGGCATTGGATACTGCCTGGAGGTGCAAGAAGATTAAAATTAAAAATAAATTCTCCATTGGTATATCATCAGTAGTAATTTGCATCTATATATTCTCGATACTAGCAAATATATTTTTGGTAGACAGATATTACATTCATGAGCAAAGAAAGGTTTTGGATAAAGCGGCTAGCGATATACTCAAGGAGCCTAAGAAGAACCTTTTAAATGATTTGGGAAAGATAGAAGAGAAATACGCTATTACTATTGTCTATTCAGAAGCGAGTGGAAGTTTGGATCAAATTAATGAAAGAATAATTTTTGAGTTTGAAAAGAAAAAAATAAAGCTAAGCAAATTTTGGCTTACTGAACATACGTTGGATAAGTTGCAGGTAAAAAGCGTTAATAAGATATATGACCAAGGGGTAAGTAAATATAAAGTTTTGACTAAATTTATGAAAATAGATAATTATATAATCGCGATTGGATTACCGTTACCGCATATGGAAGATGCAATTTCCATAATAAATAGATTTATTATTGTTTTAATGTCCATTTCTGTCATTTTAATTGTCTTTTTAGTAGTAATGATATCTAACAAAATCACAAGACCGTTAGAATCATTGAAAGATTTATCTCAAGATATAGCCAATTTAAATTTTAGGAAAGAAGAGATAATGACAAATGATGAAGTAGGAGAACTAGCAAAAAGTATAAACATAATGAGTGGGGAATTAGAAAAAGCCCACGAAGAAATTAATAGTCAAAATAAGCGCTTGAAAGAACTAATGGCAGATATATCACATGAGTTGAAAACACCACTATCATTAGTGAAAGTATATGAACAAGGAATATCTGATGGTCTGGATGATGGTACTTACAGAGACACTATTGAAGAACAGATTGAAAAAATGAATGTTCTAATAGAGAAGCTGCTTTTTTGGACAGCACTAGAGAATGGTACATTAAACAAATCTACTTTTGATATAGGTAAAAGAATTATTGAGATGACAAATAAGTACAAGCTGATCCTGCAAGAATACGATATTAACTTATCTCTAAACGTAGATGTGAGCAAAGAATATTTAATTCAAGCTGAAAAAGAAGGCATGGATATTGTACTCGATAATTTAATTACGAATGCTATTAAATATTCTTATGACAAGAATATTGAAATTACTTTAATGAAAGACAATAATGCCGTTAAGCTTACGATTGCTAACGGGATAGGTGAAATGAATGAAAATGACTTAGAAAATATTTGGAGACCCTTCTATGTACTAGAAAAATCAAGAAGTAAGGAGCTTTCTGGAACAGGATTGGGTTTACCTATTATCAAGACCATTTTGGATAATCACGATGTGGATTATGGATTTGAATTAAAAAATAACGAGTTGGAGTTTTTTGTCACATTCGTGTAACAAGCCCAAGTTAGTCTAAGACTAGGAGGTGCGAGACATGAAAAAAATAATATCTATCATGTTAATTGTAGTCTTGGCTACTAGTGTTCTTACAGGATGTGTTGGCAAAGAAAAAAAGCCAAACAAAGAGGTCTATACGCAAAAGGATAATTTAGATTTTAACTTTAATGTAGATCCGGAAACCTTTAAGCTTGAGGTGGAATCCAATGGAACTAAGGAAAAGGCATCTGAACCATTGAAGAAGATGAAAGTTTCAAATTTAATAGATGATAAAGATAACATTAGCTGGACCTATGCAGAACAGGGTCTTGAAATTGATATCGAAAAGAAAGATAAGTATGTAGATGTAACCATCAAATCTAGTAAAGATGAAGAAAATTCGTTTTCTTGGCCGAAAGTGAAAGGTAATGGATACCTACTCCCATTAAATCAAGGGAAGTACATTCCAAGTGATGATTCAGTTTGGAAAGACTATCTAAATGAAGAAAAAATAAAATTGATTGAGTCTTTCTCCATGCAGTTTTTTGCGGTTGATAAAGATGAATATTCGTTAGTATATATTATTAAAAATCCCTACAATAATGAAATTGCTTTTAATACAAAGAAAAATATAGAGTTTACTTTTAATCATGAGTTTCCGTCTATCAATAAAAAGAAGGAATATGGTTTTAGAATATATTTAACGAAAAAAAATCCAGTACATGTTGCCAAAACTTATAAAAATTATTTAATTGAGCAAGGTGACTTTAAATCTTTAAAGGAAAAGGCTGGAGAAAATAATAATATTGAAAAACTATATGGTGCCCCTCATGTTTATTATTGGGACAGAACTGTAATTTCAGAAGAAAATATACAATGGCCAAGATTGAGAAGTAGTTTCCCTGACAAGCTGAAATTATGGATTCAGGAATTATTAACTACTAAAGTTGAAGATGGGATAGAGCTTGCAGCTGCGTATGATGATTTAAAGGCTTACGATTACGTAGACAAATATACTAAAAATAGAATAGTAAAAAGCTTAAGTGCTGTCATGCAACTAAAAGAATTTTATAATCCGGAAGTATTTACTAAAGAGGATAAAGAAATTCAAAAGCTATTAAATAAGAAAATAGACAAATTAAATCCAGTAGAATTGATCGAACTTAATAAAAGATTATTAAAAAGCGAGCTTGGAAACGTAGTGGACCCAATAGAAAAGTGGGCAGATGCAAATACTGTAGATGTCATAAAGGATATGAAGCATTCTGGGTTAGCAAATTTGTGGATAGGTTTAGACGACTGGCAAGAAGGTTTTATTAAACCAGAGTTAGTAAAAGAAGCAGAAAATCAGGGATATTTAATCGGTACTTATGATTCGTATCATTCAATCCATGAACCGGGTAAAGAACAGTGGGAAACAGCTAAGTTTAATGATACTTCACTTTTTGAAGAGGCAACGGTTACGAATAAAGAAGGAAGTAAAATTGAAGGATTCCAAGGTGTAGGTAGAAAGTTGAATCCGACATTAGCGATGCCGAGTGTGAAAGAAAGAGTAACGTCGATCTTAAATACTGGTTTACCATTTAACTCATGGTTTTTAGATACGGATGGTACAGGAGAAATCTTTGATGACTACTCACAAGAACATACTACTACTGAAGCAGAAGATGTCCAAGCTCGAATTAAGAGAATGGAGTATCTACAAAAAGAATGGGGAATGGTAGTCGGAACTGAGGGCGGAAATGATTTTGCTAATAAAACGATTGCTTTTGCACATGGAATAGAGACTCCCTCATTTTCTTGGATGGATGAGGATATGGGTAAAAATAAAGAAAGTAATTATTATGTAGGAAGATACTATTCAAGTACTGGTGGAGTACCGGAGCTATTTTCTAAGCAAATACCAGTAAAGAATAAGTACAAGAAATTATTTTTGGATTCGAACTACACTATACCGTTATATAAGTTAGTTTACAATGATTCTGTAATCACGACTTATTGGTGGGGATGGGGTACTCTAAAAATAGCAGATGAAATTGAAAATAGAATGCTGTATGAAATACTTTACAACGTACCACCTCTTTATCACATTGATAAACACGAGTGGGAAAAGTACAAAACAACAATAATAAACCACTCAAAAGTGTGGTCAAATTTCAGCAAAAAAGCAATAAAGGAAGAAATGACAGATTATAAAATTCTTTCAGATGATAGATTAGTTCAAATGACTGAATATGGTAAAGATTTAAGTGTCGTAGCAAATTTCTCTGAAGATGAAATCATCGCTCAAGGAGAAAAGATACCCGGGAAATCAGTGTTAATCATTGATGGGAAGGGCAAATCCGTTTATACACCAAAAAAGTAAGTGTAAAATAGATTGTATTGTTACTAATCATTAACATACTTAGGTGTGAATCGGAAAGAATGAAACACTAAGAAAAACGATAAAACTAGTTGATTGGAGTGCAGGCGGCGACTCCTTGGGGAACTAGCGAACATCTTGAGACCCCGCAGGAGCGTTAGTGACGAGGAGGCTCAAGGTTCGTCCCCAGGAAAGCGTCCGCCGGAACGGAAATTAACGGCATCGAAGAAAAAGCCATGGCAGAAACGATTAATCGTTTCTGCCATGGCTAAAATTCATTCTATGGACTTTTTCAGTGCCCTATAATAACTGGTGGGGATTTCTTTATTTTAGAGAGGCAATCTTATATCGTTTTAGGCCTTTTGTGTAACAGTGGAAGTAATCTTATCGACCTCAACATTACCTACTGGTCTCTTTGACCAATATGTTGCAAGGATTGGTCCGGAGATATTATGCCATACAGCTCCAAATGTACTTGGTAAAGCTGCTAGGGGACCAAAGTGTGCTGCAGCAAGTGCGACACCTAATCCGGAGTTTTGCATACCTACTTCAATAGAAATAGCTCGTTGATCTTGTAAAGAAAGGCCACATAATTTCCCTGCATAGTAACCTAATAATAAGCCTGCTCCATTGTGTAAAAATACAGCAAAGAATACTAACAAACCAGCAGAAGCGATTTTATCTTGGTTTCCTGAAACTACAGCCGATACTATGATAATGATAGCGAAAACGGAAATTAAAGGCACAATTGATATACTTTTATCAACGACAGTTGGCAAGAATTTACGAACAAGTATACCAAGGGCGATTGGAACGATAATAACTTGGATAATAGACATAAACATAGATTTCGCATCTACAGGCATCCATTGACCAGCTAGTAACAATAATAATAATGGTGTTAAAATAGGTGCGAGTAATGTAGATACAGAAGTCATTGTAATAGATAGGGGCACGTTTCCTTTTGCTAAATACACCATAACATTAGAAGCAGTACCACCGGGAACAGAACCTAGTAATACAAGACCCGCAGCTAATTCTGAAGGTAATTGCAAAATATACGCGATTGCAAGTGCTGTTAAAGGCATAATCGTAAACTGAGCGATTATTCCGATCAATACAGGCAATGGCTTTGTCAGAACTAATTTAAAATCACTGGCCTTTAGAGTAAGTCCCATTCCAAACATAACAACCCCAAGTAATATCGTGATATATTGTCCGAATCCTAAAAAAGGTGAAGGTGCTAAGTAAGCTACTACGGCAATAAGCATTACCCACACAGCAAAGTATTTTCCGATAAATGTGCTAAACGTTTCAAGAGTTTTCATATGTGCATCATCCTTTCTTTATCTCGCTAATAAATTTTCAAAATAGGTTAGACATAAACTATCAATAGAAAGTGTTTTTTTACAATTTCAATAAATATATTATTCTGAAAATTTATAATAATATATTTATTATAAAGATGATTATATAATTTACAAGAGGAATTTTAAAAAAACTAATAAAAACCCCGCTTCTAATAGCCATTAGAAGCGGGGTTTCACATATTAATACTTATTCTTCTATTCGAATAATTTTACCTGGATTCAAAATATTCTTTGGATCAAGTGAGATTTTAATAGCTTTCATGACATTATATGATTCGCCATGTTCTTTAGCTTGGTATTTTTGTTTCCCGATTCCAACTCCGTGTTCTCCAGTACAAGTCCCGTTGCGATCTAATGCAAATTGCACGATAGCTTCATTGAAAGCATCGGCTCTCTTAACTTCCTCTGCATCTTTCATATCAATCATAACTATCGCGTGGAAATTACCATCACCGACATGACCTAATATTCCACCTGGAAGATTAGCAGTATTTAGTTGCTCACGTGAAAAATGAACAGCATCTGCTAAGTCTGAAATGGCTACGCAAACATCCGTGACCATCTGTTTTTTACCAGGGTGACCATGTGTATAAGCATATGCTAAGTTATGTCGAGCATCCCACAGTTTTGTACGAGCAGTATTATCCGATTCGAACTGTACTTCTACACAACCATGATCCTCCATAATTTCACGTGTAAATATCACATCTTGAGCTAAGCCTGCTTCATTACCGTGGAATTCGATAAATAGAGTTGGCTTTTCAGGATAATCCGTGTCACTGTAATGATTTACTTGGCGGATAGACTCTTCGTCGACTAATTCAACTCGAGCAATAGGAATACCGACTTGTAAAACCGAAGTAACAGCAGCAATAGCATCTTCAACTGTAGGGAAGACAGCGCGAGCAGCCGTTTCGAATTCAGGAATACCATAAACCTTTAAAGTAAGTTCAGTGAAGCAACCAAGAGTACCTTCAGAGCCGACAAATAAACCATTTAAATGATAACCAGATGATGATTTTGCAGCTAAATTACCAGTGTGAATAATTCTACCGTCTGCTAAAACAACTTCTAAGTCACGTACTTGGTCGCGCATTACGCCATATCGTACAGCCGTAGTGCCACTCGCATTTGTCGCAGCCATACCACCTAAAGTTGCATCTGCACCAGGATCTACTGAGAAAAAGAGACCGTGTTTTTTTAATTCTTTATTTAACTGCATTCTTGTAACACCAGGTTGTACTTTTACAAGTAAATCGTCTTGTCTAATTTCTAAAATTTTATCCATTAAAGAAAAGTCAATTGTAATACCATTCTCATAAGGAATAACATGACCTTCTAAACTAGAACCTCTCCCAAAAGGTACTACAGGTACTACTAGCTCGTTTGCAAGTTTCATAATCTCACTTACTTGTTCTTTCGTTTTAGGGAAAACAACGATGTCTGGAAGAGAAGCCACATGATATGATTCGTCTTGACCGTGAAGCTCTCTCACTGTCTCATTAACCGAGACTTGATCTCCTTCTAGGAATTGTTTTAACGCTTCTACAATACTATCAACTACTACTGTCATTTCAATTCGCCTCACTTTAAATTTTTGAACAATCCGAAATATGATTATTTTCGGATAATTAACGATGTAATAGAATTTATTATAATATGGCCACAATATTACGCAAGACAAAAAATGGATAGAGCTATTCTAATTGAATGATAGTTTGAAATAGCTAAATTTTATAAACTGAAGATTACAATTATGTTACAGTACATGTCGAAATATTGTTTTTTATATAACAGAAGTATAGACTGGAGAATAGTCAAGTAAAAAAACATAGCAAAAAATCCATAATATTACATAGAAAAGTAGATGATAATTAATGAAGAAGATATTCAAAAACGTTTTAGCAATAACCGTATTAGCGGCTGCTCTATTACAAGTATCCCCTTCTTACGCTAGTCCTTTAAATGACTCAGCTCCGACAAAAGCTGAACAAAAAGCCTTAAAGCTTGAACAAAAAATCCAAAAGATTGATAACAGTATTATTGAAGCAATGGATAAGGCTGATCAACTAAACAAGAAAATTAATAACTCAAATGAGAAAATTACTCAAACCAAAAAAGAAATTAAACAAACTCAAAAAGAATATGAATTCCGTAAAACATTATATGAAGAACGATTAAGAGATATCCAAGGTGAAAGTAAGAGTACATTTATGTTATATGCAGATGTCTTACTATCATCTGAAGGTATGTCTGATTTCATCGACCGTACCACTGCGGTTACTCAAATTCTAAATAGTGATCAATCATTAATGACTGAACTAAATGAAAAAGAAGACAAGCTAATCACATCAAAAACATCTCTAGATAAAATTAATAAAGAACTGAAAGAAGATAAGAAAGATTTAGCAAAAGAAATGAAACAAATCAAAAAAGATAAAAAGAAAATTGTATCTAATCTAAAAGCTACGAAAAAAACAATTAAAGAAGAAAAGGCCGCTAAAATAGCTGCAAAAGCTGCTCAAAAACGTGCTGAGAAAGCAGTAAGAGAAGCAGTAAAAACAGCATCAAATGATGATGAACAATCAGTGAGTTTATCTCCAGTAGTGAATATCACAAAAACATCAAACAAAAATGATGTTCTAAACCTATCAAATCAAAAACCTTCAGGCGGAGATGCTTCTGGCCTAATTGGTTATGCAAAGAATTTCCTTGGCGTACCGTATGTATGGGGTGGTACTTCACCATCAGGCTTTGATTGTTCAGGTTTAATGCAATATGTTTACCGTTCAGAAGGCATTAGTCTTCCGAGAACATCTAGTCAACAACAAAATTCAGGTACTCGTATTTCACCAAATGATGTCCAACCTGGTGACTTAGTGTTCTTTGGTAGCCCTGCGTACCATGTTGGTATGTATATCGGAAATGGCCAATGGTTACATGCGCCACAAACAGGTGATGTCGTGAAAATCGCATCTTACAATCCATCTAGTTTCTCGAGTGCAGCACGCGTAAGATAATTAAAAATGAAATAAACAATTATTCTATTCTCGAATATATGAATAATGTGTAAAAAGTTGAACTAAGTAATTTTATTAGTTCAGCTTTTTTTATATTGAAAAAATGAAATTTGTTGGGGGTATTATTTGACTAAGATATAAGTTAGAGCCCAAATGAGTACTTACTAGCTGGAATATCATTGTCTATAAATGAAAAACTGTCCAAGCGAAGTCGAAATCGTTTGGACAGTTTTTTTATTAGGCCATTGCTTTGGATAAATCTTGCATAAAATTTTGTCGTTTTTGTTGATCTGCATTGTTCCACCATGCTTCTAGAAAGACGCCAAGTCCAGGGAGTAAATGCTCCTCACCGCGTTTAATTGCATCTTGAACAACATTCTCCAGTTCGTCGGCGCTCTGACCTTGAACATTAGCTTTAACGGCTTGTCGTATTTGAAAATTCATACTTCATCCCTCCTATTATCATTTTTACCGTTAGGCTCGATAGTTATACATTCATTTGTTAAAATTAGAATGATTAATATTATTTACTATTGAGAATTTTATGAAAAAACATTACATAATTAAGGGGTTGTTTTATCATGAGAGCATTTGTTTTTGAAAAAGGATCTTTTAAAGTAACTGAATTACCTAATCCACAAGCTGACACTTTAGAAGCGGTCGTTGCGATTAAAGCTGCAGGATTAAACCGTCGAGATTTGTATACTCCAGGACGTTTAGGAAATGATAGCGAAGCGCTTATTTTAGGTTCTGATGCAGCCGGTGTTATTGAAGCAATAGGTGAGGGTGTGACAGATTGGCAAGTAGGAGATGAAGTCATTATTAATCCTTCATTGGGGTGGTATGAGAATTCTGATATCCCTCCTGCTGATTTTGATATTTTAAGCTTTCCTGATAACGGAACATTCGCGGAGAAAATTGCTATTTCAGTGGAACAACTTGAGCGAAAGCCATCACATCTTTCATTTGAAGAGGCTTCTGTAATGGGTATTTCACCATTAACAGGTTATCGTGCCTTATTTACAAAAGGGCAAATAGAAGCGGGCCAAACAATATTTATCCCAGGAGCAGGTAGCGGTGTTGCGACGTTTTTAATCCAAATGGCTAAGAATGTTGGAGCTAGAGTCATAGTCTCGTCTCGTAGTGAAGAAAAACGAAATGCAGCGCTTGAGATCGGAGCTGATATTGCGATTGATACGCATGCGGACTGGGTAGAATTGTTAAAAAAGGAACAAATCGATGTTGTTATTGAAAGTGTTGGACGCGCCACTTTTAATCGCTCTTTGGATGTTTTAAAAAAGGGTGGTAAAATAGTATTGTTCGGTGCAACAACAGAAGACGTTGTCGATTTTGACTTGCGAAAATTTTTCTATGGACAATATACATTGTATGGGACTACAATGGGAAGTCGCGAGGAATTCCGTGCATGCCTTGAGCATTTAGCGAAATTTAACACTCATCCAGTGATGGACCGAACTTTCTCATTAGATGAAGCGGAACAAGCGCTTGAATATTTAAAAGAAAATCATCAGTTTGGCAAAATAACTATAACGATTTAAAAACTAAAGGCGGTATACATTTTATGAAAAGAATAGAATCACCACAAAATTCACTAGTGAAGTATTGGAAAAAGCTGGTGACAACTAGAAAAGAACGTGAACGCTCTGGCGAATTTATCGTTGAAGGTTTCCATTTAGTTGAAGAAGCAATTAAAAACAATGGTGAGGTACTAACAATTATCGTCCGTGAAGGTGTAGACATTCCACATACATGGAATATGGATGACATTTTTGTTGTAGAAGTAACACAAGCAATTGCAAAAGAATTGTCTGAAACAGAACACCCTCAAGGGATCTTTGCACAATGCAAACAGCGTGAGGTAACAGAGGTAGAACAAACAGGATGGACAAAATTATTATTAATTGATGCAGTTCAAGATCCAGGTAATGTGGGTACAATGATTCGTACGGCTGATGCAGCTGGTATAGATGCGGTTATTCTTGGTAAAGGCTCAGCTGATGCTTTCAATCCAAAAACAGTACGTTCTGCTCAAGGCTCGCATTTCCATATTCCTGTTGTAAAAGGGGACCTTGGAGACTGGATTGACAATTTACAAGACAGATTAATCCCAGTTATCGGTACAGCTTTAGAGAATGCAGTAGTCTATTCTGAAGTGAAAAAGGGCGATAAATTTGCACTTATTATGGGCAATGAAGGCAATGGTATTCACCCAGACTTACTTGCAAAAACAGATGCAAATGTTATCATTCCGATTTTAGGGCAAGCTGAATCTTTAAATGTAGCAGTTGCTTCTGGTATTTTGTTATATAACTTCGTAGTTTCAGCAAAGTGACCTTGAAGAAAACAATTTAGTTGCGTATAATGATAAATATTGCATACAATAATTAAAAATAATTTAAATGCTTCGATCGGAAAAAGTATATGTTTCCACACTTTTTAGGGAGTGCTCGCCAAAGACTGCAAGCGTGCATAAAGTTGTGTTACATGGAAGTTCACTCCGTTAGCAGCCACCGGGACCAGCAATTGCTGTAAAGGTAGGCCGGTTTAGAGCCGTTATGTCAATGAAGTGATTGTACTTAAGTACAATAACTAGGGTGGTACCGCGAACTATGTCCTCGTCCCTTTTTAGGGGGCGAGTTTTTTTGTGCAGATTTTTTACAGTCTACATTAAAAGAAGGTTTGCATGTTTAGTAAAAACAATCTGTTTTTACTATTCGATATTGGAAGGAGGAATTTAAATGGCAATGGAAGAACAATTAAATCAGCTAAAGGAAGAAGCTTTAGCGAAAATTGCAGCGGCATCGAACTCTAAAGAGTTGAATGATGTACGTGTTGCTTATTTAGGTAAAAAAGGTCCGATCACGGATTTATTAAAAGGGATGGGTAAACTTCCTGCAGAGGAACGTCCTAAGATGGGTGCACTAGTAAACGTTGTACGTCAAGAAGTGACTGAGGTGCTTGAAGCACGTGCGCAATTACTAGAGGAAAAAGCGGTTCAGGAACAACTTGAAAAAGAATCAATTGACGTGACTTTACCAGGACGTCCTATAAAAGTTGGTAGTAAACATCCGTTAACAAAGGTTGTTGAAGAAATCGAAGACTTATTCATCAGCATGGGATATGAAATTGCGGAAGGACCAGAAGTTGAAAAAGACTATTATAACTTCGAAGCATTAAACCTACCAAAAGGTCACCCTGCTCGTGATATGCAAGATACATTCTATATTTCTGAAGAGATTTTACTTCGTACACAGACTTCTCCTGTACAAGCTCGTACAATGGAAGAAAAACAAGGTGCTTCTGTGAAAATTATCTGTCCAGGTAAAGTATTCCGCCGTGACAATGATGATGCTACACATTCGCATCAGTTCAATCAAATTGAAGGACTTGTAATTAGCGAGAACATTACAATGAGCGATTTAAAAGGTACTTTGGATCTTTTCGCGAAAAAAATGTTTGGCCAAGAACGTGAAATTCGTTTACGCCCAAGTTTCTTCCCATTCACTGAGCCTTCAGTAGAAATGGATATCTCTTGTTTCAAATGTGGTGGAGCGGGCTGTAGTTTATGTAAACAAACAGGTTGGATTGAAATTTTAGGTGCCGGTATGGTACATCCAAACGTTCTTGAGATGGCTGGATACGATCCTAAAAAAGTTTCAGGCTTCGCATTTGGTATGGGGCAAGAACGTATTGCAATGTTGAAATATGGGGTGGACGATATCCGTCATTTCTATACAAATGACATCAGATTCTTATCACAATTCCACCGCACAGAAGAGTAAGGAGGGGTAAACATGCTAGTATCGTTAAAATGGTTAGAACAATATGTTGATTTACAAGGCCTAGAGCCAGCAGTTTTAGCAGAAAAAATTACACGTTCTGGGATTGAAGTGGACGGCGTTGCAAACCTAGCTGAAGGTATGAAAAAGCTAATGGTTGGCGAAGTGAAAGAAAAAGTAAAACACCCAGAAGCGGATAAATTAAATATTTGCCAAGTAGACTTTGGTGAAGAAGAATTATCACAAATCGTATGTGGTGCTCCAAACGTAGCAGTTGGTCAAAAAGTGATCGTTGCTCGACCAGGTGCACATTTACCAGGTGGAAAAATCAAAAAAGCCAAACTTCGTGGTGAAGTATCAAACGGTATGATTTGTTCATTACAAGAGCTTGGTATCGAAGGTAAATTAGTACCAAAAGCTTATAGTGAGGGTATTTTCGTATTACCTGCAGAAACACCAGTAGGGGCAGATCCACTTGAAGTGCTTGGCCTATATGACACAGTGCTTGAACTTGGTTTAACACCAAATCGTTCAGATGCTATGAGTATGTTAGGTGTAGCTTATGAAGTAGGAGCAATCCTTTCTGAGGATGTTAAATTACCTGAACTAGAGTATACAGAATCAGCTGAAAAAGCTTCTGATTATTTAAAACTTCGAGTAGATGCACCGGTAGAAAACCCTATGTACGTAGCAAAAGTCGTGAAAAACGTTAAAGTCGCTGAGTCTCCATTATGGTTACAACAACGTTTAATGGCGGCTGGAGTACGTCCGCATAACAATGTTGTCGATGTTACTAACTACATCTTAATGGAATATGGTCAACCGCTTCACGCATTTGACTATGACCGTTTAGGAACAGGGGAAATCGTAGTTCGTTTAGCTAATGAAGGCGAAAAAATAACGACTCTTGATGATAAAGAACGTACATTAAATGCAAATAATCTTGTTATTACTAATGGTAAAGAGCCAGTAGCTGTAGCTGGAGTTATGGGCGGGTTAAACTCAGAAGTGCATGATGGGACAACGACTGTTGTCATTGAATCAGCATACTTTGAAGGTTTATCAGTACGCTATACATCAAAAGACTTAGGTTTACGTAGTGATGCAAGTGCCCGTTTTGAAAAAGGTCTTGATCCAAACCGAGTTATTCCTGCAGCTGAACGTGCAGCTAAATTATTAGCAGAACTAGCTGGTGGGGAAGTATTAGCTGGCTCAGTCATGTTTGATGAATTAGATAAAACACCTGCAAAAGTAATCGTTTCTCCTGACTTTATCAATGCTCGTCTGGGTATGAAGATTTCTTTAGATGATATGGTGTCAATATTAAAACGTTTAAAATTTGATGTTGAAACTGCGAATGGCATGCTCTATGTAGATGCACCAACTCGCCGTCAAGATATTAAAATTGAGGAAGATATCGTCGAAGAAATTGCACGGATTTATGGCTACGATGAAATTCCAACAACACTTCCTGTAAGTGAAACAACACCTGGTGGTTTAACACCTTATCAAGCCAAACGTCGTATCGTACGTGCATATTTAGAAGGTGCAGGTCTTCACCAAGCGATTACTTACTCATTAACATCTGATACACTTTCACAAAAATTTGCATTAGAAACAGCGCCTGTTACAAAACTGTTAATGCCAATGAGTGAAGAACGCAGCACATTACGTCAAAGCTTAATCCCACATTTAGTGGAAGCAGCATCTTATAATGTCGCACGTCAAGCAGACTTAGTAGCACTTTATGAAGTAGATTCTGTATTCTTAGGTTTAACTGAAGAAAGTCTTCCACATGAAGAAGAACATGTAGCAGCAGTTATCACGGGTAAATGGTTAGATCACGCTTGGCAAGGTGAACATAAACAAGTTGATTTCTTCGTATTAAAAGGAATCGTTGAGGGTCTATTTGATCGCCTAGGTTTAGCAGATGCAGTAACATTTGAACGCGCTACTGTAGATGGTTTACATCCAGGACGTACGGCTAACGTATTATTAAATGGCAACCGTATTGGTTTAATCGCGCAATTGCACCCAACAGAACAAAAAGCAAATGGCTTAAAAGAAACATACGTAATGGAAATGAACTTAGCAGCTATTTTAGAAGCGTCTACTGAAGCACTAGTTTACGTTCCAGTTCCACGTTTCCCTTCGATGTCACGTGATATCGCTTTAGTTGTTGATAGAAGCGTAGCGGCAGCGGATCTTGAAACAATTATCCGTCAAGCAGGTGGTACTTTATTGAAAGATGTTCGTGTCTTCGATTTATATGAAGGAGACAAAATGGAAGAAGGTAAAAAATCAGTTGCCTTCTCACTACAGTACTTCGAACCTGAGCGTACTTTAACAGATGAAGAAGTAGTAGCAGCACATGAAGAAGTGTTAAAAGCATTAGCAGAAGCAAATGCACAAATTCGTTAATAAATAGATTTTCATACTAAATACCTGACCAGACGTTATGTCTGTGTTAGGTATTTTTTTATTTTCCTTTTCATGGAAGAAGTTACCTGTTATACTTATTATATAACAAAGAAGAGGTGAACAAGATGAGTTCATTAATAATGATGCTTTTACCGATTATAATCATTCAGTTTATTTTATTGATCGTTGCTTTAATAGACTTAGTGAAAATCCCGCAAACAAATGGTCCAAAATGGCTGTGGGCGATAGCTATAGTTTGTGTGAGCATAATAGGGCCGATTATTTACTTTATCTTCGGGAGAAAACAAGTATGAGTCAGTTATTACAAGTTTCAGCGTTGCAAAAGAATTATGGACAGCATGAAGTGATTAAAAATATATCATTTGAGTTAACACAAGGAACAGCAACGGCTTTAATTGGACCAAATGGAGCAGGTAAAACAACGATATTATCGATGCTTGCTGGGCTATTAAAACCAACAAATGGGCAAATTCAATTCGACGGAATAGTAGGGGACCCGAGGGCTGCTATTGGGTTTTTACCACAATATCCACAGTTCAATTCTTGGCTAACTGCGAGTGAATTTTTAATAATGGCAGCGAGATTAAGTGGATTGACTGCGCAATCTGCGGAGGAAGAGTCAAAGAAAATGCTTCATTTCGTTGGATTAAAAGATGCAGCGAATAAGAAGATTGGTACGTTCTCTGGTGGTATGAAACAAAGATTGGGTCTAGCACAAGCCATTATACATAAACCCAAACTCCTCTTACTGGATGAGCCAGTATCAGCTCTTGATCCAGCAGGTCGCTTAGATATGATGAATTTGATGAAGTCGTTACAACAAGAAATGACGATTTTGTATTCAACACATATTTTGAATGATGCTGAGCAAATGACCGATCAGCTATTATTCTTAAAATCCGGAAAAATAGTTGAGCAAGGTTCTTTACAAGATGTAAAAGAAAAATATGAACATCGTCAAATTATAGTGGAATTTAAAGAAGTTGAAGAGGCTGCTCAGTTTGCTGTGAATAGTACATTCAGTGCAGAGCAACAAGGTAATATCGTGATTTTGCAGACTGATGATATGAAACAAGTTATTCAGGCGTTAGCGAAAGAGACCTTTGCAATCCGGAAAGTCGAGCAGCAATCTGCTAGCTTGGAGGAAATCTTCATGAAGGTGGCAAAACTATGATGCAATGGCGTGTACTTTTACAAAAAGAATGGCGTGATCATGTACGTAGCTTGAAAATTTTATGGATACCACTCGTGTTTGTATTATATGGTATTATGCAGCCAGTAACACTTTATTACATGGAAGATATTATGAAGGCTGTCGGCAATATGCCTGAGGGCTATGATATGGGCATAACAGATGTGACAGCGGTTGAAGTCATAGCTTCTACTGTCGGTCAGTTCCATCTTATTGTTGCACTTATTTTTGTTTTAAGCTTTATGGGGATTATTAGTAAAGAAAGAAAAAATCGTACAGCTGCACTACTATATGTACGACCAATATCTTTTTCTTCGTATTACTTCAGTAAGTGGTCTGGAGCAACAATTGTTGCACTCCTTAGTACAATAATAGGCTTATTAGCGAGTTACTATTATACAGTGATTTTATATAATGAAGTAGACGCTTGGCGGATAGCAGCCCTCATTGGCACGTATAGTCTATGGGTATTGTTCGTCGTGACGGTGACAGTCACAGCGAGTGCATTATTCTCTACGGGTGTTGCTGGTACTCTAGCAATTCTTCTGACGTATTTTCTACAGCTAATCGATAGCATTATCGGACAGTTCTGGACTGTGTCTCCTTGGAAATTGGGCACATACGCAGTAACGTGGCTTGGGTCAAAACCAGATAGTAGTGATTTTTGGTTATCGGTCGTCGTGACGGTTGTTGCCATAATAGTGTTAATGTTTGTTGGAGTATTTGGAGCAAGAAAGAATATGGAGAATATAAAAATATAAAAAACAAGCTATTCCTTCTCTTGATGAAAGAGAGGAATAGCTTGTTTTATTTGGAGCGTTTTTTAGCGGCAATGGCATGCGCTTTTTGAGTATTTGCAAAATGCCATTTCGTCATAGATTTTAATGTTGCTTCGCCTTTTGATAGTAAAATACGCGCGGCCATTTCATCCACTTTATTACTAGCTCCTTTTTGTAAATCAAATCCAACTAAATCGCCGAGGCGGTCCATTTCTTTTAAGAATGCGTATCGTGCTAGAATAGAGGCAGCTGCTACTGAAACATGTAATTGTTCTGCTTTTGTAGCAAATAGTACATTCTCTTTAACGATGATTTTTTCATTTTTTAGGTGGTTATAGTAAATGCCACGTTCCGCAAATTGGTCAATCAAAATATGTGCTGGTTTTACTGGTGCAATTTTGCCGAGCACGTTATGAAGTGCTTGGTTGTGCATCATTGCTTTGATTTTCCCTTGAGACCAGCCTCTAGCTTGGATGGTGTTATATTTGTCGTTTCGTACGGTTAGAATGCTATGAGGTAGTGCTCGCATTAAGTCAGGTGCGATTTGTCTCATAAAGTCATCCGTTAGCATTTTAGAGTCTTTAACACCGAGCTCACGAACAAGTGCAATTTTATCAGCAGATACATATACGGCGGCTACCGTTACAGGGCCGAAGTAATCGCCTGTTCCTGTTTCATCAGAACCCATTACGGAGAGTTGTTCAAAATTGGAAGGCAACTTGTCACCCTTTGATGACGTCTTTTTAGTCGTAGGATCATTAGGTTTCCCCCATCGACTAGACTCCCGTTCGGCTCCGTTACCTTGAAACATCACTTTGCCAGATTTATATGAAGTGATAGAAGTATCGCTTAACTTCGCAGCAAATATGACTCCTGGCGCATTGCGTTCTACTCTAGATGAGGCATAATAAGAAGCAAGTTCTCCTTGCTTTTCGGTTGTTAAAACAATTACAATATTAGACATTTTATAGTCCTTTCTACTCTCGTTATTCACATGATAAACAATTTCATGGTATGATTAGAAATAGGATTTTAAGGAGGGGCAGCTGTGTCAGAGCAACAAAAAAATCGAATTTCAGTTGATATATATGGTCAAACATATACTATGCTTGGTACAGAGTCAACAACACATATGCGTTTAGTCGCGTCCACAGTTGACAATACTATGAGAGAGATTAAACAGGCAAACCCGAGCCTTGACAGTACAAAACTGGCCGTCCTTACAGCTGTAAATTCAGTAAATGATAGTTTGAAATTAAAAGAGCAACTTGTATTATTAGAAGAAGAACTGAAAAAACTAAAGGATTGAAGTAAATGATCGATATACTTATAATTATTTTATTAATTGCCGGCATTATCACTGGCGGAAGAAGAGGTTTAGTAGTCCAGTTGATACATATCATTGGATTTTTGATCGCGATGATTGTCGCTTATGTTTATTATAAACCTTTAGCTGAGAAATTTGTGCTGTGGATTCCATATCCAGCAGTTGACGGGAATACGAAGTTAACTTATGCGATGGAACAATTAGATCTTAGTCAAACATTTTATCAGCTACTGGCCTTTGCACTTATTTTCTTTGTCGTCAAATTTGCAATGCAAATTGTAGCGTCAATTTTTGATTTCTTAAAATATGTGCCTATAATAGGTCCGTTTAATCGCTTTTTTGGCGGAATACTAGGATTTATAGAAGCTTATATATTAGTATTTATTTTACTTTATATTCTAGCGTTGTTACCATTAGAGGGTATCCAGAAGTATGTTGATAATTCAATCTTTACTAAATTAATGCTCGAATATACACCAATTATTTCGAACATGTTCAAAAATATGTGGTTTGTCTACATGAAATAACTGTTCTCAATCGAGAGCAGTTTTTTTACGAATAAGGAGGTCATTTTTTGAATAAGAAAACTATCATTCGTACATTTGAAAAAATAGCCTTGTATTTAGAGTTACAGGGTGTTAACCCATTTAAAATTTCAGCATTTAGAAAAGCTGCGGCAGCGCTAGAAGCAGATACAAGAAGCCTAAGTGAAATTGAAGATATTACTGCGATAAAAGGTATAGGTAAGGGAACTGCGGCAGTTATAGAAGATTTACTGGAAACGGGTGAATCTTCAGTTTTAAAAGAACTTGAAGAGGAAGTACCTAAAGGGTTACCACCATTATTAAAATTACCAGGCCTTGGTGGAAAGAAAATTGCTAAGTTATATCAAGAGTTAGGCGTAGATTCAGCAGAAGCGTTAAAGGCAGCGTGTGAAGAAGGCAAAGTGTCTGCTCTTGCAGGCTTTGGTAAAAAAACTGAAGAAAAGATATTAAAAGAACTAGAGGCATTTGGCACACGTTCTGAGCGACTACCAATTTGGCAATTAGATAAGGTAGTACAAGAAATAGAGAGTATATTAAGTGGAATTGCTGAAGTGCAACAGTTTTCGGTCGCAGGTAGCTTTAGACGGGTAAAGGAATCGAGTAAGGACGTCGATTTCATCATAGCATCGGCAAATCGAGAAGCGGTGAAAGAACAACTTTTAGGGGCACTTGTCATTTCAGAGACAATTGCAGCTGGGGATACTAAAATCTCAGTAACTTTGGACGCTGAAGAACCTGTTAGCGTTGACTTCCGACTAGTGACACAAGATGAATATGCAACGGCACTTCATCATTTTACTGGGTCAAAAGAACATAATGTGAGAATGCGTCAATTGGCAAAAGATCTTGGTAAGAAAATAAGTGAATACGGTGTAGAGCAGGCGGATGGATCTGTAACAACATTTACTTCTGAAACTGAATTTTTTGCTCATTTCGACTTACCGTTTATCCCGCCTAGTATACGAGTAGGCAATAAAGAATTTGACCGTGTAGATGAGATTAAGGAACTTGTTCAATTAGAAGATATTCGTTCTGATTTGCATATGCATACAACATGGTCTGATGGTGCTTATGCGGTACATGAAATGGGTGAAGCACTCATTGCTAGAGGTTATGAATATGCGGTTATTACGGATCATTCACAATATTTAAAAGTCGCAAATGGTTTAACGCCTGAACGTTTAATCGAACAGCATAAAGAGATTTGGGCATTCAATGAAAAGCATCCAGATTTCCGTTTGCTTGCAGGAACTGAGATGGACATATTACCAGATTGCTCGCTTGATTTTGAAGATGATGTATTAAAGCAATTAGACTTTGTCATTGCGTCGATTCACTCTAGCTTTTCACAGCCGCAAGAGAAAATTATGGACAGGCTACATAATGCTCTAAAAAACCCGAATGTTCATATGATAGCCCATCCTACTGGTCGTATAATTGGTGACCGAGAAGGCTATAACCCAGATATCCCTCAATTAATTGAATGGGCTAAAGAATATGGAAAAATTTTAGAGTTAAATGCAAATCCATATCGTCTTGATTTATGTGAAGAACATTTAGCAATGGCGGCAGCTGCTGGTGTGCCGATTGCTATAAATACAGATGCACATGCCATTGACCAACTTCGCTTTATGGAAGTTGGAACGAAATACGCTCAAAAAGCATGGTTAAAGAAAAATAATATCGTGAATACGTGGACATTAGAAGATTTTGTCCGCTTTATACAGAAGAAATGAAGAGGAGGTGTTTTGAATGATAGCAGAACGCGCATTGAAAACACTAGAATTTGATAAAGTACGAGCTCAAGTAGTTTCATATTGTACATGCTCTTTAGGGAAAACTGTGATCGATGAACTTGTCCCTGAAACTGATATAGAAAAAGTATTACAACTATTAGATGAAATGGATGAAGGTTTATCAATTCTACGCGTTAAAGGTAACGTGCCAATGGGCGGTATCTTCGATGTCCGTCCGCATGCTAGACGTGCGCAAATTGGTGGTGTACTTAGTCCAGTTGAATTGATGGAGATTTCAAGCACAATCCGTGCTAGTCGTATACTTCGTCAGTTTATAGAAGGCATTGAAGTGGAAGAGGATATACAAATCCCATACTTCATTCAGAAAAAAGAAAGCATGCCAACGTTGACAGGCTTACAGCATGAGATTAATGCTTGTATCGATGAGAATGGTGCTATTCTAGACTCTGCAAGCTCTGAGCTTCGTTCAATTCGTCAGCAATTGCGAGCACAAGAAGGTCGTGTTCGTGAAAAATTAGCGAGCTTAACACGTGGTACTAATGCAACAAAAATGCTATCTGATGCGATTGTTACAATTCGTAATGATCGGTTTGTTATTCCTGTAAAATCAGAATACCGTAGTCACTATGGTGGTGTTGTACATGATCAATCTTCATCTGGTCAAACACTTTATATTGAACCAGATGCTGTCGTACAAGCAAATAATGAAATTCACCAACTCAAGTCAAAAGAACAAGTTGAAATTGCGCGCATTTTATTAATGTTATCTCTAAAAGTACAAGAGGTAGCACATGACATCTTTATCACTGTGCAATTACTTGGCGAAATTGACGTCATATTGGCAAAAGCAAAATACGGACAAGCCAATAAATGTTCGAAACCAATTATGAATAGCGAAGGATATATTAAATTAGGTAAGGCACGTCATCCTTTACTACCAATTGAAGAAGCAGTAGCAAATGATATTGAATTTGGTAAAGACTTCACTTCAATCGTAATTACTGGACCTAACACAGGTGGTAAAACGGTTACGTTAAAAACAGTGGGGCTATGTACATTGATGGCGCAATCGGGTATTCCAGTGCCGGCACTTGATGGTTCTCATCTCGCGGTATTTGATCAGTTATTTGCTGATATTGGGGATGAGCAATCGATTGAGCAAAGCTTGAGTACATTTTCATCACATATGGTGAATATTGTTGATATTTTAAATCAATTCGATGATCGTTCACTCATTCTTTTTGATGAGCTGGGTGCAGGGACTGACCCACAAGAAGGTGCAGCACTTGCCATCTCAATTTTAGATGAAGTACATGGTCGCGGAGCACGCGTAATGGCAACAACTCACTATCCTGAGTTAAAAGCATATGGCTATAATCGTCCAGGTGTTGTCAATGCAAGTGTAGAATTTGATGTGGAGACGTTGAGCCCGACTTATCGTCTATTAATAGGAGTTCCAGGCCGTAGTAATGCCTTTGAAATTTCTACACGTCTTGGTTTACCTGATTCTATTATTGATCGTGCTAAAACATTCACAGGTACCGATCGTCATGAAGTCGAATCAATGATTGCGTCTCTAGAAGAAAGTCGACGTCAATCAGAAGAAGACGCTGAAAGAACACTTGAATTACGCATGCAAGCAGAAGCACTTCAAGCAGAGTTAGATGAAAAATTAAAAGCTTATGAAGCTAAAAAAGAAGCATTAGAACAAAAAGCAAAAGACAAAGCTCGTAAAATTGTAGATGAAGCTAAAAAAGAAGCAGAAGAGGTTATTTCAGAACTTCATAAAATGCGCTTAAATGCAAACAAGATTGTCAAAGAGCATGAAATCATTGATGCACGTAAACGTTTAGAAAAAGCCGCTCCGGAAAATAAAGTACTGAAAAAGCAACAGCAATTGAAAGCGCGCTCTCAAGAATTAGCTAAGGGTGACGAAGTAAAAGTACTGAGTTACGGTCAAAAAGGTGTGTTACTTGAAAAAGTATCAAATTCTGAATGGATTGTGCAAATTGGAATATTGAAGATGAAACTTGATGAATCAGATTTAGAGTATGTGAAACCTGAAAAAGACAAGCAAACTGTAAATGTTTCAAGTGTTCGAAATCGAGACTCTAATGTTAAGTTAGAATTAGATCTACGTGGAGAACGTTATGAAGATGCGATTGTACGTACGGAAAAATATATTGATGATGCATTACTGTCAAATTATCAACGCGTCTCAATTATTCACGGTAAAGGAACTGGAGCATTGCGCCAAGGAATCCAAGCTTTACTAAAGAGACATCCACGTGTAAAATCCTATCGTTTTGGAGAAGCAGGAGAAGGCGGATATGGTGTGACAGTAGCCGAGCTAAAATAAACCTCTTAAAGTAATCAAAGGTAGAGAAAAAAATGACATTGAAAAGGGGATATTTATGTTATTAAATGGATTTTGGCAATATCCTGTTGTCGAGGCTGCTGGTAATTTTAGTGTTGTTGTCCTTTGCTTAATCCTATCAATGGTGATATTTGAAATCGTAACAAAATACAAAAATTGGGTAGAAATAAAAAGAGGCAATGTAGCAGTTGCACTTGCAACAGGCGGGAAGATATTAGGGGTATGTAATATTTTCCGTTACTCCATTGAGAAGCATAACTCACTCGCAGAAATGATGGGGTGGGGATTGTTTGGTTTTATTTTACTAATATTCGCATATGTATTATTTGAATTTATGACACCGACATTTAAGATAGATGAAGAAATTGAAAAGGATAATCGATCAGTTGGTTTTATTTCGTTTACAATTTCAGTAGGTCTGTCATTTGTTATCGGTGCCAGTATTTCTTAGGGGAGAGAATATGGAAACTTTATCGAAAGTACTAATTGGCGTATGTATTGCATTTGTTTTAGTAGGAATCGTCTATTTAGTAATGAATTAATTTTGAAGTCCTTTATAGGGCTTCTTTTTTTATTTGATCAATTGATACTGAAGGAAAAGCAAACAATCTAAGTTCAGTATAAACAAGCTTATAAAATAAAATGATTATAAAAAATGTTAAATAGTGTATATAATTGATACTACTTTTAAGGTAATAGAGATATAATATTAATAGTTTAGAAAAAAATGTATGGGAGTATTTGTTTTTTAGAATTAATTTCTCAAACATATGAGGGGGCAAAATGAATTTGTATAATAAAAAAACATCTATAAGTCTAACAAAATGTACATTCATATCTATAGGGATTCTGTTAACTTCAAGTATCAGTTCATTCGAAACACCGATAGCACCAAAAAAAGTTGAGGCAGCTACCGTAAAAACATATACAGTAACTTCGAATGTGAATTTAAGATCTAAAGCCTCGGCAAAAGGGAAAATTCTATTAACAATACCAAAAGGAAAATCTGTTTCATACATTTCTAAAACCGGCAGTTGGTATAAAGTGAAATTCGGTAAAAAAATTGGCTATGTTAGTACAAGCTATATTAAAGTAACAACTAAAACGTCTGCAATTTCCACTTTCGCTGCAACAAATTATCAAACAAAAGAAAAAGTGAATTTACGGTCTAGTAACTCTACAAAAGGGAAAGTACTATTATCGATTCCTAAAGGCAAGACGGTGAAAGCTACCGCTAAATCTGGAGCATGGTATAAAGTAACATACGGAGGCAAAACTGGTTGGGTAAGTAGTTCATATGTGAAAGAGTATGATGCCTATAAAGAGACTGAAACCACTTATTTCCTAATAGAGAAAACGGCTTCACTTCGTATAACACCTGACACCAAAAAAGCACAAGTATTCGCTATACCAACCAATAATATCTTCACGTCTACGCAATCAGTTGTGAATAGTAAAGGAGAAACTTGGTATCGAATATCGTACAAGGGTAAGAATTATTTTGTGCAATCTACTGTAGTTAGTAAAGTAACACCAACGCAAGTGGCAAGTACGGATTATAAAGCTAATTCATCAACATCTTTATTTGCAGAAGCGGGAGTCTCACATACAATACTAACTAGCATTCCCAAAGATGCAAAAGTGACTTCGACCGAACGAGTTGGCAATTGGTATAAAGTAACATATGAAGGTAACACAGGGTATATAGACATTACTAAATTTAGTGTCGATACACCAAGTGTCGATACGGCACCAGATGATACAGATGACGATACCCCTACATTACCAAATGGTTCAGCCATTAGTCAGATGACCATTTATAATATTGAAGATCAAAAACTGTATAAATCAAATTCTACATCATCAGATTTGTTAAAAGTGATTCCTGCGAATACAAAGCTGACGACGACTTATAAAGCAAGTAATGGTTGGTATCAAGTGAGTTTTGAAGGTTTTACAGGTTTTGTATCAGGTTCTTCTTTAATCGATGAAACAACGAAGGCAAGAATCGCTAGTCTAGAATCCAATCCAAATAGCTATATGTTTATGGATCTTCGTACTAAGTCGTCTGTGAAAGCAGATCAAATTAATACGTATATTGCTAGTAAGACTGCAGGGAAAACAAGCGCTTTAACTGGAAAAGGACAAGCGATTATTAATGCTGCTGATAAGTATGGCGTAAACGCTCTATATTTTGCAGCACATGCCATTCATGAAAGTGGATTTGGTGTTTCCGACATTTCGCTTGGAAGAAACAACTTGTTTGGCTTTGGAGCATATGATATTACTCCATTCATAGGTGCTGTTAAATTTGATTCCATCGACGATAATTTGGAATTTATTGCGCAATCAATGAAGGCTACTTATTTAAATCCTTCCAATTGGAAATACAATAGTGGGGCTTATTTAGGATACTCCGTTAAAAACGTTAATGGAGCTCGCATTGATTCCTTAAGTAAGGGGATGAATTTTTATTATGCAAGTGATACTAATTGGGGAAATGCAATTGCCAATCATATGAACGGAATCTTAGCATATGCTAAAGAAGGAGCAATTTCTAAAATACCTAATACAGTTGTTCCTTCTGCTCCAAAGCATCCGGATCTTAAAGACGTGTTCCCAACTGGAACGTTAGCAATTGCGAATAGTAATTTGAATGTATTCAGTGAAAAAGGCAGTACAAATAGTGTTGCAGCAACCATTCCAGAAGGTGAGTCTTTCAATTTACTAGAAAAGCACAATGATTACTGGCTAACGGTATCCTATAAAGGGAAAAAGTATTATACAAATGTTGTAAGTTTCAGTGCTTACAATAAACATTTTTCTGTGAAGAACTTGGCTCGTGTTAATACTTCCTCAGCTAATGGAATAGCATTAAATGTACGCTCAGAAGGAAATGCGTCCAGTCCTATAGTCGGTGAATTTTCAAACTATCAATTTGTTGAACTCGTAATAGATGAAAATAATAAGCCAATAATGAGTGGAACTTGGTATAAAGTAAAATTACCGAATGGAAAACAGGGCTATGCATCTGGTACCTATTTAATTCGGGAATTAAATAAATAAGTATATATTGTAAAATACAAAAATCTGACTTCGATAATAAATTGAAGTCATTTTTTTGTATGATTGAGGTGAACTTTATTATTTTGGTATGTTTAAATTTTTTAAGTGAATTATAATCGATAAGGTTTTTATTACTCACAATGGAAGGGAAAATATTTTTTTCAATAAATTGACATTAAATTTGAAAGCGTTACCAATTTTATTTTATACTAAATTATAAGGGTATTCTTACAATTTTTAACGAAGGGGGAATGGAGCATGACTGAACAGATTTGGCTGTCAAATTATCCGGATAATATTCCTACGTCTTTGGAATATGAAGCAATTCCTTTGCAAGAGTATTTGACAAGAGCGAGCAGCAAGACACCTTCCAAAGTTGCGATTCATTTTATGGGGAAGGATATTACGTACAAAGAATTGTATGAAAGCTCATTAAAGTTCGCCAATTATTTAGTATCCATTGGTATTGAGAAAGGTGATCGTGTAGCCATTATGCTACCTAACTGTCCTCAAGGCGTTATAGGTTATTTTGGGGTGCTATATGCCGGAGGAATTGTCGTTCAAACAAACCCGCTTTATACAGAAAGAGAAATTGAATTTCAGATGAAAGATTCAGGAGCGAAGGTGATTTTATCTTTGGATATTTTATATCCGCGTATCGCAAAAGTTATGAAGGACACTCATTTAGAACATGTCATTATTACAGCGATTAAGGACTATTTACCATTCCCGAAAAATTTAGTGTATCCATTTATTCAAAAGAAGCAATATGGCTTTAAGGTTACAGTTGAGCATAGTGGTAGCAATCATTTATTTACAGAAATTATGAGCGTAAGCACAACTGAACCAATCGCATTAAGTTTCGACATTGAAGAGGACATTGCATTATTGCAATATACAGGTGGTACAACCGGCTATCCTAAAGGAGTTATGTTAACGCATAAAAACTTAATAGCGAACGTACAAATGTGTAGTGTATGGATGTCTGAGTGTATACCTGGTGAAGAAGTAATTATGGGTGTGCTGCCATTTTTCCATGTATACGGAATGACTACGGTATTATTATTGTCGGTTATGCGCGGAGACAAAATGGTGCTATTATCGAAATTTGATGTTGAAACAACGTTAAAAACGATACAAAAACAAAAAACAACGCTTTTCCCAGGGGCGCCTACCCTCTATATTGGTTTATTAAATCATCCAGATATTGCGAAATATAACTTATCTTCTATCAAGGCGTGCATGAGTGGTTCGGCACCATTGCCAATTGAAGTACAAGAGAAATTCGAGAAGATTACCGGCGGCAAGCTTGTAGAAGGATACGGTTTAACAGAAACATCACCTGTAACACACTGTAACTTTATTTGGCATAATGAGCGTGTCAAAGGTTCTGTCGGCGTTCCTTGGCCGAACACAGACGCAGCTATTCTCCAAGTAGATTCAACAGAGCCACTACCAATTGGTGAAATCGGTGAAATAGCTGTGAAAGGTCCTCAAGTGATGAAAGGATACTGGAATCGTCCGGAAGACACAGAAATGGCGATGCGTGATGGTTGGTTTTTAACTGGAGATTTAGGCTATATGGATGACAAAGGCTACTTTTATGTTGTTGATCGGAAAAAGGATATTATCATTGCTGGTGGGTTCAATATTTATCCAAGAGAAATCGAGGAAGTTTTATATGAGCATGAAGCCGTCCAGGAATGTGTAGCACTCGGTGTACCTGATCCATATCGCGGTGAAACGGTGAAAGCTTTTATCGTATTAAAAGAAGGCATGAAAGTGACGGAAGAAGAATTCAATACGTATTGCAGAGAAAACTTGGCCGCATTTAAAGTGCCGCGTATTTATGAATTCCGTGAAGAACTACCAAAAACAGCTGTTGGTAAAATACTACGCCGTACTTTACAAGATGAAGATAAAGAAAGAATACAGAAAATTATGTGAAAATAATGACAAGTCGGCTTGACAAGTGTAAAATGAAATTATAAGATGAAAATATGAATGAATAGTCATTCATATTTTCATTTTTTATATGGTGGTGATCGTATTGAAGAAAGATAAACCGAAGTATAGACAAATTATCGATGCGGCCGTTATTGTAATTGCGGAAAATGGTTATCACCATGCACAAGTTTCCAAGATTGCTAAACAGGCAGGCGTCGCAGATGGAACAATCTATTTATACTTTAAAAACAAAGAAGACATATTAATTTCAGTATTTAAGGAAAAAATGTCTGTGTTTGTAGAAAATTTACAGTGTATAATTAGAGATGGAAAGTCATCGTCTGAAAAGTTAAATGCGATGATTGAGAATCATTTCCAGGTACTAGCAGGAGATCATCATTTGGCTACAGTTACACAATTAGAGCTTCGTCAGTCTAATAAAGATGTTCGTCTCAAAATTAATACGATATTAAGAGAGTATTTAATATTACTTGATGAAATATTAGTAGAAGGTATGGAGACGAAAGAATTCAATCCAGAGATGGATTTGCGACTTGCTCGTCAGCTCATTTTCGGAACGATTGATGAAGTAACAACATCGTGGGTCATGAATGATCATAAATATGATTTAATTGCGCTAGCACCGAAAGTACAACATTTAATACTCAATGGAATAAAAGCATAGGCAATTGTATAAATTAATTGGTTGAATTGGTAGCAGCCAATCCATTGCTTTGATTCAACTAGGAAACTACTTACATAGCCAAATGCAAAGGGGGAAATGGGAGTATGGAATTTTTACGTTGGACAGTTGAAGATGGAGTTGCAATTGCAACGATTCAGCGCCCACCGGCTAATGCTTTATCGAGGGGGCTAATTTTAGAAGTAAATGAACTTTTAACTGCTGTAGAGCATGATGATTCAGTTCGAGTCATTGTATTGCATGGAGAAGGAAGATTCTTCTCAGCAGGAGCAGATATTAAAGAATTTACTGATGTGACATCAGGTGCTGAATTTGTAAAATTATCTGCTAATGGACAAGGTGTCTTTGAGCGTTTAGAGAAATTCTCTAAGCCAGTTATTGCTGGAATTCATGGCGCTGCTTTAGGTGGGGGACTTGAGCTAGCGATGAGTTGTCATTTCCGCTATGTGACTGAAAACGCAAAATTAGGATTACCCGAATTACAATTAGGGTTAATTCCTGGTTTTGGTGGCACACAGCGTTTACCTCGCTATGTTGGGGTAGCAAAAGCAGCAGAAATGATGTTCACTAGCGATCCAATATCAGGTACTGAGGCTGTCAAGTGGGGCTTAGCAAACGCTGCCTTCTCTGATGAGGAATTACTACCTCAAACGATTGCAACAGCGAAACGTATTGCGAAGAAAAGCTCGGTTGCTCTAAAAGCTGCGATCGATATGTTGCAATATGCTAAACATACTTCATTCTATGAAGGCGTTGAAGCTGAGGCAAAAGCTTTTGGAACCGTTTTCATGTCTGAGGATGCCAAAGAAGGTATCCAAGCTTTCATCGAAAAACGTGAACCAACTTTCACAGGAAAATAAAAATAGTATTAGGAGGTTAGTTGAATGAACATTTTTGTATTAGTAAAACGTACTTTTGACACAGAAGAAAAGATTGTTGTAACTGGTGGGGCAATCCAAGAAGATGGAGCTGAATTCATCATCAACCCATACGATGAATACGCAATCGAAGAAGCTATTCAAGTTCGTGATGCACAAGGCGGCGAAGTAACAGTTGTTACTCTCGGCGGTGAAGATGCAGAAAAACAACTCCGTACAGCTTTAGCAATGGGAGCTGATAAAGCAGTCTTAATCAACACTGAAGATGATTTAGATGAGCTTGATCAATTCTCAGCAGCATATATTTTAGCTGAATACTTAAAAGATAAAGAAGCAGATCTTATTTTAGGTGGTAACGTTGCTATTGATGGTGGCTCGGGTCAAGTAGGTCCACGTGTTGCGGAATTATTAGGTATTAACTATGTAACAACGATTACTAAGCTTGAAATCGATGGCAAAACAGCGAAAATCATTCGTGACGTAGAAGGGGATTCAGAAGTTCTTGAAGCAGAATTACCACTTCTAGTGACAGCACAACAAGGTTTAAACGAACCTCGTTACCCATCTTTACCTGGTATTATGAAAGCAAAGAAAAAGCCTCTTGAAGAGCTAGAATTAGATGATTTAGATATTGATGAAGATGATGTACAAGCAAAAACTACAACAGTTGAAATTTACTTACCAGCTCAAAAAGTAGCTGGACGTGTATTAGAAGGCGATTTATCTGAACAAGTGAAAGAGCTTGTTAGTCTATTACATTCAGAAGCGAAAGTCGTTTAAGCTGATTTTAAATTGTATGGGAGGGACATAACATGTCTAAAAAAGTATTAGTATTAGGTGAAGTACGCGAAGGAAGCTTAAGAAATGTATCATTCGAAGCTATTGCAGCTGCAAAAAAAGTGTCTGGTAGCGGAGAAGTTGTTGGCGTTCTAATCGGAGACGCTGTAGCGAATCTTGCCCAGGAACTTATTCAAAACGGTGCAGACCGTGTAGTGACTGTTGAACACCCACATTTAAAACAGTATACTTCTGACGGCTTTAGCCAAGCATTTATGGCTGTTACTGAGCAAGAGCAACCAGAAGCGATTGTTTTCGGTCATACTGCTCTAGGTAAAGACCTTTCTCCTAAACTAGCTAGTAAATTACAAAGCGGTTTAGTATCAGATGTTACAGATATCGAAGGGGAAGATGATTCAGTAGTTTTCATCCGTCCAATCTATTCTGGTAAAGCATTTGAAAAAGTACAAGTGAAAGAGGGAATTGTGTTTGTGACAATCCGTCCAAATAACATAGCTCCTTTAGCAAAAGATGAATCTCGTTCAGGTGACGTGTCATCAATTTCTGTAGATATTACGAATCTACGTACTATTATTAAAGAAGTTGTTCGCAAATCAACAGATGGCGTTGATTTATCAGAAGCGAAAGTAGTAGTAGCTGGTGGTCGTGGCGTGAAAAGCGAAGACGGTTTTGCTCCATTAAAAGAGCTTGCTAACGTACTAGGTGGCGCTGTTGGTGCTTCACGTGGAGCGTGTGACGCTGATTACTGCGATTATTCATTGCAAATCGGTCAAACTGGTAAAGTTGTTACACCGGATCTTTATATCGCTGCTGGTATTTCAGGTGCAATCCAACATTTAGCTGGTATGTCTAACTCAAAAGTTATCGTTGCGATCAACAAAGATCCAGAAGCGAATATCTTTAAAGTAGCTGACTACGGTATCGTTGGAGATCTTTTTGAAGTTATCCCAATGCTTACTGAAGAGTTCAAAAAATTATTAGTAAACGCATAATTGATACGTCTAAACCCTGTAAACGGTCATACTATTTACAGGGTTTTCTTCATCCAAGCATACATACTAACGTGTGATTGACGTTTTTTACTATCGTTATTGCAAAATAATGCTGTTATAAGCATAACAGTCGCTCGTGCTTTTCATCCATGCTATACTACCGTTATACGTAAGTTGAAGGAGGATATTTAATATGGCAATCGTACACGCTACAGATGCAAGCTTTTCACATGATATCGCAGAAGGTTTAGTACTAGTTGACTTTTGGGCAACTTGGTGCGGACCTTGTAAAATGATCGCTCCTGTTTTAGAAGAACTAGATTCTGAATTAAACGGTGCAGCTAAAATTGTTAAAGTTGATGTAGACCAAAACCAAGAAACAGCAAGCAAATTTGGTATTATGTCAATACCAACTCTTTTATTATTCAAAGACGGAGAGCCAGTTGATAAAACTGTTGGTTTCCAACCGAAAGAAGCATTAGCAGAATTCATTCAAAAACACGCTTAATCTTTGAAAAAATGAATATTAAACCGGGTTCCTATAATGGTTCCCGGTTTTTTTTAGAATTAATAGAGATTAAAGCTATTTTGTATAGAATTTAGATACAGTGCCTAGCCCTAGAGATCAAAAGCTTATTTGACATGGAGGTTAAAGAGCCAAATTTATGTCAATTCGTCTATGATTGTCGGAACTGGCCAAGGTGCTCGCACTTTTCTAAGAAGGTGATAAGATGAACGAATTAATAAAGCAAAAGTTAGCCATTCTACCTGACCAGCCTGGTTGTTATTTGATGAAGGATCGTCAAGGAACAATCATTTATGTCGGCAAAGCTAAAGTATTAAAAAATCGCGTACGTTCTTATTTCACAGGCAGCCACGATGGTAAAACGCAACGACTTGTTAGTGAAATAGAAGACTTTGAGTACATCGTGACATCTTCGGATTTAGAGGCATTTATCTTAGAATTAAACCTCATTAAAACACATGATCCGAAATACAACATTATGCTAAAGGATGACAAGACGTACCCATATATTAAAATAACTAACGAGAAGAATCCGCGACTTCTTATAGTTCGTAAAGTTAAAAAGGATAGTGGTAAATACTTTGGACCTTATCCGAATAGTTTTGCTGCAAATGAAACGAAAAAATTACTTGATCGCCTATATCCGCTAAGGAAATGCACAAATTTACCGAATCGAGTTTGCTTATATTATCATTTAGGACAATGTTTAGCTCCTTGTGTAAAAGAAGTTGAGAAAGAGCAATATCAAGGGATAATTCAAGATATTACGAGTTTTCTCAATGGCGGCTACGGGGAAGTTAAAGAAGATTTAAATGCAAAAATGCTCGATGCAGCTGAAAAATTAGAGTTCGAACGAGCAAAAGAATATCGAGATCAAATTACCCATATTGAAACTGTCATGGAACGCCAGAAGATTACACTTACTGATTTAACGAACCGTGACGTTTTTGGTTATGCGGTTGATAAAGGTTGGATGTGTATCCAAGTATTCTTTGTAAGACAAGGAAAGTTAATTGAGAGAGATGTTTCGTTATTCCCGATTTATCGAGATCCCGAGGAAGAATTCTTAACATTTGTGGGACGCTTTTATGAACAGGCAGAACATATCAAGCCGAAGGAAATCTTTATACCTACGAATATTGAAGAGGACCTTCTAGCTACAGTACTTGATGTAAAAGTGACGATTCCTCAAAGGGGAAAGAAAAAAGAACTTGTTGATTTGGCGAGTAAAAATGCTCAAATTGCTATCTCTGAGAAGTTCCAGTTACTTGAGCGTCAAGAAAAAAGGACAATAGGTGCCTGCGAAGAATTGGGCAATACGATGAATATTGCGACACCGCTTCGCATAGAATCATTTGATAACTCCCATATCTTTGGTGCGGACGCCGTTTCAGCAATGGTTGTTTTTATTGACGGTAAGCCGAGCAAAAAGGATTATCGAAAATATAAAATTCAAGTTGCTGCAAAGCACGACGATTACGGAGCAATGCGAGAAGTTATTCGCCGAAGATATACTCGTGTATTAAGAGATGACTTACCTTTACCGGATTTAATCGTTATTGATGGTGGGAAAGGACAAATGGAAGTGGCAAGAGAAATCTTAGAAGATGAGCTTGGTTTAGATATTCCTATTGCAGGTTTAGCAAAAGATGATAAACACCAAACTTCTCAATTGCTATATGGCTCGCCGCCAGAAATTATTCCGTTGAAGAGAACAAGTGAGGCATTTTATCTTTTACAAAGAATTCAAGATGAAGTTCACCGTTTTGCTATTACCTTCCATCGCCAATTACATGAGAAGAATGCCATTACATCTGTTCTCGATGAAATTGAAGGAATTGGTCCAAAACGTAAGCAACAGCTTCTCAAACAATTTGGATCTGTTAAAAAAATTCGTGAGGCATCCTATGAAGAATTAATTGCTGCGAATGTACCAAAAAGACTTGCTCAAACCATATTTACTTATTTTTCTGAAAAATAAATTGTAGTAATCTGAAAATTGTGTTAAGGTAACATTACTATTATAAATAATCACTGATTAGTGATGATAGAGGCGCGGATTTCAAGAGTAATCAGCAAGAGGATGAATAGATCCTATGACTGCTGATGAAAGGGGAGGCCGCCGAAGTGATAAATTGACTATTTCTAATTTATTACTGGTTCTGCATTTAACAAGTGTAGAATTGTCAGATCCGTTTCGGTTCTGGAGGGCTATCTCACATGAATGTTCTTTTGAACGTGCATGCTACGAGGCGGCTTTTCACACGGAAACGTGTGAAAGGCTGCTTTTTTCATAAGATGTCATTGTGAATACGGTCGTCATAACAAATAAGGGAGAGGTTATGGGTGAGTTGTTTAGTTTTTAAATTTGGTGGTACATCAGTTGCAACGATTGAACGCGTATTGCATGTGGCAGAGCGCATTCAGAAAGAGAAAGAAAAGGGTTATGACATTGTCGTTGTTGTTTCAGCAATGGGTAAAACGACAGATAAATTAGTAGGGATGGCACATGAAATTATGCCAAATCCATCGAAGCGTGAAATGGATACGCTCTTAACAACTGGTGAGCAGGTGACTATCTCTTTATTAACGATTGCATTGCAAAGCTTAGGGTTATCAGCGCAGTCTTTCACTGGATGGCAAGCAGGTATCTTAACGGAAGGGATTCCAAGTGATTCCCGTATTGTTGAAATCCAATCTGAAAATGTGCAAAAAGCATTGGATAAAGGCCAGGTTGCGGTAGTTGCAGGTTTCCAAGGAATCGATAGTAATAACAATATTACAACTCTAGGTCGCGGAGGATCAGATACAACAGCAGTTGCTTTAGCCGCAGCATTGGGTGCTGAGCGCTGTGATATTTATACAGATGTTGATGGTGTATACACTTCAGATCCACGTTATGTTCCAAAAGCTCGCAAACTACAAGAACTGTCATATGATGAAATGTTAGAATTAGCAAATTTAGGAGCAGGTGTCTTACATCCACGTGCCGTAGAGTTTGCAAAAAACTATAATATCCCATTAGCAGTTCGCTCTAGTTATGTAGAAGATGAAGGAACAATTATGAAGGAGGAAGTTGAAGTGGAAAAAGATTTAGTTGTACGTGGAGTAGCGTTTATGTCAGATATTGTTCGTGTAACTGTAGGTTATGAGGGGAATTATAAAGGTTCTTTAGTCAATATTTTCACAGTTTTAGCTGATAACCATATAAATGTGGATATTATCGTTCAAACTATACTCGAAGGGGTAGAGCCTTCAGTATCATTTACTATTACGAAAGAAAATTTAGCAGATACCGCTCGAGTATTAGAAGCAAATAAATCTAAAATTGGTTATTGTCATGTGAATTATGAAGAGGACGTAGCTAAAGTATCGATTGTAGGTTCTGGTATGGTATCTAATCCTGGCGTAGCCGCAAAAATGTTCGATCGCTTACATAAAGAAAACATTACATTAAAAATGGTAAGTACTTCTGAAATTAAAATTTCTGTTGTCATTCCACAAGAATCGATGTTGTTAACTGCAAATGCATTACATGATGAATTTGAATTGGCAGCTAGTCTAGCAATTCAAATTTAATCATATAAAATAAATAGAAGCTGACTAGCCATCTTAAACAGATATTTAGTCAGCTTCTTACTATAGTTTGTCTTTTAAATCCCATTTAACATGGAATCGTACAAGCCCACGTTTTGCTTTCTTTTCGTCGTAGCATTCTGTTAAAAAACCACTGATTTTCTCTTGCTGAGCTGCTAGGAAGCCACTTTCAAGACGGAAGCAGCGTTGGTCTAATTGCATAGCCTCAGGATCTCCAGTGAGAGTATAAAACGTTTCATCTTTCGATTGTTTTTCTATAGAAAGTTCTCCCCATCCGGCTTCTTGGAAAAATGAAACAGCTTCTTCCATGCTGTATAAAGGAAACTTGCGGGCTAACTCTTTGCCGCACCAATATAGGATATCTTCCTCGTTTTTTCCGAGAACAGACGAGAGAACGTGATCTCTGATTAGTTCGTAACCAAATAATGGGAAGTTTTGAGTATTAGTAGATGACATGATTGGCCTTCTTTCATTTAATTTTGTCTAATTTTTGTCAGAGTTAGAGAATAGCGATTTCTGGTAGAATATCTATGTATTTACGAGAAAAAAGCATGATTTAAAGGTATCTAGAAATAGTGCCAGTTACCTTGACGCTCTGCGATGATGAGAGTACAATGAACATGTCATAATATTGTACCATGATGAAATATGCAGTCAATGGATACCGCGTTGGAAAGCGTTGGTAGTTGTTCGTCTGTCTATTTTCAGTATTAAGGGGGGCAACAGTTTTGTCGAAAGATCGAGAGTTTTATTGGCGTCGACTGCATTCACTTCTTGGAATTATTCCAGTTGGACTGTTCGTGACGCAACACTTGTTTATTAACTTTACAGCAACACAAGGTGCAGAATCATTTAACACAGCAAGTGAATTTATGGGGAAACTCCCATTCTTATGGGCTCTAGAATGGATTATAATTTACATTCCATTAATGTTCCATGCTTTTTATGGTGTGTACATAGCCTTCACTGGACAACCAAACACTAAACGTTTTGGCACTTTCCGTAACTGGATGTACGTATTGCAACGTTTCACAGGAGTATTCCTAGTTGTGTTTATCGCTTGGCATATTTTCCAAACTCGTATCCAAAAAGCACTTGGAACTGAAGTTGATTACAACATGATGGCAGATGTTCTATCTAATCCTTGGATGGTAGCATTCTATATCGCTGGTATTATTTCAGCAACTTTCCACTTAGCTAATGGTGTTTGGGCATTCCTAGTAAGCTGGGGAATTACTCAATCTCCAAAATCTCAAAAAATCGCAACATATGTTACAATTGTAATTTTCTTAGTGTTATCTGTAGTCGGCGTATCGGCTTTACTTGCATTCGTATAAGACAGTGCACTTAAAATCATGTAAGCGCTTGATTACTAATTGAAAGAGGAGTGAGAAATATCATGGCTAAAAGCAAATTGATAGTCGTTGGCGGCGGTCTTGCTGGTCTAATGGCTGCTATGAAAGCAGCCGAAATGGGCACAGAAGTTGAATTATTCTCATTAGTACCAGTAAAACGCTCACACTCTGTATGTGCACAGGGCGGAATCAACGGTGCTGTTAATACAAAAGGTGAAGGGGATTCTCCATGGGTCCACTTTGATGATACTGTTTATGGCGGGGACTTCTTAGCGAACCAACCACCAGTAAAAGCAATGGCTGATGCGGCACCAGGAATCATCCATTTATTCGACCGTATGGGTGTAATGTTCAACCGTACACCAGAAGGTTTATTAGATTTCCGTCGTTTCGGTGGTACATTAATGCACCGTACAGCATTTGCTGGTGCGACAACAGGACAACAACTTCTATACGCTCTAGACGAACAAGTTCGTAAATGGGAAGTAGAAGGCTTAGTAACAAAATACGAAGGTTGGGAATTCTTAGGACTAGTTCTTGATGACGAAGGCGTATGTAAAGGGATTAAAGCACAAAACCTTACAACTCACGAAATCAAAGCATTCCGTTCTGACGCAGTGATCATGGCAAGTGGTGGTCCTGGTATTATCTTCGGTAAATCAACAAACTCAATGATTAACACTGGTTCGGCAGCATCTATCGTTTACCAACAAGGTGCTAAATACGCGAACGGTGAGTTCATCCAAATTCACCCAACAGCAATTCCAGGTGACGATAAACTTCGTCTAATGTCAGAATCTGCACGTGGTGAAGGTGGCCGTATTTGGACTTACAAAGACGGTAAACCTTGGTACTTCTTAGAAGAAAAATATCCTGCATACGGTAACTTAGTGCCACGTGATATTGCAACACGTGAAATCTTTGACGTTTGTATTAACCAAAAACTTGGTGTTAACGGTGAAAACGTTGTTTATCTAGATCTTTCTCACAAAGATCCACATGAACTTGACATTAAGCTTGGTGGTATTATTGAAATCTACCAAAAATTCGTAGGTGACGATCCACATAAAGTACCTATGAAGATCTTCCCAGCGGTTCATTATTCTATGGGCGGTCTTTGGGTCGATTACGATCAACATACAACTATTCCAGGTCTATTTGCTGCAGGTGAATGTGATTACTCTCAACACGGTGGTAACCGTCTAGGGGCTAACTCATTACTATCAGCTATTTATGGTGGTAGTATTGCAGGTCCAAACGCTGTTAATTACATCAAAGGACTTGAAAAACATGTTGAAGATCTTCCTTCTTCAATCTACGATTCCGCAGTTGCTGAAGAACAGCAAAAATGGGATGATACATTGAAATTAGATGGTAACGAAAATGCTTATTTACTTCACAAAGAACTTGGTGAATGGATGACAGCAAACGCTACTGTTGTACGTTACAATGATAAATTAAGAGCAACAGACAATAAAATCATGGAATTACAAGAACGTTATAACAACATCAACATTAACGATACTGCTAAATGGAGTAACCAAGGTGTACAATTCACTCGTCAGTTGAAAAACATGATGGCTCTTGCTCGTGTTATTACTTTAGGTGCGTTAAATCGTGATGAAAGTCGTGGAGCACACTATAAACCAGACTTCCCAGAACGTGATGATGAAAACTTCTTGAAAACGACTATCGCGGAATTCACACCTTCTACTGAGCCTAAACTAAGCTACGAAGAAGTTGATGTTTCGTTAATTCCACCACGTAAACGTGACTATTCTGCAAAGAAAGGGGATAAATAATCATGGGACAAGCAGTTGAAACGAAATATATTACTGTAGAGATTGAACGTCAAGATACAACGGATTCACAACCATATTGGGAAAAATTCAACGTACCTTACCGTCATGGTATGAACGTAATTTCTATATTAATGGAAATTCAACGTAATCCAGTAACTGCTGATGGTAAAAATACATCTCCAGTTTCATGGGACATGAACTGCCTTGAAGAAGTTTGTGGAGCATGTTCAATGGTTATTAACGGTCGTCCTCGTCAATCATGTTCAGCGTTAGTTGACCAACTAGAACAACCTATTAAATTACAACCAATGAGCACTTTCCCTGTCGTTCGTGACCTACAAATCGACCGTAGCCGCATGTTCGATTCACTTAAAAAAGTGAAAGCATGGGTTCCAATCGATGGTTCTTATGATCTTGGTGAAGGTCCACGTATGCCAGAACGCAAACGTGAATGGGCTTATGAATTATCTAAATGTATGACTTGTGGTGTTTGTCTTGAAGCATGTCCTAACGTGAATACTCATTCTGATTTCATGGGACCAGCTCCACTTTCACAAGTACGTTTATTTAATGCTCACCCAACAGGTGCAATGAACAAAGACGAACGTCTAGCTGCAATCATGGGCGAAGGCGGTCTTGCTAACTGTGGTAACTCTCAAAACTGTGTAGTTGCATGTCCAAAAGGTATTCCTTTGACTACTTCTATCGCATCTTTGAACCGTGCTACTACAGTACAAATGTTTAAAAACTTCTTTGGTTCTGACCATATGGTTGACTAATCTATTATTGAAAAGTAACAGATTAGAAACTTTTAAAACAGCTTCACACTTTTGTGTGAAGCTGTTTTTGTGTTATTTATAGAATATTTGTGCGTGTTTGTTATTGGCAGTTTCTGTTATAATTAAATGAATAACTGTTCATTTTTCAAAGGGGGAAATACCATGCAATCATCATACATTAGTAATATGGGAGAATGGAAAAAGGGGTTTTCATTTTCAGTACCTGTGCAAGTAAGGTTTTCAGAGACTGATATGTTTGGACATATGAATAATACAGTACCAATCACATATTTTGAATATGCAAGAATCGAATTTTTAAAGTATCTTGGTTTTATGGGGAAATGGATGCAAGAAGATGAAGAAGCTATTCCTGTTGTGGCAGATATTCAATGTGATTATGTGAGGCAAGTGTACTTTGAGGAGAAATTGAATATTTTCGTTAAAATAGATAATATTGGTAACTCATCATTGGATCTACATTATTTAGCAATCAATAATAAGGAAGAGATGTGCTTTACAGGACGCGGAACCATTGTGCAAATGAACCGTCAAACTGGTAAGTCTATAAGATGGAATGAATCACAATTACAAAGTGTTCAAGTTTAAAATTTGAATAGCCGTCACCGCTTTGCTACTTCCGACATACGCTACATGGAAGAGGGGATTGGAGGGCCGCGTGTGATGAGTCATTCACATCATCGTTCATTGTTAACAAAGCGTGAACGGGAAATTTTTCAATTACTTGTAAAAGACTTTTCGACAAAGGAAATAGCCACACAACTTCACATCAGTGAAAAAACTGTGCGCAATCATATTTCCAATACTATCCAGAAACTCGGTGTGTCAGGCCGTGCACAAGCGATGATAGAGCTTCTTCGTCTAGGAGAATTGTCTTTAGGATGATTGTGCTCTTGCCATTTTCGTCAAAACACTTCACAATATAGGGATAAGTAATCCTTTTGAGGAGTGAAGGTTCACATGACAAATCAAGATCCAAAGTCCACACATGATGCTGAACAAGTAGCATTTTTGGAAAAAGAGCTTCGACATATTTCGGCATTAATTAAGCAGAAGGGTCGAGAGATATTAAGTAACTATACAATTACACCTCCGCAATTCATTGCGTTACAATGGCTTCATGAGATTGGTGACATGACAATTGGAGATTTATCAAATAAAATGTATTTAGCGTTTAGCACGACGACTGATTTAGTCGATCGCATGGAAAAAAATGCGCTTGTTAAACGTATACGTGACAATGAGGATCGTCGAGTTGTTCGAATCCATCTATTAGAAGAAGGCGAACGTATAATTGAAGAAGTGATTGTAAAACGTCAAAAATACTTAAACGACATCGTAACAGATTTTAGTGAAACAGAAGTACTAGAATTTTCAAGATTATTACACAAACTATATAACGAAATGAACCAGGATTGAGGCGGTTAACGTGAATGCTCCCATCGGAGTGATTGATTCAGGTGTTGGTGGACTAACCGTTGTAAAAGAAATGCTACGATTACTACCGAACGAATCCATATATTATATTGGTGATACAGCAAGATGCCCGTATGGACCACGTTCACAAGAACAAGTGAGAACCTTTACATGGCAAATGGCGGACGCATTGTCGAAAATGAATATTAAAATGCTTGTCATTGCTTGCAACACCGCAACTGCAGTTGCTTTAGAAAGCTTGCAAAAGAAATGTCCTTTCCCGGTTATCGGTGTTATTAACGCAGGTGCTAGAGCGGCGATTAAAGCGACGAAAAGCCATGACATTGTAGTCCTTGGTACAGAGGGTACAGTGAAGAGTGGTGCGTATGATGAGGCGCTCTATTCACTTTCGTCATCTAGTAGAGTAACATCACTAGCTTGCCCGTCATTTGTTCCTTTAGTGGAAAGTGGCGAGTACGAAGGGGAATTTGCTGACCAGTTAGTAAAAGAAAGTTTACAACCATTACATCAAACAAGTTTTGATACGGTTATTTTAGGCTGTACACATTATCCACTTATTCAGCGGAATATTGAACAGACTGTAGGTGAACACGTTAAAGTTGTGTCTTCGGCAGAAGAAACAGCTAAGGACGTCAAAGATCTACTGAGTTATCATCATTTAGCAAGAATGGAACAATTAGCACCCGAGCACCGCTTCTTTACGACGGGCTCGGTGCCGATGTTCCAATTAATTGCGAACAAATGGTTACCACTTCAAAAGATACAAGTGAAAAGAATTACTTTAAAAAAGTAATAGCGTAAATAATCATTAGTAAAAGCCCGAAATGATGGACATTTCGGGGTTTTACTATGAATAAAAACAACTTAAATGGAGGTATATCATGACAAGAAATGATGAACGTGAAAAAGACGAGCTAAGACCGATTCAAATGGACAAGGACTATTTAATGCACCCAGAAGGTTCTGTTTTAATAACAGTGGGGAATACGAAAGTCATTTGTAACGCAACGATTGAAGAAAAAGTACCACCATTTATGCGCGGAGAAGGAAAAGGTTGGGTAACAGCAGAGTATTCAATGTTACCAAGAGCAACTGAATCACGAACTCGTCGCGAAGCATCAGCAGGTAAAATCGGCGGTCGTACAATGGAAATCCAACGTTTAATTGGACGAGCTTTACGCGCAGTTGTAGATTTAGAAAAACTTGGAGAAAGAACGATTTGGATCGACTGCGATGTCATTCAAGCAGATGGAGGCACGCGTACAGCTTCTATTACAGGTGCGTTTGTAGCAATGGCAGATGCAGTGGCGAAACTTCAAGACGCGGGTAAAATTACGCACTACCCATTAAAAGACTTCCTAGCAGCAACAAGTGTAGGTATCGCAGCAGAAGAGGGAGCTATTTTAGATTTAAATTACCTTGAAGACTCAGCAGCAGAAGTGGATATGAATATTGTTCAAACAGGTAAAGGACAATTTGTGGAGCTACAAGGTACTGGTGAAGAATCTACATTCACTCGTGAACAATTGAATGAGCTTTTAGCATTAGGCGAATTAGGTGTTCAACAATTAATCAATGCTCAAAAAGAAGTGTTAGGTGAAGTAGCACTACGCATTGAACGTAATATGGAGGCGATAAAATGAAACAAGTCGTAATCGCAACGAAAAATAAAGGAAAAGCGAAGGATTTTGAAGCGATTTTTGGTCCTTTAGACTTTGAAGTCGTAACATTATTTGATGTAGCACCTGATTTAGAAATCGAAGAAACAGGAACGACTTTCGCAGAGAACGCCATTCTAAAAGCAGAAACAGTAGCTAACTTGCTTGGTGAAATTGTCATTGCTGATGATAGTGGCCTACAAATAGATGCATTAAACGGTGAACCAGGTGTTTACTCAGCACGTTATGCAGGCGATCATGATGATGAGGCAAATATGCAAAAAGCATTAAAAAACCTTGAAGGCGTAAAAGAAGAAGATCGTACTGCACGTTTTTGTTGTGCTCTGGCTATTGCGGGACCAAATCAAGAAACAACAACTGTTTTTGGTACTTGCGAAGGCTTGATATTAACAGAAAAACGCGGTACAAATGGTTTCGGTTATGATCCAATCTTCTTTGTTCCACAACTTAACAAAGCTATGGCAGAGCTAACACCTGCTGAAAAAGGAGCCATTTCCCACCGAGGTAATGCCATTCGCCTATTAGCGGGTCAATTGCCAACTTGGGTATCAGAAGTGGAGTGATAAATGATGAGAATTCTAGTAATGAGTGACACCCACAATGACGCTGCCGTTATAGAACAAGTCGTTTCGAATGTTCAGAATATCGATGCCGTGTTCCATTGCGGCGATAGCGAACTATCTTTTAATGCTGATGAATTACGTAATATGTACAAAGTAAGAGGGAATTGCGATCATGATAAACAATTTCCTGAAGACGTTATTGAAAAAATAGATGGGCAAAAAATATATATGACACACGGCCATTTATACAACGTCAAACTGACTCTATTACCACTTTCATATCGTGCGGCAGAAGTAGGTGCTAACCTCGTGTTATTTGGCCACTCACACGTGCTAGGGGCAGAGTTAATAGATGATACACTGTTTGTTAACCCAGGAAGCCTTCGCATGCCTAGAGGACGTAAAGAGAAGAGCTACGCAATCATCGATTTTGACGGTACACAGTGGCAAGTCACATTCAAAACAGAAACAAATGAAATCATTACACAAGAGAATTTTTCTATATTAAAAAAATAATGTTGACACTTTCAAATATCTGATATATACTAAGTATTGTCTTTCCCGTTGGAACGCGGGATTGCACATTTGTCTCAGTAGCTCAGCTGGATAGAGCAGCGCCCTTCTAAGGCGTCGGTCGGGGGTTCGAATCCCTCCTGGGACGTAATAAATATTCGCTGTGTACATTGGTATAACAGTGTCTATAAAAATTAGGGATTAGGTCAGGGCTTCGGTCATTGAATCTCAATCCCTTTTTTGTTACCTCAATATTTTACGTATACTAACGAGAGTATATTCCGATTTATGTGAATAAATTAGGAGTTTATAACTGAAGTCGTTAGACGCTTCTTTAGGTTAGATTCATTTGAAAAGAGCCAAGCACATTTTTTAATATGTTCATTGCTAAATGAAAATAGGGTATACTTTTATAGTCCTATGATTTGCAGATAAAGTAGGAACTTAAAATTAATTGAAAGTTTTATTGGAGGTTTATTATGAATTACATAATCAGTAACAAACAAGTATTTGAACAGGCACAGCTACGACCGGTTTCAGACGTTTCATTTAGTGAAGAAGAACTTCAAAATGGTATGAAGTTAGCTGTCTCTAAAGTTGATGAGACCCTATCTTTATATTTAGTAGATGTAGACGGGCAGAAGAAGTTCGATGTCCGTTGGGATGATTCGTCCGAACTTTTCAACGGCTGGTACTCTGCTTGGGATAATTTCTCTTGGTGCCTAAATATAGTTAATAGTCAAAAATAATCGGCCATCTGTTCATATTTACTACCTATAAATAATTAAGAAAGAGGTGAGGGATTACCTATAATACAGTAATCCTTCTCCTCTTCTTTTTCATTGTTCCCCACCAGTATTTTTGAAATCTATTCGGACATGAAGAACCAGTAACAACATTGAGCTATGCGCCAGTCTCAATAGAACGAAAGGTCGCGATTCCCAAGTATTGAAAATTTATTAAAAATGGTTTTGTTTAAATGTCTAGAAAATCCTTGTTGCACTAAAACATACATACTCTCAATCGATCTGTGACGAAAAAGATGTTTAATTTATAATAAAGTCGTATAAAAGTAAATAAAAAGAGCTCAATATTCAAATTAATGTTACAGTTAGAAAGAATAATTTAAAAGTGAGTAGGCGAAAACATGATAGAAGTAAAAACATCTCCATTAAGTGATGGAGAATTCAATAGAGGGGTATTTGCTACATGCGATATCCAAAAAGGAGAGCTATTACATGAGGCACCTGTAATTTCTTATCCAAACGAACAGCATCAATACATTGAGCAAACTATACTCGCTGATTACGCTTTTGAGTATGGGATAGGACAATCTGCTATCCTTCTTGGTTATGGAATGTTGTTTAATCATTCTTATGAACCTAATGCAACGTATGAGATCAATTTTAAAAATCATACATTTGATTTCTTTGCTTATACAGATATAAAAGCGGGAGATGAAATTCTAATCAATTATAATGGCGACGTTGATGACAAAGATCAACTGTGGTTTAATGAGGAATAAAAAGTTGTAGTGACGATTATTAACGATGCGACTTCCGAGATGAACCAACTTTATACTTTAGAAATGTAGAAAACCAATTTTTAAAAACATCTTTAATAACCATCTATCAATGTAACTGATAGATGGTTATTGTGTTTTAGGAACAAAATGAACTAACTTTAATGATTATCTTCAAACTAACTGCCATTTTACTTAAGTACATATCCCCACAAACTCTTATAATTTGCGTGTTTTTAGATAAAAGTTGTTCTTCTTGATTGATTGGAAAATTAAGTAGTTTATGACAGTGAAACATAGATAAAACATACTGTTATCAAGGGGGGCTTGGTGCTGGAGTAACTTCAGAATTTAACTTATTAACTAAAGACATACTATTGATGGTTAATAAGATTGCTTTTGCACTAGACAAATATGATTTTATATTATATAATAAATGTAATAAAATCGATTGCAAGAATACAACTAATTCACATATTACAAAGAGTAATCGTGTATTTTTTGATACTTTTTGTAATATGTGAATTTTTTCTTCTGAAGAAATATGATATTATTTAATACAATTAATGGAGGTCATTTAAATGACACAACAAGGTACAGTAAAATGGTTTAACGCAGAAAAAGGTTTTGGTTTCATCGAAGTAGAAGGCGGAAACGACGTATTCGCTCACTTCTCAGCTATCCAAGGTGAAGGTTTCAAATCACTTGAAGAAGGTCAAAAAGTTGAATTCTCAGTAGAAGATGGTCAACGTGGACCACAAGCTACAAACATCGTAAAACTTTAATTTTAATGATGTAAACATAAAAAAGAGGCATTCTTTCATTAGGATGCCTCTTTTCTGTGTGAAGTTTATCATATTGTACTGTAGATACTGCTATTGATATCCCCTTCAACGATATAGCTTTTGTGATCAAATAGAGATAGTTGCTTTTAATTAGTAAAATAAGGGGCAAAATTGAATTTTACTATTTTTTTTGTTATTTATGGATGTGTGATATCCCTATTCTATTGCGACTAGGTTGGATATGCAGTAAGTCTATCTAATGAAGAAATTGAGTGTTTTTATTATGAAGCAGTTGAATTCAAATGTTTGAAGCTTTAATAGTTGATAAAATGAAATCAATTGAAATATCAGCATCACATATTTTATGTGATGCTTTTTTGTTTATTTAAAAAAATTCCAATATCTACATTTGATTTTTTGAGAATATACAGATTTTAAGGATATAAAGATTCACTTTTTGTGTAGAGGAAATATGGGGAAGAAAAATTTTGGTATTATTTACATCGTGTATTTTGCAACCAATTTCTAGTAAAAAAAAATTAATGATACGATTAATTGTTATGTTGAAATAATTATAACTTTACCTTGATAGGTACTGACTAACGTGAAATCAATGGAATATTACAATATTAGGTATACATAAAGCGAAAATTCCAAAAAATAAATTTATATTTAGTGAATATTTATTTTCTAAGTATAGTGTTATAATGCTGAAGGAGATACTTTACATATCAGATTTATTTTGATAATATTCGTAGTGGAAAATTCGAAGATAATGACTTAAATTGATTTATTTCATTTAGATTTAGTTCTCATTTCAACTAAAATAATTTCAAATATGTAGGAGGATAAATATGAACTTTGTTTTTTTAGTTACAGGTTTGCTGTTCGTATTTGTATTGGGTTATATATTCAGTTATAACCGTAAAAACATACGGATACGTCCAATTGCTATGATGATAATAGCACAGTTAGTGCTAAGTTACTTTATTCTTAACACAACTATTGGTTTGAGTATCATTAGTGCTATATCAAAACTATTTGATACATTAATGGGCTATGGTGTTGAAGGTGTAAACTTTGTATTTGGTGGAATGGAAAATGAGCCAGGAGCAGTATTTTTCTTAAACGTATTGCTACCGATTGTTTTCATCTCTGTCCTTATTGGAATATTAAATTTCATTAAGGTACTCCCAGTCTTTATCAAATATGTAGGTATGGGTATGAGTAAATTAAATGGTATGGGTAAGTTAGAAAACTATGTAGCTGTATCATCTGCTTTGTTTGGACAATCAGAGGTTTTCTTAACTACAAAAGAGCAGTTAAATAAGATTTCTAAACGACGTTTATACACGTTGTGTACTTCTGCGATGAGTGCTGTAAGCGTTTCCGTAATTGGCGCATACATGACAATGTTAGAACCTAAATACGTTGTTGTAGGGATTATTATCAACATTTTCTCAGCATTGATTGTTGCGAATTTATTGAATCCATATGAGTTAAAACCAGAAGAAGATTATACAGTAATCAACGATGAAGCTGATCATAAAGAAAAAGAATCTTTCTTCCAAATGATTAGTGAAGCCATCATGGATGGTTTTAAAGTAGCGGTTATTGTTGGCGCTATGTTGATTGGATTTATTGCTTTAATGGCAATGATTAATAATCTATTTGATATAATATTCCATATTTCATTCCAAGAAATCCTTGGGTATGTGTTTGCTCCAATCGCTTTCATCATGGGTGTTCCTTGGTCTGAAGCTGTTGCAGCAGGTGGTATTATGGCAACTAAACTTGTAACGAACGAGTTCGTAGCGATTCTAAGTTTCCAAGATATTGCTGCAAACGTATCGGCTAAAACTGAAGCGATTGTATCTGTATTCTTAATAAGTTTCGCAAACTTTAGTTCAATCGGAATTATTACAGGTGCTGTTAAAGCCCTAAATGATAAACGAGGATCAGAAGTTGCATCATTTGGTCTGAAATTACTCTTCGGATCAACGCTTGCATCTATCCTATCTGCTACAATAGTTGGTCTGTTTATGTAATTAGCTTAGATGAATACTGTTGCGAATTTGCATTTGTTTTGATGACAGGTTCGAGCGTATTAAAAAGTCCAACCAGAGTTTTCTGGTTGGACTTTTTTTGAATTAAAAAATTAATGAAAGTCTCCAAGTTATACCATCTGGTGTGTTTTATATATAATGGAGATACTACTCAAATAGGAGGACTGAAAATGACACAATATCAATCAAGAGCAGATGTGAAGGTTGAAGAAACATGGGATCTCCAACATATTTACCCGAATATGGAGGAATGGGAGCAAGATTTTCAATCAGTTCTGAAGGATATAGAAAAACTAAAGCAATTTGATGGGAACATCAATAATGCGCAGTCACTTTACGATTATTTAACTTTAAGTGAGATGCTTGGCTCAAAGTATAGGAAGTTATATGCATATGCAATGCTTCAATTAGACTTAGACACAAGAGTACCAACATCACAAGCTTTGGTGGATCGCACTAGTCAATTAGGGCAAAAAATAAGTAGTGCCACTTCATTTTTCATGCCGTTTTTATTAAGTCTTGAGGAAGATAAACTGAAATCCTACATACAAGAGATTGAGGGGCTACGCTATTTCGAAGATGATTTATTAGAGTCCTATCGATATAAGGCACATGTACTGAATAAAGATCAAGAAGCGATTTTATCTCAGCTTGGAGAAGCGCTTTCTTCCCCGCAAAAGACGTTTGGTATGATTAATAATGCCGATATCAAGTTTGGTACCGTTACAAACGATGAGGGGCAAAGTGTTGAGCTTACCCGTGGTATGTACAGCAAATTGATGGAAGACTCAAATCGCGACAAACGAAAAGAAGCATATAAAGCGTACTATCAGCCATATTTGCAAATGAAAAACACAATTGCCAGTACATTGTCATCAGCTATTAAAAACAATGTGACGCTTGCCAAAACAAGGAATTATCCATCAGCACTTGAGAAGTCGTTGTTCTCAGATGAAGTACCGATCGAAGTTTATGAGAATCTAATCGCAGCTACAAAAGCAAACATTCAGCCGATGTATGACTATCTGAAACTCCGTAAACAAATCTTAGGTGTTGATGAGCTGCGTGCTTATGATTTAAGTGTGCCACTTATCCATGAGGCGAAAGAGGAAATTGCCTATGATGAAGCATTTTCGATCATGATTGAAGCACTAAAGCCGCTTGGTGAAGATTATGTATCTACTCTTGCTGATTTCAAGAAAAATCGCTATTACGATGTAAGGGAAACACCTGGAAAACGTTCGGGAGCTTATAATATGGGGTTATACGGTGTACATCCATTTGTTCTTCTTAATCATCGAGATGATTTAGATAGCTTATTCACGCTTGCCCATGAATCCGGGCATGCGATGCATTCTTATTATAGTTCAAAATATCAGCCACAAATCAGTGCGGGATACTCCATTTTCGTTGCAGAGGTTGCTTCAACTGTAAATGAAATTCTGTTGATTCGCTACCTATTAAAAACAACTACCGATGAAAATAAGAAGAAATATCTTTTAAATCATTTTATTGATAGCTTTAAAGGTACGTTTTTCACACAGGTCATGTTTGGTGAATTCGAAAAAATCACCCATGAGAAAGCTGAAAATGATGAACCATTAAATGCTGAAGCTTTTAGTACCGTTTATGAAAAGATTTTCCGTGAATACAATGGCGAGGATCTTGTTTTTGATGAAGAGGTGAAGTACGGCTGGTCACGTATTCCTCATTTCTATCGTCCTTTCTATGTGTACAAATATGCGACAGGCTATGCATCTGCAATCGATATTGCAGATCGAATCTTATCTGGGGAAGAAGGCACTCTTGAAAACTACTTGAACTTCCTAAAAAGCGGTAGCTCCGAATATCCGCTTGAATTATTGAAGAAAACAGGCGTGGATCTCACAAAACCAGAACCAATTGAAAATGCATTAAAAATATTTAGTGAGCTTGTAGAAGAGTTCGATAGATTGTTTCAACAAAAATAGATGTGTCATAAATGAAATGGATAGTCTTTAATTAGAGAACAGTTACATTAACTTGTAACTGTTCTTTCTTTTTTGATATTTTTTGTGATGTATCAAAAAAAATCCTTGTTCAGTTATTTCAAAAAGAAACATACGTTCCTTTTGTGGCTAAAAAAAATCCCTTTCAATATTCAAAGGATCAAAAAATATACGATAGCCATTATAAATGGTCGATAAGCCATAGCGCTGTCGATACCTATCTAAAGCGCAATATAAGTATTGAGGGGTTATTTCTAGGTACGTGCAAATGTCCTCTTCAGTTCTTTGATCAGCAACATAGCATTCAATTAGTTTGGCCAAGGAAACAATCTTCTCATAACCCCATCTTCTAGCAGTAAGTTCTAATTTTAGATTGTGGACACTTTCTAAATTCGTAATGTCTCCGTAAGTCGTTTCATAATGCCCAATCTCTTCTGCTAAAACACAATGTTTTTCGTAAAGGTTTAATCGTTTATTCACAATGATTTGATGGTCTACATAAAGTCCAGATAACCCTTTTGGCATCAACAAGGATTCTTTAAATGTTAAGTGCTTATATTGAGACATAAGTGCTTCGTATAACATAAATTCACCTCACTTTTTACGTTGTGATTTAATAAAGTCTATGTAGTTTTTAATAACCTTCATTTCTTCCTCTGTTACATCATCATCTATATGTGCTGCAATGGTTTCAATCTTTTTTTCTTTTATGGATAATTCTTTTTGAGTTTCAAATGAAGGATCAATCCTTGATTTTGCAACATTTAAGGCAACAGCCATTTTCTCTACATTGCTAATATTAATGAGCGTTTTACAATTTAAATAATCAGATAGAGTACTTTTTGATATACCAGTTAACTCACTAAGTTTGATTTGATTCAAATCGTTTTTTTTTAGTAGCTCTTTAATATTTTTGGCAATCTGCTTTTTGAGAGGTAAATCCCTATCTATCATGCTTATTTCCTCCAATCACCTAAAATAGTTAAATTAATCATAATCGATTATTTCATTATGTGCAATTAAAAATCCGGGAATAATCGGAAATATTACGAAAAAATTGCATTTAATCGTTTTACAATCCGGAAATATTCGGATAATATACAACTAATAGAAATAATGAAATGGTGGAAGCATACTAACCAAACCTAATTGGAATAATAGATGAAGCTATGCATTTTGTCATCAGCAACTTTTCAAAACACTTATAACAAAATACATTTGGGAGGTAGTAGTATGAAGCAATTTAATCGTTTAGCAAATATGGATATTATACAAAAAGAGATGCATGAAAAAGAGGATGAAATAATTCATCACAAAGGGAAGCTATTATGCAAAGTATCTCGCAAAGCTAAAGTTGGCGACTATGTTCGTTTCCATAACCTATACCGCTCATATGAATTGAAAGAACATACGATCAACGGGAAATTGTATAAAGTGTTCAAGCAAGGTGGATACGAAGATGGGGGCGTGTATTTTGATGAGGATGGCTATGAAAGAGATGTCCTTGGTTGGGAGATAGACCCGGTTCCAGATGTATTTGAAGTATGTGGTGTTTATGACAGGGCTCCATACAATGCTTCTGAAACTGCGCATAGTGAACAAGAATCGTTAACCATAAATAACCTGAAGACGATTGCAAAAAGAGTACAACAACTTCAAGTGGATAGGGTAACCCATCAACAACAAATAATCAATTATTACTTTGGATTTGAAACTGTAAGTATACAAATAACAGAAGATGCTTTTCTGTCTATTTTTACGAGCTACACACATGAAAATTACGATGGACAATATACGAAATTAAGCGCTTTGATGAATGGGGTCGAATTTTTTTGCTTGCAAGAAAAACAGACCTAAGTGATTTTTTTAAATCAGAAAGGTAAAATTTTAGTATTTGTGTTCAATAATTTTAAGTTAAATAGATATGCAATTAAACAGATGAACGAACTTCTAAATGAAAACGAAAAAATCAATGGTTACTATTTGTGAGAAGTTTTTCTACGTGGAGTAAAAGGAGAAGAAATTATTCTTCTCTTTTTTATTTATAATTTTAAGGATGGTTATACATATCAAATGGGAGACAAGAGCAGATAGGCTTGTCTTGATGAAAGAGAATTTAATTATGCCTATTATCTGGAAGTGCAAAATGTGTGAGAAAGAACTTGTAATGATTTTAATTTGAGCCAAGCAACTTTCAAGAATTATTGAGGAAGGATCTATTGGATTTCTACTAGCAAGACCCTTAGCTCTATAGAAAAAGGATTCAGAATGTCAGGAATGTAGAATGAATTAATTGTTTCACCTTTTTCTAAGGTCCATTTTTGACATTTGATATGTTAAAAGATTGATTTCCTTTTCATCTGTTCTAACTGTCTTGATTGTTCTTTAAGCAAATGTGACTGTTTGTTACTTAATCTTTGTTCTTCTTCTAATTCTTGCAACTCTGTTAATGCCGCAATAATTAATATTGCCTCACCAAGTCTTGTTTGCGATTAGGATTAATTGCTTTCATTGTCATGCCTCCCCTTGGCTATTTTGTTTTTTTAACAAGTCATAAAATTTGTCCATGGATGGTTTAAGAAAATGAGGAACTATAAATTAAGAAATAATGGTAGGTAATAAACCGTGTAAAGAATAATAGATATTTAGGTATTATTAACCAATTATAACAAAATTTAAAATAAGTATTTGATTTAGAACGCTTGTTCGTATATTATTGAGTTGTAAGTACTTACTAATAACGAACAAAGGGGATGTTAGTATGGTGAAAATCTTTATTGATCCAGGACATGGTGGGAGCGATTCAGGGGCTACAGGAAACGGAATTCAGGAAAAGGATATTACGCTGAAAATTGGGACAAAGATTAAAGACATTCTTGCAGCGGAATATAATAATGTGTCGATTTTAATGTCTCGCACAGGTGACACGTTTCCAAGTCTAACGGATCGTACAAATGCGGCAAATGCATGGGGAGCTGATTTTTTCCTTTCAGTCCATATTAACGCTGGTGGTGGAACTGGTTTTGAAAGTTATGTGTATCCAGGGGTTGGGGCACCCTCTACAACGTATCAAAATAATATTCACTTAGAAATTATGCAAGTGAATCAGTTAACAGACCGTGGCAAAAAACAATCCGATTTACATGTTTTACGCGAATCGAATATGCCTGCACTATTAACAGAGAACGGATTTATCGATACTGTAAGTGATGCTACAAAGATGAAAAATGATACGTGGATTGCAAATGTAGCTCGTGGGCATGTGAATGGTTTAGTTAAATGCTTTAATCTACCGCAGAAGGACTCGGCGACTTATCATACGGTTGTTTCAGGTGATACGGTTTATTCATTGAGTGTAAAATATGGTAGCACAGTAGCTCAAATCAAAACGTGGAATAATCTTGATAGCAACTATACGATTTATTTAGGACAAGTATTAAGAGTGAAATAGCAAAAAAATATCAAAAAAGCGCATCCGATAGGGTGTGCTTTTTACCTACTCAGGAAAGGTGGAGACTAAACATTGGAGAAAATCGTAGAGGGCGATCATCTTTTAGATAATCATGAGGGGCGTATAGAACAGTTAGAAGTGAATGACTTAGACAAAGAAAAACGTTTGCGTGCAGTGGAGCAATCTTATCTGAAACTAGAAAATACGATACTACAAGAAAATCGAGATACACGTCTGTTATGAAGTTGGAGGGCTAGGGGATTTTTAGTCATTTTTTATGGGAAATATATTATTTCATATGAATGCATAGCATTGACAGTAATTTACTGACGTTCTTTGATAGAGAGATTTGATTGAAAATGAATGCACGCAATTCAAAACTGAAGTGAACTACTTGAACCATGAAGAAAAGTGAGAATTGACAGAGAAAATACAGCATATACTATTGGACCAATACGAAATTCACAAAACTTTAACATAGTAGAAAAAGGGGGGGGAGTATGCAAAGTAGGCTTTCTTTAATTGTGAAAGTATTCATGCTCATGGTTAGTTTTTTATTATTTGGCCAGACGATTGATGCTGGTACTCAGGATTTAAATCTATTAAGAGAAGATATTGAAAAGATTGTAAAGGAACAGCTTGACGGAGCAGAAGTGAGTATTTCTGTGCGGCAAAAGAATTCTGGGCGTTTGATCTATTCATACAAAGGTGGTCAAGCTATCAAACCAGCATCAAATATGAAATTGTTGACTTCAGCAGCCGCTTTAGATGTACTAGGAAATAATTATCAGTTTAAAACACAATTGTTTACGAACGGTAAGATCACAAATGGTTTTTTAAAGGGGGATCTGTACATAAGGGGTGAAGGGGACCCGACTTTAATGAAAGAAGATTTGGAACAGTTTGCAGGGAAGTTGAAAGCTAAAGGTGTTCATACTGTGGATGGACATTTAATTGGTGATGATACGTGGTTTGATAGTGATTTACTAACGCCGGGTATTGTATGGGATGATGAACCGTATTATTACGCAGCTCCGATTACAGCATTAACAACTTCTCCTAATACTGACTATGATACGGGAACTGTTATCGTGGATGTGTCGACAGAGTCCATGGATACACCACCTACTGTTAAAATCTCACCTTATATTGGTGAAATGGAAATTATTAACAAAGCAATGACGGTCAAAGAAACTGATGAGAACACATTGGATATTACGAGATTATACAAATCCAATCAAATTGTCATTAGTGGAAATTTGCCAATAGGTAAAACGGGGCGAGAGTGGATTACAGTGAAAAATCCGACCATACACACATTATCTTTGTTTCAATCAGTTTTAGAAGAAGCCGGAATCCAATTTATAAATGGTAATACGCTTAAAGTAATGAAGACGCCTAAAAAGACTACTTTGCTAGCAGAAAAAAGATCAATGCCATTAAAAGAGATTATGATTCCATATATGAAACTTAGTAATAATGGGATTGCCGATATTTTAGTGAAAACAATAGGGCAAGTTGAAAAGCATGAAGGAAGCACGAAAGCTGGTTTGAAATTTGTAAAATCGTACGGCAAATCATTAAAACTTGATATGAAAGCATGGGACTTTGAAGATGGTTCAGGCATGTCACATAAGAATAGTGTATCTAGCAATGCATTAACTGATATGCTTTACAAAGTTCAAAAAGAGAAAAGCTGGTACCAAACGTATTATACTAGTTTACCTGTAGCGGCAAATGCTGAACGAATGGTAGGAGGTTCGTTGCGTAATCGTTTAAAAGACCCATTAACGGCAGGTAAGGTTATTGCCAAAACAGGTTCTCTAAATGGGGTCAATACTTTAAGTGGATATGTGCAAGCAGATAGTGGTGAGTGGTACATTTTTAGTGTTCTTGTACAAAATAAGGAAGATACCATTCCGGTCATTGATAAAATAGTAACTACTATGGCGAAAGAATTATAATAAAATTTAGCACCTTCTAATGTATTTTTTAATTCTTTAGAAGGTGCTTTCGTATGTATTTTATTTTTCTTTAGTTTTACTACTAATGAAAAAAACACCTGCATAGAGTATAGATGAGGTGGTTTTTTGAAAAATAATAACGATAAGATGGATAAGAAAGAACAGCAACTCCAACAGTTTATCCGTGAAAACAAAGGGAAAATCATGACGTCAAATGAAGGCGTGAAAGTCTCCAATGATGAAGACTCATTAAAAGCGGGGGACCGTGGACCTACACTAATTGAAGATTTCCTTTTCCGTGAAAAGATGGCGCATTTTGATCGAGAGCGTATTCCTGAAAGAGTTGTTCATGCACGTGGATACGGAGCATATGGTGAATTTGAATTGTATGAGTCACTTGAAGATTTAACAATGGCTAAGTTCCTTAATGATCCTGCTGTCAAAACACCATTATTTATACGTTTTTCACAAGTAGCAGGTTCTAGAGGAGTAAATGAAACGAATCGAGATGTACGTGGTTTTGCAACGAAATTTTATACAGAAGAAGGTAATTTTGATTTAGTAGGCAACAACATTCCTGTGTTTTTCATCCAAGATAGTATTAAGTTCCCTGATTTAATACACGCAGTTAAACCAGAGCCTAATAATGAAATTCCTCAAGGACAAACAGCGCATGATACATTCTGGGATTTCATAGCAAATAATCAGGAGTCTGCTCATATGGCAATGTGGATTATGAGTGATAGAACCATTCCAAGAAGTTTCCGAATGATGCAAGGCTTTGGCGTGCACGCATTCCGATTCGTCAATAAACATGGTAAATCTCGTTTTGTGAAATTTCACATAAAGCCAGTACTAGGTTTACGGTCGCTTATTTGGGATGAGGCACAGAAGTTAGGTGGGGCAGATGCAGATTATCACAGAAGGGATCTATGGGAAAATATAGAACATGGTAATTTTGCGGAATATGAACTTGGTATTCAAGTGCTGGAAGAGGCAGATGAATTTAAATTTGACTTTGATATTCTAGACTCGACTAAATTATGGCCAGAAGAAGATATACCAGTTAGAATGATTGGGAAAATTACCTTGAATCGTAATGTTGATAATGTATTTGCTGAAACTGAGCAAGTCGCGTTGCATCCTGGAAATATTGTTCGAGGTATTGATTTTACTAATGATCCACTTCTTCAAGGTCGACTATTTTCCTATTCGGATACACAGTTGTATCGCGTAGGTACGAATCATCAAGAATTGCCGATTAATCGCCCTGTTTGTCCTTTTCATAATAATCAACGCGATGGTGCTTCTCGTTACATCATCGACAAAGATCGAATTGCTTACCATAAAAACTCATTAGCAGATAATACACCATACACAGTGCCAGGTTCAAAAGGGGGATTTGTCACATATCCTTCTTTGGTAGATGGAAGAAAAGTGAGAGAAACAGCAGAAAGTTTTGAAGATCACTTTTCGCAAGCGCGCTTGTTTTGGAATAGCATGTCTCCAGTAGAAAAAGACCATATTATGCAAGCTTTTAGCTTTGAATTAGGAAAGGTGCAAAGTGTTTCTGTAAGACAACAAGTTGTGAATATGCTAGGGCATATTAGTACAGAGTTAGCCACAGTTGTTGCTACTGCATTAGGTGTAGAGGTTCCGAAAGTGCCGGAATCACAGGTGAAAAAGTCATCTCGTGCTTTAAGTCTTTTTAATACTAAACTTTCACCAAAAACGTTAAAAGTAGGCGTTATTTTAGAAAGTGGTTTTAAGGGTAGGGAGACTAATTATTTATTAGAACAGTGGAAAAAAGTCGGACTTCAACCTGTCATTATTCATGATGAATTAGGTGTAGTGAAAGGTACTGACGGTATAGAATTAAAAGTAGACCAAAGTTTTCTAACGGGTTCACCTTTACTTTATGACGGGCTTTATGTAGGTGTAAGCCCAAATGCAAATGAAAATTTCCTATGGAAAACAAATTCCTTTTTAATAGATACGTATAATCATTTCAAACCAATTGGCGCTTCTGAAGCTTCTGCGCCAATTTTAGAGTCGATTGGAATTTTAGGAAAGCCAGGTGTATTAGTAGATCAAAATCCGCAAACTTTTTCGAAGGAATTTATAGAAGCGATGACCATTCAACGTTTCTGGCAACGTGTATGAGATGAATAGGAAAGAATTCCAGGGAACCCTTAATTAAAAGGGTTCTTCTTTTTTGTATAGGCATTTGTCACGCATTTTTGTTATTTGCATAAAATACGATGAAATGAATTATTTAATGAAAAGAGGTTTTTGAGCAATGTCTATTTCTTACATGGATTTTACACAACCGAATGTAGAATTCTTTTTTGATTTAAATAAAAACAGATTATTTACGCGTAATAATGAAAATTTTATTAATAGTTTAGGTAGAAATAATTTAAATACGCTAGGTAATGTATCGCTTTTTGATATATTTTTAAGTAAAGACCGTATTGTTGAACCGCATTATCATCAAAATGCTTCGGAGTTAGTATATTGTATTTCAGGATCAGCCGTCGTTTCTTTAATTAACCCATTTACTAATAAAGTGTCACATATACCGATTACCCCTGGGCAAGTTGCGAACATTCCTCAAGGTTGGTGGCATTGGGAAATAGCGACAAAAGAAAAAACGCATTTACTTGCCATTTTTGATGCCCCGTATCCAGAATCTATTTTAGGGTCAGATCTCCTTACAAAAACACCTACTGAAGTGCTTGCTTATGCTTATTGTTTGGATCCTAATCAATTGAAAAAAACGCTTGCCCCTTTAAATAATGAAACAATACTTATTGGCCCAACTGACAATTGTTTGAAGCAGCCAAAGAACACCAACATAGAACAACCTAGCATTCCTATGACAAACTATCATCCATATTATAACGCTGTACAGAATCCTTATTATTATGGAGGAGGGCAGTGATCATACTTTGCATGTTGTTCGTGTATAGAGCTAGAAACTTTTTAATTAATATGGGGAATAAACGACAACATCGAAAACGAGCGAAATTCACGTGGTCGGTAAATAAGGTACCATTATGCTTTTTTTAGAAGCTCTTCTTTTTAAATTTCATCCACATAATGTGAAGACAACAGGACCGTCATCCAAGTGGATAACGGTCCTGTTTTTATTTGAATAGATTTATGGTAGTGATAATGATTGGTATTGCAAAGACATCAATTAAAAATGCGCCAACGATTGGTACGATTAAAAATGCTTTGCGAGAAGGACCGAAACGGTTTACAACGGCTGACATATTGGCCATTGCATTTGGTGTTGCACCTAGTCCGTGTCCAGCAAAACCAGCAACCATAACAGCAGCGTCGTAGTTTTTTCCGAGGATACGGAATAACACGAAGATACTAAATACGACGATAAATACTACTTGAACAAAGACAATCGCAAATAATGGTAATGCTAAATCTGCAATTTCCCAAAGTTTAATACTCATTAATGCCATAGATAGGAAGATACCTAATGTCACGTCACCAATTAAGTTAACGCTCTTCATATGAACTGAATGTGGTTTAATTTTATCTAGAACATTTCGTACAATGACAGCAGTAAACATTGCGCCTACATATCCTGGAAGAACAAATCCTGTAGTTTCTGAGAATAATGTACCTAAATATGTACCAAGCGCCATACAGAATGTAATGATAAACACTTGGAATAGAAAAGATTCAGAAGTAATTGGATAGTCATCGTCCTCGTGGCTAGCAACTTCCTCTTCTTCTGCAGGTTTTAAGTCGTGTTTAGTAATTAAATATTTAACAATTGGACCACCAACAAGACCGCCTGCAACAAGACCACATGTTGCAGCCGCAGCGCCAATTGTCATCGCTGAGGAAATTCCGAGATCCTCTAATGTTTGTCCGAACGCAGCGGCAGAACCATGTCCACCTTCCATTGATACAGCTCCAGCCATCATGCCGATTAGAGGGTCGATGCCAAATAATGATGCAAGTGAGACACCGATTACATTTTGCATAAGTGCTAAAAAGCCACAAGCTAGCCAATAAATAATTAGTAATTTCCCGCCAAGCTTTACTAATTTAAAGCTTGCACCTAAACCAATTGTCGTGAAAAAAGTAATCATAAATAAACTTTGTAAAGAGGTATCTAATGAAATTTCTAAAGTGCCCGTTGCTTGTAAAATAGTCGCAAGTGCTGCGAATATTAAGCCTCCAACAACCGGTGCTGGAATACAAAAACGCTGTAAAATCCCTATTTTTTTAATGATAAAGCTACCTAAAGTTAATAGAGCAACCGCTAAAAAGACGGTTGTAATTTGATTGATTTCTAACATCTACCATACCCCTTTATAAAAGAAACTATCGCTTCGTTGACGAAATACGCCCCTAATTTTGTCGTTCTTCCACCTTCGTCTAACGATGGATTTACTTCACAAATATCAAATGACACCGTTTTGTCATCACTTGTCACAAATTGAATAATAGAACGTACAATTTGTGGAGATAATCCAAACGGAGAAGGTGCACTAACACCGGGTGCAAATGCAGCGTTCAATACATCTGTACATAGTGTTAGCAACACTGCGTCATGGTTATCGATAAATTCTTGTAATTCGCTTTTATAAAGTTGAGATGAATCAGTAATTAGCTCATCTTCATAAATGTAGTGAACACCAAGTTCATCTGCTTTTTCGAATAATTCCATTGTATTGCCATAACGTTGAATACCAAGTACAAAATAGCTAGCATTCGTATCTTTTTCTAAAATTTGACGGAACATTGTACCAGATGATGGCTCAACTTCATATGAGCGCAAGTCAAAATGTGCATCAATATTGATTATGCCGAGTTTTTTATCCGGTCCAATCGCTTCTCTAATGCCTAAGTAATGGCCATATAGAGTTTCGTGACCTCCTCCGAGCACGATACACTTAGAGCTGGAATTTAAAATGTTTGAGACAGCTTTCCCTAATTCAATTTGAGCTTCTTCAAGATGTGTACCTTTACATGCAATATTTCCAGCGTCCTGTAATTTACTTTCAGAAGGCAGTACCCAAGGTAAACTTGATAATGAGGATCTTATAGCATTAGGAGCTGCAGCTGCGCCAAGACGTCCTTGATTTCTTCTAACGCCTTCTTCACATTCAAAGCCAATAATAGTTGAAGTGGGAGTTGTACTTTCCTCAATTTCTTGAATATTAATTGGTTCGACTACTTGATGGTATCGAAAACTCACTCGGTTTGTCGGATGGTCTATACGTCCTTGCCATTGTTCTTTAGTAATCATTGTGTACATATATTTCACCTCAACGTTTAGAATAATTAAAATTGATTGTAAATTCATTATATATTTCATTAATTATAATTTCTAATATATAATTATTATAAAATAATAGTTAAAAACTATAAGTGGAGAGAGATAATAATTATGGATTTAAAAAGATTATATTATTTCATCACAATCGTGAATAATAAAAGTTATTCTAAAGCAGCTGACAAACTACATATTTCGCAACCTTCCTTAAGCAATGCAGTAAAGAAGCTAGAACATGAAGTTGGAGCACCTTTACTTGAAAGAAGTACTCGAAAATTTGTATTAACAGATGCAGGTGAATTGCTATATACGAGAGCAACTATCATGTTATCTCAAATGGATATTATGAATAAGGAAATGAAGGAAGTAATAGTTGGAGGAAAAGGTGAAATTGTACTTGGGATTATTGAATCACTTAAGACTTGGCTACCTAATTTGATCTATACCTATAAACAAAGTTACCCAGCTATGGTATTTAAACTTTTTGATGTACTCAGTGTGGAGCATGTTAAACACTCTCTTCAAACATATAAATCGCATGCAATCATTACAAATCAATTGATTTATGAGGAGGATATAGAATCGATTCCACTTTATAAGGAACGATTAGTAGCTGTGTTGCCTCAAGGACATCCACTAACCAAAAAAGCTAGTTTGAGCTTAGCTGATTTAGAGCAGGAATCATTCATTATTAGTACAGAAGGTTTTCAAACACGAATAGATATTATAAATGCCTTCAAAGTTGCGCAATTAAAGTTAAATATTCAATTTGAGATAGAGCGTTTTGAAACAGCGGTTTCTTTAGTGAGAAATAATTTAGGGGTTACAATTGTTCCTGAAAATTATGTTAGGGAGCCAATCGACGAAACAGTTGTCCAAAGACCGATTAATCATCCTTCCCTTGAAAGAACGGTCTATCTAGCATATATGAAAAATCGTCATCTACCAGTAGCGATACAACGCTTTTTACAGTCAGTTGAGCAGCATTTTCAAGCCAATAAATCTTTGTGATATATTTTGAAAGGTGACTTCGATTACATACGATAGAAGACGGTTATAATGCGAGAAAGGCGCCTTTGTTACTAAGTGATACTTAGAGTTTCTACCTATATAAATATTGGTAGTAAAATCCTTTTTGTTAAACTTGTTGCTGTGAAATTCTACTATCTAATAGGGAATATGGGTGTGTAAAATGTTTTGGTGTATATGCAAAATATGATAAAATAGAATGGGAGAGTGAGCACACATGCGAAAAAAACGACACAATATTCTAAAACAAGATAATGTCATTGTGTTTCCTGGAGCTATTGATAAATTAATAGCTGATGGACATCACTATGCAGAGCATTATCAATATGACTTAGCTGTGCAAGCTCTTAGTGAAGCATTGCAGTATACTGAAGGCGATGAAAGTACGCTTAGTGTATATGCTTTCTCCTTATATGAAATACGAAATTTTGAAAAAGCGAAAGAGGCATGTGAGAAATTACTCGCGATAGGTCCTCATAAATACATAGAAGCGATGGAATTATATCTCACTGTCTGTATGGAATTGAAAGAATTCAATCAGGTAGAGGAATTAATCCGATCGTTACTTGAAGAACAAGTCATTCCTGAGGAATCAATTCCTAAGTTTATTCGTTTGCAAGAACTTAATGCTCGTATAGCAGAGAATCTTATTCAGACAGATGAACCGGTTGTCGATTTGAAGATTGATAGTACAGAGTTACAACCAGATCATTTTTTCTCTTTATCTTATATGAAACAGTTTCAAATATTGCAGAGTATTCGACAGGTTAATATTCGTCATATAAAAGAGGAAATTGTAGTCATTATCGAAGATGACCGAATCCATCCCTTACTTCAAAGTGAGGCATTGTTATTGCTAGTAAATCAACAAGTTGATACAACAGTGAAGGTAACAAAATTCAATGTTCAGTGTACAGTTAATCCATCTGAGTTAGCAGAACCATCTGCCCTACCAGTTACAGAAGCGGTCTTGGCAGTTGTTGAAGATGAGCTACAGCAAGAACCATCGGTATTAGATATGGTACAATATTTGATACAACGACATATTGTTGTAACTTATCCATTTGAATGGTTCGCTTATGAAGCAAGGGAAATAGCGGATGGCTACGTAGATTTTGTACATGCAATGTTCGGAGAAGTAAAGGAAACTGATTATGACTTGATGGACTTTTTCCACAAGCTTGAGCAACTTTCTGAACTGCCTGACGTATGAAATAAGTTGAAAGTATAGCTATCTATGATATACTAAAATGGTTGTCAAAATCGTAAAAACGAATGAATGTCTAACATTTGAAATTATTTTTGGAGGTAGAATAAATGTCAGTGAAATGGGAAAAACAAGAAGGTAATACTGGATTATTAACAGTAGAAGTATCTGCTGAAAAAGTAAACGAAGCTTTAGATCAAGCTTTCAAAAAAGTAGTAAAACAAATTAACGTACCGGGCTTCCGTAAAGGTAAAATGCCTCGTCAAATGTTCGAACAACGCTTTGGTGTTGAATCATTATACCAAGATGCATTAGAAATCTTAGTAAATGGTAACTATCCATTAGCTCTTGATGAAGCTGGAGTAGAACCAGTTGATCAACCAGAAATCGACTTCGAAGCAATCAATAAAAACGAAGCGTTCACATTCACAGCGAAAGTAACTGTTCGCCCAGAAGTTACTCTTGGTGACTATAAAGGTTTAGAAGTAACTAAACAAGACACTGCTGTAACTGATGAAGAAATTGAAGTTCAATTAAAAGAGCAACAAGAACGTCTAGCTGAGCTAGTTGTTAAAGAAAATCAAGCAATCGTAACTGGCGATACTGCAGTAATCGATTTCGAAGGTTTCGTTGATGGCGAAGCATTCGAAGGCGGAAAAGGCGACAACTACTCACTTGAAATCGGTTCTGGTTCATTCATCCCAGGATTCGAAGAACAATTAGTAGGTGCAAAATCTGGCGAAGCTAAAGAAGTTGAAGTAACTTTCCCAGAAGAATACCATGCAGCTGAGTTAGCTGGTAAAAAAGCTACTTTCAAAGTAACTATTAACGAAGTTAAAGGTAAAGAACTTCCTGAGCTAAACGATGATCTTGCAAAAGAAATCGATAGCGAAGTTGAAGGTTTAGATGCTCTACGCACTAAATTAAAAGAAAAAACTGCAGCTGATAAAGCAACTGCTTCTGAAACAGCTCTACGTGATGAACTAGTAGAAAAAGCAGCAACTAACGCTTCAATGGATATTCCAGAAGCTATGATTAACACTGAAATTGATCGTATGATGCAAGAATTCACTCAACGCCTTCAAATGCAAGGTATGAATCTTGATCTTTACTACCAATTCTCAGGTCAAGACGAAGCAGCTCTTCGTGGACAAATGAAAACTGACGCTGATAGCCGCGTTCGTGTATCATTAGTTTTAGAAGCAATTGCTGAAGCAGAAAAAATCGAAGTAACTGAAGAAGATTTAACTGCTGAATTAGAAAAAATGTCTGCACAATTCGGTATGGATGCAGAACAAATTAAAACTGCTTTAGGTGGTACTCATGTTTTAGAGCATGATATCAAAATCCAAAAAACAGTTGAGTTCATAGCTGATAACGCAAAAATTACTGAGTAATATTTAAATAGCACCATGAATTGATAGGACAAGGTACGTGGTTTTTAGCGTACCTTGTTTTATCACATACATAATTAGCACTTTGAATACATAGAGAGAATAAGAAAGCAAAGTGTTACAAGTTATACAAAATCATTATATTTGATAATGTTAACGTAATCTTGTAACATTATTGTTTGAATAGGGGTGAAATAATTGTTCAAATTTAATGACGAAAAAGGCAACTTAAAATGCTCATTCTGTGGTAAACCACAAGAACAAGTTCGTAAACTGGTTGCAGGACCAGGTGTATATATTTGTGATGAATGTATCGAGTTGTGTTCTGAAATCGTAGTTGAAGAACTAGGTACAGAAGAAGAAGTAGAACTAAAAGATATTCCGAAACCGAAAGAGATTCTTGCAATTTTGGATGATTATGTCATCGGTCAAGAGCGTGCAAAAAAAGCCCTATCTGTTGCAGTGTATAATCACTATAAACGTGTAAACTCAAACAGTGTAATTGACGATGTAGAACTTTCAAAATCAAATATTGTTTTAATCGGACCAACTGGTAGCGGTAAAACATTACTTGCCCAAACATTAGCGCGTATTATTGATGTACCGTTTGCAATTGCGGATGCTACATCTTTAACTGAAGCTGGTTATGTGGGTGAGGATGTTGAGAACATTCTACTTAAACTAATCCAATCAGCAGATTATGATATCGAACGTGCTGAAAAAGGGATTATTTATATTGATGAAATCGATAAAGTAGCCCGTAAATCAGAAAACCCATCGATTACACGTGATGTATCTGGTGAAGGTGTACAACAAGCGCTTTTAAAAATTTTAGAAGGCACAGTTGCTAGTGTTCCACCACAAGGTGGACGTAAACACCCACATCAAGAATTTATCCAAATCGATACAACTAATATCTTATTCATTGTTGGTGGAGCATTCGACGGAATTGAATCTATCATAAAGCGTCGTTTAGGCCAAAAAGTAATTGGCTTCGGTTCGAATGGTAAGAAAGACGAACCTGAAGATAATAACTTGATGAAGTATTTAATCCCAGAAGATTTATTGAAATTTGGTTTAATTCCTGAATTTATTGGTCGTCTTCCAGTATTAGCAAGTTTAGAACAGCTAGATGCTGAAACGCTTGTTCAAATTTTAACTGAGCCTAAAAACGCGCTTTCTAAACAATATCAAAAAATGCTAGCTCTTGATGATGTTGAACTTGAGTTCAATCAAGATGCATTATTGGAAATTGCTAAAGAAGCAATCGAACGCAAAACAGGTGCTCGTGGTTTACGCTCAATTATTGAAAACATTATGTTAGATGTTATGTTTGAACTACCTTCTCGCGATGATATTGCAAAATGTATCATTACGAAAGAAACGATTACAGAAAAAGCTCGTCCAAAACTTCTACTTGAAGATGGAACTGAGTTAAAATCAGACAGCGAAAAAACATCTGCTTAATAACTGATTGAAAAGCTGGCTTCGAAAAAGTGCCAATTAGCACTACTCGAAAGCTGGCTTTTTTTAAAATAAATTTCAGTCGATAAACACTTATGAAGAGTGAAATTGAAATGGTAATCATTTCTGCAATTAATAATGTTTGATTTGCGGGTAAATCGGACAAAATCTAATGGAGGTGATCACCCGCATGACTGAAGTAAAAAGAACAAAAAATATCCCATTATTGCCCTTAAGAGGTTTACTCGTTTATCCCACGATGGTATTACATATCGATGTAGGTCGAGAGCGTTCTGTTGCTGCTCTTGAACATGCAATGCTGGAAGATAATCTTATTTTCTTAGTCACTCAAAAAGAGATGAGCATTGAAAATCCTACGCCGGATGATTTATATACAGTCGGGACAGTCGCATATGTAAAACAAATGCTAAAGTTACCCAATGGAACAATTCGTGTCCTAGTTGAAGGTCTAAATCGTGCGAAAGTCGTTGATTATCGTGATGGAGAAGAATTTGCAGTTGTAGAAATTGAAAACTTTGAAGATTCAAAAACTGTAGATGCTGAAACAGAAGCCTTAATGCGCACTCTTCTAACTTATTTTGAAAAGTACTCGAAAGCTTCGAGTAAAGTAACTACAGAAACATATGATACTGTTGCTGATATTGAAGAACCAGGACGCTTTGCAGATATGGTTGCTTCTTATTTGCCGTTGAAAATTAATGGTAAACAAGAGATACTTAAAATCATCGACGTAAAAGAGCGTTTGGAAATTTTAATTCAACGTTTACATGATGAGCAGGAAGTATTGAATCTTGAAAAAAAGATTAGCTCTAAAGTAAAACGTGCGATGGAAAAAGCGCAAAAGGAATTCTATTTACGTGAACAAATGAAGGCAATCCAAACTGAACTTGGCGATCGTGAAGGCAAAACAGGTGAAGTATCTGAGCTGAAAAAGAAAATCCAAGAATCAGGAATGCCTGAATCAACATTAAAAGCGGCGTATAAAGAATTGGATCGTTACGAAAAATTGCCTGCAGCAGCAGCTGAAAGTGGCGTTATCCGTAGTTATATTGATTGGCTAGTTGCTTTACCCTGGAAGGAAAAAACTGAAGATAGACATGATATTAAAATGGCGGAAAAAGTTTTAAATCGTGATCATGAAGGACTTGATAAAGTTAAGGAACGTATTCTTGAATATTTATCAGTTCGACAATTAAAACAATCTTTACGTGGTCCAATTTTATGTTTGGCTGGACCTCCTGGAGTAGGTAAAACTTCTTTAGCGAAATCGATTGCAGAAGCTTTAAATCGTAAATTTGTCCGTATTTCACTTGGTGGTGTACGTGATGAGTCTGAAATACGTGGTCACAGAAGAACTTACGTGGGCGCAATGCCAGGACGTGTCATACAAGGTATGAAAAAGGCTGGTACAGTAAACCCTGTATTTTTACTTGATGAAATCGATAAGATGTCGAATGATTTCCGAGGAGATCCTTCTGCTGCTATGCTTGAAGTATTAGATCCAGAGCAAAACAATTCATTTAGTGATCATTACATTGAAGAAACATATGATTTATCAAATGTATTATTTGTTGCGACAGCAAATGATTTAAGTACGATTCCTGGTCCATTACTTGACCGTATGGAGATCATTACAATCGCGGGTTATACAGAGCAAGAAAAGCATGAAATTTCGAAAAAACATCTTATTCCGAAACAACTGAAAGAGCATGGTCTATCAAAGGCACAATTGCAAATTCGTGATGATGCAATTATTGATTTAATTCGATATTATACGCGCGAAGCAGGTGTTCGAGGATTAGAACGTCAAATTGCAACATTATGCCGTAAAGCAGCGATGCAAATTGTTGCGGGTGATAAAAAACGTGTGGTAATGGCGGCTAAGAATCTTGAAGATATTCTTGGAAAACATCGTTTCCATTATGGGCAAGCTGAAACAGAAAACCAAATAGGTGTGGCAACTGGATTAGCGTATACAACAGTTGGTGGAGATACTTTACAGATTGAAGTATCATTAACTCCTGGTAAAGGCAAATTGCAGTTAACTGGTAAGCTTGGAGACGTGATGAAGGAATCTGCTCAAACGGCCTTATCTTATGTACGTTCAAAATCAGAAGATCTGAATATTGACCCAGAATTCTTCGATAAACATGATATTCACATTCACGTGCCAGAAGGTGCCGTACCAAAAGATGGTCCATCAGCGGGGATTACAATGGTTACAGCTATTACATCTGCTATTACGAAACGTCCAATCCGAAGAGAAGTAGGTATGACAGGTGAAGTGACGTTGCGTGGACGAGTATTACCAATTGGTGGTTTGAAAGAAAAAACGTTAGGGGCGCATCGTGCAGGCTTAACGACAATTATTTTACCGAAAGACAATGAACGCGATATTGATGATATACCAGATAGTGTTCGTGAACAGCTTTCATTTAAGATAGTGTCAAACGCAGATGAAGTACTGGAAATAGCGTTAGACGGAGGAGAAATATGAAAGTTAATAATGTAGAAATGGTCATTAGTGCAGTACGACCAGCACAATATCCAGAGGATGGCCTGCCAGAGTTCGCTTTGGCAGGAAGATCGAATGTAGGAAAGTCTTCTTTTATCAATCGAATGATTGGACGTAAAAGTATGGCGCGTATTTCTTCTAAACCAGGGAAAACGCAAACACTAAATTTTTATAAAATTGAAGAGCAATTGTTCTTTGTGGATGTCCCAGGTTATGGTTACGCGAAAGTTTCAAAATCTGAGCGTGAAGCTTGGGGGCGAATGATCGAACAATATTTCACAAGTCGTTCACTGTTAAAAGCGGTTGTGTTAATTGTAGATATTCGTCACAAACCTACAGTTGATGACTGTATGATGTATGATTTCTTGAAGCATTACAATATCCCATGTATCGTAGTTGCAACGAAAGCTGATAAAATTGTAAAAGGTAAATGGGAAAAGCATAAAAAAGTGGTGAAAGATGTATTGGATATGGATCCAAATGATCCGCTTATTTTATTTTCTTCTGAAAAAAGCATGGGCATGGACCAAGCTTGGGCAGAAATCGAAAAAAGAATGTAACAGTTTCATAGGAAGAGCGCGAGCGATAGTTGCTAGCGCTCTTTTATTATTTATTGAATAGTTATTTGCTCGTTTGGGAAAAATGATATTTAAAGCAATATGGTTGTTGTTCGACAAATTTTTTGATACACTTACATTATAATAATTCTAAATAAGGCGAGTGCTATTATCATTCATATACCGTTCACAATTAAAACTAACTGTGACGGACATTTATGCTATAATAGAAATCGTGAATTAGATGAACGTGAGAGGTGTATGATTTCATGCATACCATCGTAGTAGGCTTGAATTATAAGACAGCTCCAGTAGAGATTCGTGAAAAATTCTCATTTATTGAGAGTGAAATACCGAATGCTATGAGAGCTCTTCAAAGTGAAAAAAGCATATTAGAGAACGTAATTGTATCTACATGTAACCGAACAGAAGTGTATGCTGTAGTCGATCAATTGCATACCGGACGGCACTATATAAAACAATTCCTAGCAGATTGGTTTAAAGTTCCTGTTGAAACTTTTTCTGCTCATTTATATATTCGTGAAGATGAACAGTCGATGGAGCATTTGTTCCGTGTCACTGCTGGGATAGATTCAATGGTACTTGGAGAAACACAAATCCTTGGACAAGTGCGTACAAGCTTTTTAAATGGACAAGAAATCGGTGCAACTGGTACGGTTTACAATCAACTATTTAAGCAAGCTATTACATTCGCAAAACGCGCGCATGGTGAAACAGCTATAGGCGAAAATGCAGTGTCTGTTTCTTATGCAGCTGTAGAACTTGCTAAGAAAATCTTCGGATCATTACAACAAAAACATGTTGCTATTTTAGGCGCAGGTAAAATGGGTGAATTAGCGACTCAAAATTTGTATGGTAGTGGTGTTGGTAAAGTGACGGTGATTAACCGTACATTTGAAAAAGCTGAATTACTTGCTTCTAAGTTTGAAGGAACAGCAAAGTCAATGCAAGAGCTTCAATGTACACTTCTTGAAGCTGATATTTTAATCAGTTCAACTGGTGCGACAGAATATGTTATTGACTTTGAATTAATGCAATTTGTTGAACGTTTAAGAAAAGGAAAACCATTATTTATGGTAGATATCGCTGTGCCGCGTGACTTAGATCCACGTATTGGCGATTTACCAAATGTCTTCCTATATGATATTGACGACTTACAAGGCATAGTTGAGGCAAACCTTGCTGAACGTGAACGTGCTGCTAAGCAAATTTCGACAATGATTGACACTGAAATTCATGATTTCCAAGACTGGTTATCAACACTTGGTGTAGTACCTGTAATTGCCGCGCTTCGTAAAAAAGCAGCAACAATTCAAGAGGAAACAATGCAAAGTATCGAAAACAAAATGCCTGATTTAACGGATCGTGAGAAAAAAGTGTTAAGTAAGCATACGAAATCAATTATTAATCAATTATTAAAAGAACCAATTCTGCAAGCTAAGGAAATGGCTAGTTCAACAAAAGCAAATGAACAATTACAGCTATTCCAACAAATTTTCGGAATTGAAAATGATGTGCAAGATGAAGTGAAAAGGCACCAATTAGTAGAAAAAAACCGAATGCAAAAAATAGCAGAAGAAGCACAATCTTCTAGTCCTGGATTATCATATTAATGAAATTTGTTTAGGAGGCGTTTTCGTATCTGTATGGTAAACTAATAGATGCGAAATCGTCTTTTTTTTCGCGATAAAGTTAAAAATAAAGGAGTAAGTTATGGCTGATTTGATGATGACAAGACTACATGAAGCGATGGTCGTCTTATATGCAATCAGTCTTGTATTCTATTTTATAGATTATTTAAATAAGGATGCAAAAGCTCACCGTGTTGCATTTTGGCTACTTTCCATCGTATGGGTTTTACAATCAGTATTTTTAGTAATGTATATAGTGGAGACGCATCGTTTCCCTATATTATCGTTGTTTGAAGGAATCTATTTCTACGCTTGGTTATTAATAACCATTTCGATCCTTTTGCATTGCGTTTATCGAGTAGATTTACCAGTATTCTTCATCAACGTAATTGGATTCATCTTCATGACGATTAATACATTTGCACCATCGCAAATTTCACAGTCGCCAGTAGGTGAGGCACTAATCTCTGAGCTTTTATTTATCCATATTACGTTCGCAATACTTTCGTATGTGGCATTCTCATTATCGTTTGTTTTTTCGACATTATATTTGATTTTATATAATGTATTAAAGAAAAAGAAATGGACGAAGCAATGGACGAGACTTCCATCATTACAGCAAACTGAGCAAGGAATGACAGCTTCATTATTAACGGGTATACCGTTATTATTAATAAGTTTAATTTTAGGCCTACAATGGGCATATTTAACATTAGATGACGTATCTGTATTTGATGTGAAAATTGTTGGTTCATTTGTTTCGTTGTTAATATATTGTTTCATCATTTATGGAAATCGAAAAGGGAAATTACATTCGACAAGTTATGCGTGGGCTCATGTGTATGCATTTCTGTTTGTAATCATCAATTTCTTTTTAGGAAGTAAATTGTCTGATTTTCATCTTTGGTATTAATAGAAAGGTTGGATTATTGTGAGAAAAATAGTAGTAGGTTCAAGAAGAAGTAAACTTGCTTTAACGCAAACTAATTGGTTTATCCATCAAATGAAACTGGCGGGTGCTCCGTTTGAATTTGAAGTCAAAGAAATCGTGACTAAGGGTGACCAAATTTTAGATGTCCAACTTTCTAAAGTAGGCGGTAAAGGACTATTTGTAAAAGAAATCGAACAAGAACTTTTTGATAAAGGTATTGATTTTGCTGTCCACAGTATGAAGGACATGCCAGCAGTTTTACCAGAGGGGCTTGTAATCGGCTGTATCCCTCCGCGTGAAGATGCACGTGATGCTTTCATTTCAAATGGTCATGTGAAATTTGCTGATCTACCAAAAGGTGCTGTTGTTGGTACAAGTAGCTTACGCCGCAGTGCACAATTATTGGCCCAACGTCCAGATATCGAAATCAAATGGATACGTGGAAACGTAGATACACGTTTAGCGAAACTTGAAACGGGCGAATATGATGCGATTATTTTAGCAGCAGCCGGTCTTAAACGACTGGGGTGGAGTCAAGATGTCGTAACAGAATACTTATCTGCTGAAATGTGTATCCCAGCTGTTGGGCAAGGATCTCTAGGTATTGAGTGTCGTAGTGATGATGCGGAATTATTAGCTGAGCTTGCTAAATTAACGGACAAAGCAACTTGGGAAGAAGCACATGCAGAGCGCGCATATCTTGCAGCAATGGATGGCGGTTGCCAAGTACCAATCGCAGGTTACGCAAAATTTGACGGAAAACAAATTGAACTAACTGGTTTAGTAGCAGCTCCAGATGCGTCTGTTATTTATAAAGAAACAGTGACAATGGAAGATGCTAAAGCAGCTGGTGAAGAAGTTGCTCGTATTTTAACAGAGCAAGGAGCCTTTGATTTAATTCAAAAAGTAAAGGCTGAGCAAGATGCAAAATGATTTATCTCTTAGTGGAGACAAAATCGTATTAACAGGAACACATGTTACAGCATCTGTGGAAAAGCAAATTGAACAATTAGGCGGTCAGGCTATACACCTACCGCTTATTACTGTTAATGAGGTTAAAAGTGATATGGACCGACAACGACTTGAAAAAAGTAAGCAGTATGACTGGCTTATTTTCACTAGTCAGAATGCGGTCCTTGCTTTTAAAAGTAAAATACAGCGTTTTCATTTCCAGGCATCTGAGTGGTCAGGTAAGGTGGCTGCTGTAGGTTCAAAAACAGCCGAAGCTCTTGAAGAAATGGGCTTTGAGATTAATTTTATGCCATCAACATTCAGTGCAGATGTATTTGTGCAAGAGTTCCCTTCTATTGTAGGGGGCAATGTATCCTGTCAATTTTTTAAGGGATCGATGGCAAAGGATACTATAGTAAAAGGTTTATCTTGTCATGTGGATGAATGGACTGTCTATGAAACGGTTCAAACGACAGAAAATACTACAGAACTGCTAACACTTTTGAAAGAATCTACAAATGTAAGTATTGCCTTTGCAAGTCCATCTGCAGTAGAGGTTTTTTCTGAGCATGTAGCAAAGGTAATCGGTTGGCATTCATTTATAGTTCTATCCATAGGGCATATCACAGAGCAAGCGCTAATTAAAGCAGGAGCTAAAGTTGATGTAATGCCGCCCACCTATACAATGAAAGCATTGATTCAAGAGTTAGCTAATAGAAAGGAACATCTAAAATGAAAGATTTAACATTTAAAAGACATAGACGTTTACGTCAATCCGCTACTATGCGCTCAATGGTAAAAGAAACATATTTGCATAAAGAAGATTTCATCTATCCCATTTTCGTCATGGATGGAGAAAATATTAAAAATGAAGTATCTTCTATGCCAGGCGTTTTTCAATTTTCAATTGATCGTTTAGGTGAGGAAATGGATGAAGTAGTTTCACTAGGTATTCCTTCCATCATTCTTTTTGGCTTACCTGCAGAAAAAGACGAAGTAGGTACTCAAGCTTTCCACAATCATGGTATTGTTCAAGAAGCAACTCGTTTTGTGAAAAAGAATTACCCAGAAATCGTGGTTATTGCGGACACATGCCTATGTGAATTTACTTCTCACGGTCACTGTGGTGTCGTGAATGACAAAGAACAAATTTTAAATGACCCTTCACTAGATTTATTAGCAAAAACAGCAGTTTCACAAGCAGAAGCGGGAGCAGACATTATTGCGCCATCTAATATGATGGATGGTTTTGTAGCAGCGATTCGTAAAGGCTTAGATGATGCTGGATTTGAAGATGTTCCAATCATGTCTTATGCAGTAAAATACGCTTCAGCATACTATGGACCATTCCGTGATGCGGCAGATGGCGCACCTAAATTTGGTGATCGTAAAACATATCAAATGGATCCTGCAAATCGTATGGAAGCAATGCGTGAAGCTACTTCAGACGTAGAAGAAGGAGCAGATTTCTTAATCGTTAAACCAGCATTGGCTTACTTAGATATTGTACGTGATGTACGTAATAACTACGATTTACCGATTGTTGCTTACAATGTAAGTGGCGAATATGCGATGGTTAAAGCGGCATCTATTAATGGTTGGATTGACGAAAAACAAACGGTCTTAGAAACACTACTAGGTATGAAACGCGCAGGAGCAGACTTAATCATTACTTATCATGCAAAAGATGCAGTTCGTTGGATGGAGGGAAAATAATTCATGACACGATCATATGAAAAATCAAAACAAGCGTTTAAAGAAGCAGTAAACTTAATGCCAGGTGGCGTAAATAGTCCAGTTCGTGCATTTAAAGCAGTTGATATGGATCCGATTTTTATGGCTAGTGGTAAAGGAGCAATCATTACGGATATCGATGGTAATGATTATATTGACTATGTATTATCATGGGGTCCACTAATTATTGGTCACACGCATCCTGATGTCGTAGCTGCAATTCAAAAAGTAGCTGAAACGGGAACAAGCTTTGGAGCTTCTTCACTAGTAGAAAATGAACTAGCAAAAGTAGTAATAGATCGTATTCCTTCAATCGAAATGATTCGTATGGTATCTTCAGGTACGGAAGCAACAATGAGTGCCATCCGTGCAGCACGTGGCTTTACAGGAAGAGATAAAATTTTGAAGTTCGAAGGTAGCTATCACGGACATGGTGATAGTTTACTGATAAAAGCTGGTTCGGGTGTCGCAACACTTGGTTTACCAGACAGCCCAGGTGTACCATTGGGAATTGCTCAAAACACATTAACGGTTCCGTATAATGATTTAGAATCAGCTAAACTTGTCTTTGAAAAATTCGGCGAAGAAATTGCTGCAGTAATCGTTGAGCCGGTTTGCGGTAATATGGGTGTCGTTCCGCCGTTACCAGGATTCCTTGAAGGTTTACGTGAGCTAACAACAAACGCAGGCTCACTATTAATCTTTGATGAAGTAATGACTGGTTTCCGTGTAGGGTATCATAGTGCTCAAGGTCACTTCGGAGTAACACCAGATTTAACTTGTCTAGGCAAAGTAATCGGTGGTGGACTACCTGTAGGTGCATTCGGTGGTAAACGTGAGATTATGGAGAAAATAGCTCCAGCAGGTCCAATCTATCAAGCGGGTACATTATCAGGTAACCCACTTGCAATGTCTGCTGGTTTAGCAACAATAAGTCATTTAAAACCTGAAACATATGATTATTTCACAAAATTAGGGGATCAATTAGAAGCAGGTTTCCGCGAAGCTGCAGAAATGTATAACATCCCTCACACAGTAAATCGTGCAGGTTCAATGATTGGTTACTTCTTAACTAATGAAAATGTTATTAACTTTGAAACAGCGAAAACTTCTGATTTACAATTGTTTGCTGAATACTACGGTTTAATGGCGAATGAAGGAATCTTCTTGCCGCCGTCACAATTTGAAGGTGTATTTGTTTCTACAGAGCACACTGAAGAACATATTGCAAAGACAGTCCAAGCTTTCCAAAAAGTATTTAAACAACTTGCGCGCTAATATAATGTTATAAGAAAAAGGCTTTCTCTATTTTGAGAAGGCCTTTTTAATGCAAGTAAATACATTGATAATGTCAGTAATCCAGCTAATCTTTCTCATAGAGCATCAATGACTCTAAGGGACCTAACCTACAAATGAATAACTACCGCCGTACAATCTATGGACATAACATAATGCATAATCACGATACTACCACGCATATAATCTATTAGATATATGAAGGAGGTCAAGCTATGCAACATATTTCCTGGGAAATCGCAGAAGGATTTAACTTTCCTGAAAGTTTTGGTAAACCGCAAGATACGTCGAATGTGAAAATTACACCTCGTTGGACACAGGAAGAGTCAGGTGAATCAGTATTCTTAACAGGTATTTATCATATTTCTGCCAATGTAGCATTTGCAGAAGGTGAAACACCACATCATGGGACTTCAACTTGGACAACAATAGAAGATTTAGACATGCAAGGAGAATCGGGTTATTTTGAATATGCTGTGCCGTTACATGTAAATTTGCCAAGAGATCGAGTGAATAAAGACGTCCCTGTAGAAATAAAAGTAGACTATATTACGACAACATTCCAAGGTGATGGTAGCTGTCATTTTAACTGGCAGGCGACATGTAATTATGAGGAACCACAAGTTGCTACTGCACAAGTAGAAGCAGAAGTAGTAGAAAGTTCATCTACTACTACTGCTGAGGCAAGTGCTCAAGAAAAACCAGAATCTGAATCGTTCTTATGGGATTTAGAAGAAGCATATACAATTAGAACGTACAACTTAAAGGAAATCCGTAAACAGTAAGTACCACAATAAGGCTAATACCAGAAGTAATATAATGTCTCCTGTTGTCGGGATGATGATTACACGAATACCTTGGAAGCAACAAAGAGGAACGATAATACTTCTACAGTAAAATCTTGTTTTCCGTAGCCAAGGTGGTAGAAAATAAGGATTATATTTTCGACGTGACATGAAATGTGGTCCTCCTTTCTAAAAAACTTGAAAATGCATCTTTTTTTCGATACAATAAGGTCATCTTAATATTGATGCATAGATAGGGAAGAGTAGAGTGTATTGTGTTTGCCAAAGAGAGGAAACGTTAGGTGCGAGTTTCCGCTTACACACATTTGAAGGTCGCCCTGGAGCAGTTTCTGTGAACCTGATAAAGCTTAGCAGAAGCCGGTTAGAAGCCGTTATACAATGAAGTGTCAGCACGTTTTTTGTGTTGAAATAAAGGTGGTACCGCGAATTCAACTCCTTCGTCCTTTTTAGGCGATAGGAGTTTTTTTATTTGCAAAAAACTACAAGATACTTTGTTGTTAACAAAAAATTAAAAGGAGGTCGTCAAATTGACAGAACAACAAACGACATCAATGCCAACGAAATATGATCCACAGTCAATCGAACAAGGACGTTATGAATGGTGGCTAAAAGGAGAATTCTTTAAAGCACAACCTGAAAGTGGCAAAGAGCCATATTCAATCGTAATTCCACCACCAAACGTAACAGGTAAACTACACTTAGGGCATGCTTGGGATACAACATTACAAGATATCCTAATTCGTATGAAACGTATGCAAGGATACGATGCACTTTGGTTACCAGGTATGGACCATGCGGGTATCGCAACACAAGCAAAAGTAGAAGCGAAACTTCGTGAAGAAGGAATTACTCGTTATGACTTAGGTCGCGAAAAGTTTGTTGAAAAAACATGGGAATGGAAAGAAGAGTATGCAGGTCATATTCGTCAGCAATGGGCGAAAATGGGTCTAGCGCTAGATTATTCTCGTGAACGATTCACATTAGATGCAGGACTTTCTGATGCAGTAAAAGAAGTATTTGTAAAACTTTACGAAAAAGGATTAATTTACCGCGGTGAATATATCATTAACTGGGATCCTGCAACAAAAACAGCGTTATCAGATATTGAAGTTATTTACAAAGACATTCCAGGAGCTTTTTATCACTTCAAATATCCATTAACTGATGGGACTGGAGCAATTGAAATTGCAACTACACGCCCTGAAACAATGCTAGGTGATACTGCGATCGCTGTTCACCCTAAAGATGAACGATACCAACATCTAATCGGTAAAACAGTAACATTACCAATAGTAGGTCGCGAAATTCCAATCATAGCAGATGAGTACGTTGAAATGGAATTTGGTACGGGTGTTGTAAAAATTACACCAGCTCATGACCCGAATGACTTTGAAGTAGGTAACCGCCATGACTTACCGCGTATTCTTGTAATGAATGAAGACGGTTCGATGAATGATAATGCTGGGAAATATAAAGGTATGGATCGCTTTGAATGCCGTAAAGCAATCGTTAAAGACTTACAAGGCATGGGTGTTTGTTTCAAAATTGAAGATCATATGCATTCAGTAGGACACTCAGAACGTTCTGGTGCGGTTGTTGAGCCGTATCTTTCAACACAATGGTTCGTTAAAATGCAACCACTTGCAGATGCATCATTAGAGCTTCAAAAAGATGAAGAAGGCAAAGTAAACTTTGTACCTGCACGTTTTGAAAATACGTATTCTCGTTGGATGGAGAATATCCGTGATTGGTGTATTTCTCGTCAACTTTGGTGGGGTCATCGAATCCCAGCTTGGTACCATAAAGAAACAGGTGAAGTTTACGTAGGTACAGATGCTCCAGCTGATGCTGAAAACTGGAATCAAGATACTGATGTATTAGATACTTGGTTCTCATCTGCATTATGGCCGTTTTCAACAATGGGCTGGCCAGATGAAGCAAACGAAGAATTTAAACGTTATTATCCAACTAATACATTAGTAACTGGTTATGATATTATATTCTTCTGGGTTTCTCGTATGATTTTCCAAGGCATTGAATTTACTGGTACACGACCATTTGAAGATGTATTAATTCATGGTTTAGTTCGTGATGAGCAAGGGCGTAAAATGTCTAAATCTCTAGGTAACGGAGTTGATCCAATGGATGTTATCGAAAAATACGGTGCTGACTCATTACGTTACTTCTTAGCAACTGGTTCTTCTCCAGGTCAAGATTTACGTTATTCAAATGAAAAAGTAGAAGCTATTTGGAACTTCTCAAACAAAATTTGGAATGCTTCACGCTTTGCTTTGATGAATATGGAAGGCATGACTTACGATGAAATCGATTTAACTGGTAAAAAATCAGTGGCAGATCAATGGATTCTAACTCGTCTGAATGAAACAATCGAACAAGTAACAACTTTAGCTGAAAAATTTGAATTTGGTGAAGTAGGTCGTCAATTATACAACTTCATCTGGGATGATTTCTGTGACTGGTACATCGAAATGGCGAAATTGCCATTATACGGTGAAGACGAAGCAGCGAAGAAAACAACGCGCTCTGTACTAGCATATGTTTTAGATAATACAATGCGCCTGTTACATCCATTTATGCCATTTATCACAGAAGAAATTTGGCAAAACCTTCCGCATGAGGGCGAATCAATTACAGTAGCTGCTTGGCCGACAGTTGATGAAAATTTAACTTCACAAGCACAATCGGATAACATGAAATTACTAATGGACATTATCCGTGCTGTTCGTAATATTCGTGCTGAAGTACAAACACCAATGAGCAAAAAAGTGCCTTTATATGTTTCAGCTAAAGACGTTGCAACACTTTCTGTTCTGGAAGATAACAAAGCATATCTAGAAAAATTCTGTAACCCAGAGCCTTTAACACTTGGCGAAGGTATTGAGGCTCCTGGTCAATGCATGTCAGCTGTTGTATCTGGTGCAGAACTATTCTTACCTCTTGAAGGCTTAATTGATGTAGCTGCTGAAATTGAGCGCTTATCACATGAACTTGAGAAATGGGATAAAGAAGTGAAAAGAGTTCAAGGTAAACTGAACAATGAACGTTTCGTATCTAAAGCTCCAGATGACGTTGTAGCTGCTGAGCGTGCAAAAGAAGCAGACTATATTGAAAAATATGCAACAGTGGAGAAACGTATTAATGAATTGAAAAATATGTAATAAAAAAATCGCTCAAGTATTATACTTGAGCGATTTTTTTTGTTATTAAAACGAACAATTTTCGATGAAATATGAGAAATCATTGCAATATATTTCTCAATAGATATATGTTGAAAGATATTTTAGTACTCTATAAATTGAACCTAAAAAAGGTCAAGAGGTAATTATAACCAAAATGTAATGTAGTTATTGTTCTTTATAATGGCTTATAATAAGAAGGTAAATGATTAAATAACAAGCACAATATACATACCAGGAGTGTTGAATAGTGTTTACAAATATAGAACAGTGCGTCGAGTTTTTAACCTCATTAAAAAAAGGTAGTAGTACATCTATTCCATTAGAAGTCGTTACTTCATTATTACATGGGTTTGGCGACCCCCAACATACTTTTAAAACAATCCATTTAGCAGGATCAAACGGTAAAGGCTCTACTTTAAATGCCTTAAAGGAAATATTAAAGTACAGTCAAGTAGAAAAAGTAGGCTGCTTTGTTTCTCCACACTTAGAGCGCATAAATGAGCGTATTACAATTAGTGACAAGCAAATTACGGATGAGCAATTCCTTTTATACGTCAATAAAGTGTTTGCTGCAATAGATGAAAAGGATGGAGTATACCCAAGTTTTTTTGAAATTATGACGATTGTTGCTTTCCTCTATTTTGCAGATGAAAAAGTAGATGTTGCTTTAATTGAAACAGGTATTGGTGGCAAATTAGATTCAACTAATGTGATTGATCCCATCATTTCAATAATTACAACGATTTCTCTAGAACATACAGCGATTTTAGGTGATACCTATGACAAAATTGCTTATCAAAAGGGTGGCATTATTAAAGAAAATAGACCCGTAGTGACAACGGTAGAGAATATAGATGCAATAGAAGTTCTTCGGAAAGTAGCGGAAAAGAAGCACGCACCTATAGCTATTTTCAACGAGGATTTTACGGCAACAATAGTCGCTCAAAAGGAACATGCACAGGTGTTTAATTACTCAAAAGGTGATTATGTTCTAACTGATGTTGAATTACGTATGGCAGGTCCTCATCAAATTAACAATGCTTCATTAGCTATTACGACAGCATTATTGTTAAAAGATGCTGGATACTTTGTCATTACAGAAGAAGCCATTCGAAAGGCTTTAAAAGAAGCAAAATGGGCGGGGCGCTTTGAAGAGTATGGTCATCTTATCGTAATTGATGGAGCGCATAATCCCGAAGGTACAAAAGCATTAATTGCCACATTAAAAGCGAAATATCCGACGAGGGAATACGATTTTATCTATGCCGCGCTACAGGACAAAGATCATTTAAAAAGTATAACGATGATGGCGGAAGTAGCAACCTCTATGACATTTACGCAAATAAATATGCCTAATGCCGCACCAGCAGAAGAATTAGCAGCATTATCACAGCACCACCATACTTATTTTGCTGCAGATTGGGAACGTGTAGTGAAGCGAGCAATTGAGAAAAAAGAGGACGAGCATGTATTAGTCATAACAGGTTCTCTTTATTTTATTTCTGAAGTACGTGCATTTTTAAACAATAAAGTGAAGAAGTAAATGAGGTGCCGACATGATTCCGAAATTAGATCACTATAAAGAAAAGTGGGGTGTCCGTAGTGATGCTTCGATTAAACCAGGGTTAACAGCTATTACTGAAGCATTACAATTAGTAGGGAATCCACAAGAAAACTTATCAGCAGTCCATGTGGCGGGTACAAATGGCAAAGGTTCAACGATTACTTTTATAGAACATATAAGTAAGGCTCATGGACTGTCGACCGCGACATTTATGTCTCCGTGTATTGAAGATGTACACGATCAAATTCAGCTAGATGAACAACCGATTACACCAGAAGAAATGGATGCAGTTTTTAGTATCATGGCGGATGAGGGATTAGATGGAAAACTAACAGACTTTGAACTGTTAACAGTAGCAGCCTTTTTAGCTTTTGAGCGCTTTGCACCTGATATTACTATTATTGAATGTGGTATGGGGGGGCGTTTTGATAGCACAAATGTTGTAACGCCAATCGTATCAGTTGTACCTAGTATTGCTTTAGAGCATACAAATTTTTTAGGCTCAACGATTGAAAGTATAGCTATGCATAAAGCAGGCATTATTAAACGAGGAAAGCCTGTGGTGACGGGTGTGTTACCAACTGAAGCAATGAAAATATTTACACAAGAAGCGAAAAAACTTCGCTCACCATTACTTGTTTACAATGAAAATTTCACCGTTACAGAAGGGGAATTTACGGAAATATATATGGCTAATGATGTACGAATCACGAATTTAACTCGTACAATGCCTGGACTACATCAGCGCAGTAATATGGCGCTAGCAATTACAGCATATAATATCGTTGCACAAGTAAATGGAATGAAAACAAATGTCGAAGCATTCCGAAATGGGATTCAAAGTGCTCAGCTAGCATGTCGCTTTGAACAACTTGCACCGAAACTTTATATTGACGGGGCACATAACCCAGCGAGTGCTAAAAGTTTAGTAGATGAGATTCAAGAGCAATTTCCTAATGAACCTATCCATTTTATCGTTGGAATGCTTGGGGACAAGGATATACGAGGAGTTTTAGCAGAATTAGAAAAAGTAGGTACTACCTTTACCTTTGTAGATGTAGCAAATGATCGTGCGATGGCTGCTGATGAGATTATGAATATGAGTAATGCGGTAAATAAATCGACAACATATGACATTTTAACTACTGTTCAACAAAAAATGCTGTTGAATGAGGTAATTATCATGACTGGTTCCTTATATTTGTTAGCAAAATGGCGAAAAATATTGCATGAAACATTTAATTGAATCGCATTAAATGGATGACTTTGGTAAAATGATTTGCTATAATTGCTTAAAAGTAGGCACAAATACTCACGATTAGAGGTGTGAGAAGTGAATTTGTCACTAAAGTTTAGATGGACCGTATTTGCAGTATGGTTGGTAACTGTACCAATCAGTTTATTTTTGGTATACCACTATTTCCCTCCACCAAAGTATATTGATGGGTCTGAGTTAATAGGCTTTATAGTATTGGCAATCATAACAGCCATTTTCCCTTTTGTTATAAACGGGGTCCCTTTATTTTTTATGCAATGGGTAAACTTAGCGGTATTTTTGAAATATGGTTTATTTATAGAATTGATTGTATTCCAAATTGCGCTGATTCCATTTTTATACCGTGCTAAGTTACTTAAGTTAAGTCTCTACCGCTTACCTTGGAATTCGATTATGTTTTTCCTCGTATCTTTCATCAGTGGTTTATTTTTCATCATAATTGGTGGAGAATTTGGTTCGCTTAGTATTCCTCATATTGTCTTATTCGGAATGGTTTATTTATTTATGAATACATTTGTGAATCATGTATTACTGAAATTGAGCTTAATCGTTATGAAGAAAAGAGCTCCATTTCTAACAAAAGATGATTATTGGGATTATAATAGTATGTTATTTACTTTTCCTATGGGGTTAACACTATATCTACTGTCGGAATATGTGGGTTCAATATCATTTGTTTTACTAGGTTTGCCGTTTTTAATAGTGACTCAAATTCTAAGAATGTATAGTACATCAGAAAGAGTAAATGAATACCTATCGTTGGCTGCGCATTTTGGTCATCAATTAGGAGATCGCTTGACGAGTAATGAAGTTGTGGATTTATTTATGGATAAAACTATTGAAATCATGCCTGTAGATCATGCTTACATTATCGATATTGTGAATGGTCAGCTACAATTTCTTAGATCACATGAAAATGGAGTAGCTACAGCGGTTAATATCTCTCATGAAAATATTTTGAAAACGCCTATCAAAGAAATAATGAACACAGAGCAAACAATTGCTTACAATCAACAGTCCGAATGGATAGATATGGGGATAGGCTTTTTGCCTTTTGCCACACAAAGTATAGTAATGATGCCAATCTCGAGAAATCAAAAAATGGTAGGAGTTTTATTGTTAGCTTCTAATAAGAAAAAATTCTTTGAAGAATATAAAATTCGTATATTGGATATACTAAGTTCTTATTTTGCTGTTTCCGTGGAGCGATCGCGATATATTGAGGCGACATTAAACAAAAGTGAGCGCTGTGGTTTAACTGGGTTATATAATTACAGGTATTTCGAAGAACAACTTACAATTAAAATGCAAGAATTAATGGATGGGGAAATACGTCAGCTATCGTTAATCATGCTCGATATTGATCATTTCAAACTTATTAATGATACGTATGGTCATCAAAGTGGTAATAGCATTTTATGTGACTTCGCTCGTACTTTAGAGGAAGAAGTGGGAGATAAAGGGCTATTAGCTAGATTTGGTGGTGAGGAGTTCGTTATTTTACTTCCTCATATGTCTAAAGGTGAGGCACTCCACTTAGCTGAAGAAATTCGTATCAATGTGCAATTTAAGTTATTTGAAATTGGATCAGATTTGAGTTTGAATCATATAAAAGAACATGTCACAATCACGACAAGTGTCGGTGTTTCAACTGCTCCTGAAGATTGTGATAAACCAATGGCACTAATACGAAATGCTGATAGGGCTTTGTATGTAGGAGCTAAACAAAAAGGGCGTAATCGCGTAGCGGAGTATCTAAAAACTTAAACATAAGCTAAGAGATTCCTAGTATTCTCTTAGCTATTGCAACATATAATGATTAGCAGAATACATATCAGTTAAATATTTTTCACTTATGAATGCCTGCATTACTATTAATATACTGTTGAAAATGAGCAAAGAAAACGTGGATTATAATATAAATGAGAGGGTGTACTTAAAATCAATCAATTAGAATTTCTAAACAAAGATCCTGGAAGTAGACAGTTAGAAAAGGTTCTTCGTGCACTCCGGAATATTGAACAACTAACTATCACGAAGATCGATCGTATTATAATCAAAAATGATGTGACCATTTCATTGTCTGGAAAAGAATTGGAAGAAGGAATAACGAATCATAGTAGCGAATCAATAACTACTGATGAAATATTATCACCAAATCTTTCATCAGTTAATCAACAAGTAGAAGAAATTCAGTATGCAACTCCCGTATGTTCTAATGCATCTGTAAGTTCCTCACTTAAGTCTGAATGTATAAAATTTGATGCAATGCTAATCTCTCCAAATTATGACGATGTTTATGATTTTTTAAAAGAAGTAGAAAGATTAGATCGTTTAGTCCGTATAGATAAAGTGAACTTTTCAGTACCAAATGGAGAAGTGGTTTTAAATGGATTAAAAGGAACTATTCAAACAACATTACAGTTAACGACTTTTTATTGTAGGGATAAGTCGTATTAGAAAAAATATTTAGCAGAATGATTAAGAGGTGTTTCAAAGTTGTGGTATTGACTTTGAAACACCTCTTTTTAATAGCAGTATAAATCTTTACTTTTAAATTTTTACTATTTCTTTACTCTTCTATTAAAGCTCCTTGAGAGGATAATTGTTTAGGGTCGTCATAAGACGGAACTGTTTCAATAGGTATAGGATTTGAGGATGCGTATTGAACATATGCTCCACCTGAAGCAGTAAAAGATTTTGCAATCACTGCTCCTGTAATATTGCCACTACCGGATAAAGTAATATCTGCGTTTGGTGCGAAAAATACTTTAGTAATAGCTGAAGAGGCACCATCTAATTCCACTTTACTTCCTCCAGAATAAATATCCCCTTGGAATCCTCCGCTACCTCCGAATTTAATATTGGTGTTTTTTGCATATAGTGATCCAAAGATCCTTTGATCACCGGCCATGTTTATTGCATTATTTCCTTTGTAATACACTTTTAGTTTGGATATACTCCCATTGTTGTTTACTGTACTTGAAGAGTTTGTTGTTATTTTATCTTTCACATAAATAGTTAATTTTCCAGAACCTATTATGTTAATATGTCCATTATCAATATTTAGGTGGTCTACTAGGAGGGACTTGTCTGTATTACCAACATTGATCGTTAATGAATAGTTACTAGATAGTATAATGTTTTTAAATTTCATGTTATTTGTCATATTAAGTGTATATTTGTCAGTAAGGTAGTGATTAATTAATAAATCGCCATCTTGTATAACATTTGTTTTTTGGGAATCGTTTTTTTTGACTTGCTCATTATTAGGGTATTTTACTTGCTCTAAATTTTTAAAATCATCCTCTGGGAAAGAAGGTAACTCGATATCAATAGGAGTGTTAAGGTCTGCTTTAGGTTTATGGCTATAATACGATGGAATATCTATACTTCTTGGATTAGATGATTCGGTTGCAATATCTGCCCCATAAATATTAGCGCTACCTGATAATGAGATAGTATTTTTAACATGGACTGCATATTTAGGTGTATATGTCTCAGGTGTTGGAGTTGTTTCAACAACTAAATATACAATATATTCTTGTGTTACCGTTCTTTTTTTGCCTCCAATTTCACCAGTTGATTTTATATAGTATTTGTTAGAGTCATCTTTATCTTTAGTTAATATTATTGTTGATTTCGGTTTTTTGCCAAAATGTTCTTCATAATTGCTAAACTGATTGACTGTTGAACTTGCAATGTTTTGTTCAGCTTGAGTGTAAAAATACTCTTTGAAATTAAACTTTAATTTTTCTTTAGTAGTTAAAGTTTCATAGTGATTTTTAGTAGAAATGAAAGCATCGTTCACCTTGTTATTAAGTTCTTCTCTTTTTTGTACAATACCTGCTTCTGCAATATAGTAGACTGATTGATCTGTACGTTCACCTGAAGATTGCTTCATTGTTGTTGCAGTAACGCTCATCAATGAAACACCAAGTATCGACATAACAACCAGTACCATAAGGACGATAATTAGTGTATAGCCATTTTCATTTTTTAAAGTGTGGTTATGTTTATATAATTTTCTCATTAGTTTCCACTCCTAACGACTATTTTTGTTTCAACAGTTTTTCCATCAAGATTTTTTATTTTGATATTCCAAGAATTATCTTTGTATTCAACCATAAATTCGCCAATATTAGTGGCGAAGGGCTCTTGGTTTTTGATGATGCTATTTGTATTTACCTCGAATTTATATTCATCGTTTTTTATTTTGATTCCATCATTAATAGAGCTAATATCAGTTGTTTTTCTCATTTCTTTTGTAAGGACTTTTAAGACATATGAAACCTCATTAAGCTGCTGATTTTTATTTAATTGTTTGTCGTATTGTTTAGAACTAGACAATTGAACGTTGAATATTAAAGTAGCAACTAAAGCGGATATGACGATAACTGCGAGTGTCTCTACTAATGTAATTCCTTTTTCGTTGTTTGCAATATTCTTCATTGTTTGCCTCACTTCCATACGAATACATTTTCCATTTGTGCTTTCGGAGTAACCTCTTTGTTCTCATAGACAGTAATAACTATGTTCGTTAAATTAGGTGCATTTGTGTTTTTTTTAAGCTTTAATTTAATAGTATTTTTAGCTTCTGTTTTAATGAATTCAACCCCATTAGCTTCAAGCGTATAGCCTAAACTTTTAATGGCTTCTTCCCGATTGCTATCCTTTTTACTCACTGCATAGGCTTTTTCCATTTCTGATTGTGCGATATATGTCGCATCTACAATGTTTTCTGAGTATTTTCCTGTTTTTGCCGTTTGGATAAATAAGGTAAAAAAGGCTGTTAGTAGAATTGCTAATATAACGAAAGATGCCAAGACTTCAATAAGTGTGAATCCTTTTTCATTTGAATGAAACGTCTTATAGAATTTCATCATTTTTAAAACCTCTTTCGTAAGATTGATAGAATATATTTTTCAACAATATGAGGTGATAGATAAAATAAAATATTAAAAGAGAAATTATATGAAAATGCAAGTGGTTCAAATAACCTGTTTATATATTAAACTATACACTTATATCATACCTTCTTCTGTGATATATAGCATATGTTTTAGTTAAAAATTCACAAAAAAATTTTTATATTGTGATAAAAGTCGTATCTTTTAGGATAATTTTTATTTATAATCTAGTTTATAGAGGAGAATATACAAAAAAAATAATTGGAGAATTAGAATATGAGGTTATTTACGAAATTCACAATAATTACACTGCTAGTATTCGGTTTTCTTGTTTCATTTGAATATAACGGGGATAAAGCATTAGCTGCTCCAAAAGGTTCTACTATAGGTAATGTATCTATAGAGAATTTGTCTAAGGAAGAGATGAAAAAACAGTTAAATGTAGCCATTGATACATGGCAAAGTAGCGAAATATTGATAACGGTTGGAGAAAAAGAGATTTTATTGACCGGGGAAGATTTCAAATTCGATATAAATGCCTCTATTAGACAATATGAACTTAGTATAGAGAAACCGTGGTATGTATTTTGGGAAAAGAAACGTATTGTACATGAGTCTTTGATTGTTGAATCGAATCCTACTTTAAAAGAGAAAATTGAAAATCAAACAAATTTAAAAGATGAAAATTTAATTACTCAAATTCTTGAAGCGGCGTCTTTTCTGAAGAGTTCTCCAATTAAGGTTGCAGTTAAAGATATATCAATCGATCAAGCTGAACGAATTTCATTTGAAACGATAGCTTTGAGTGAAAGCCAAACCGCAGAAATTTCGAAAATTGTTGCTCGATTAAATGGTTTAATAATTGAGCCAGAAAATGAGGTCTCATTTAATGAACTAATAGCCAATGCCTCTAACAATGAAAGTGCAATGACGATTGTAGCATCAGCTTTGCATAGTGCAGTAGTACAAACTAGCTTCGAAATATTGGAAAGGCACCAAGCTAACGAAGTTCCAAGTTATGTGTATCCTGGGTATGAAGCTGTTGTTAATCCAATATTTAAAAGAGATTTTCGATTTATATCCCATAGTAAAGTACCGGCGAAAATTGTTGCTACAGTAAAACCTGGTGAATTAAAAATTGAACTATATTCACTAAGCGGCAATCCAAAAGTGTCCGTCTTTGAAGAGGATAAAAAGATTGTTAAACCCCGTACTATTTATCGATATTCTTCTTATTTAGAAGAAGGAGAAAGAGAGATAGCTCAACAATCAGAGGAAGGTCTACAACTATTAATTTATCGAACTGTCACTATTAATGATGGAAATGAAAAGACAGAATTAATCAGTCAAAATTACTATGCTCCACAAAATGAAATCATTGAGCTGTCATCAAAACAAACACTGGTTGATTTGAATTCTACAAGCGAAGAAGAAGTTTCAGAAGAATGTAATGTGGATGATACATCAGATTTCTGTAAACCTTCAACTACTGAACGAAAAAAAGCAACTAAAAGTAAAAATGGTAGTCCTGTTCCTGAAGGAAGCTACTATACGGAAACAGGAGATATTGTTACACCTAGTACTAAATAAGGTGGCGAAGAGGTGAGGGAAAATGAGTAGAGTAAAAAGAAAAAGACTCGGGGATTTATTAGTTGAAGCTAACGCAATTACTCAGGAGCAGTTAGATTATGCTCTAAAAAGTAGAAGTATAAATGAGAGACTCGGAGATTTTCTAATTAGAGAAAATTTACTAACTGAGCAACTTTTAATTGAAGTACTAGAATTCCAATTAGGCGTACCTCATATTAGTATCAGTCAATATGCAATTGAACCGGAACTCATTCAACTAGTACCAAAAGAGTTAGCTAAACGTGCGTTATTAATGCCTTTGACGCGTGAAAAGAATAAGTTACTCATTGCTATGGCTGATCCTATGGATTATTTCGCTATTGAAGAAGTTCGTATGGTGACGGGCTGCCAAATAGAAACGAGTATTGCGACGAAGGATGATTTATATCGTTCTATTTCTAAATACTATGATTTACAGGAAACAATGGATGCTGCGTTGAATGATTTTATCCCATTAGAAAATGATGAAGAAACGGAAATTTTTGATGACGATTCTCCTATTGTTAAGTTAGTTAACCAAATTATCTCGAATGCTGTTGTTCAAAGAGCTAGTGATATTCACTTTGACCCTCATGAAACAGAACTACGTATTCGGTTACGTATTGATGGTGTATTAAAAACTGAGCGTTCCCTTCCAAAACATATGCAAAATATGATTATTGCTCGTATTAAAATTATGGGGAATTTGAATATTACAGAAAATCGCTTACCTCAGGATGGGAGAATAAAGGCCAATATTAATCTTCACCCGATTGATATTCGATTATCTACGTTACCTACAATTTATGGTGAAAAAGTTGTAATGCGTGTATTGGATTTGAATAATTCACACGGAGATATTCAAAAGCTGGGTTTTTCAGATAATAACTTAGAACATTTTAAAGAAATAATTTCTAAACCGAATGGAATTGTACTTATTACAGGTCCAACTGGTTCCGGTAAATCTTCTACATTATCTGCGACATTACATCATCTAAATGGTGAAGATGTCAATATCGTAACTGTTGAGGATCCAGTTGAATATCAAATGGATGGTGTAAATCAAATTCAAGTTCGTGAAGAAATAGGATTGACGTTTGCTACTGGCCTAAGATCTATTTTACGCCAAGATCCAGACATCGTCATGATAGGTGAAATTCGAGATTTAGAAACGGCGCAAATAGCGACTCGTGCATCCTTAACTGGCCACTTAGTATTAAGTACATTACATACGAATAGTGCGGTTGAATCTATTTCTAGATTGATTGATATGGGGATTGAACCGTTTTTAATTTCATCATCAGTTGTCGGAGTTGTGGCACAGCGTCTTGTTAGACGAGTCTGTCGTGATTGTGGTGAGTATCACGACTTATCTTTACAAGAACAGGAGATTTTCTTGAAACATAACATACATATTCAAAGAGTAAAGCGTGGTAAAGGATGTCCGTCATGTAATAAGACTGGATATCGAGGGCGACTTGCAATTCATGAAATACTCGTAGTCGATGAATATGTTAAAGAATTGATACTAGATAAAGCAGGAATTGCAACGATTAAAAAGCAAATGTATAACAAAGGCTATCGAACATTATTAGAAGATGGACTGTTAAAGGTGGCAGAGGGTGTTACAACGACAGAAGAAATATTACGTGTAGCAACTGATAATTAGGATGTGAGGAAATGGCAAAATCTATTATAGAATTACTAACTTATGCGGATGACAATGACGCTTCGGATTTACATGTAACTGTAGGTGTACCTCCGCATTATCGGGTTAACGGACAATTGCAACCGTATGGAGAAGAGAATCTGACACCTGATGATTTAGAGTTGATGATTAAAGAAATTCTACCACCGCATCGTCATGAGGAGTATGAAATAAAAGGTGAAGTTGATTTCAACTACTCACTCCCAGGAAGATGTCGATTCCGGATGAACGCCTATCATCAGCGTAATAGCTGCACATTAGCAGCACGTAAAATTACATCTGAAATTCCAACAATTGAACAATTAGGTATGCCGGAAGTATTGAAAAAATTATGTTGTAAACCCCAGGGGCTCATACTTGTAACAGGACCAACAGGCTCAGGTAAATCTACAACTCTAGCTGCAATGATTGACTATATTAACACGAATAATGCGAAACATATTATTACGCTAGAAGATCCGATTGAGTATTTGCATAAACATAAAATGTCGATAGTAAACCAACGAGAAGTGGGAACAGATACGAATAGCTTTGCCAACGGTTTGCGAGCAGCTCTTCGTCAAGATCCAGACATTATTCTAGTAGGAGAAATGCGTGATCATGAAACGATTTCAACAGCAATTACAGCTGCTGAGACAGGTCATTTAGTTATGGCGACATTGCATACAAGTAGTGCACCTACGACAATTGACCGTATTATCGACGTCTTTCCACCGCATCAGCAAAGTCAAATTCGTATTCAGCTAGCGAATGTCTTACAAGGTATTATTTCACAGCGTCTATTTAAACGAATAGACAAGCCAGGTAGAGTAGCAGCAACAGAAATTTTAGTACATACTCCATCTGTTTCTAATTTAATACGAAACGATAAGGTGCATCAAATCCCGAATATTTTGCAAACAAATCGAGCTCTTGGCATGCATACGATTGATAGTTCTATTCAACAGCTTTTAACGAAGAAAATAATAGATTTTGAAATCGCCAAAACGTATTTGAATGCAGGTGAATTTGGATGACAGTATTTCGTTACAGTGGTCGGTCTTCAAAGGGAACTGCGGAGAAGGGAATTGTTGAAGCTGGCTCCAAGCAATTAGCCGTTAAAAAATTGCGAGATCAAGGCATTAACCCTCGACAAATTGAAGAGTCCAAAAGTATTTTGCACAAGGATTTATCGGTAGGTAATGGAGTGAAAAATGAGGACTTTGTTATTTATTGTCGTCAATTTGCGACGCTAATTCGTGCAGGTATATCGATCGTAGAAGCAACACGGATATTAAGTGCGCAAACTTCTAGTAAGACGCTTAAAAAAGCTTTGAATGGTGTGGAGGAGGATATTCGCTCCGGTATTGCTTTTTCTGCTTCAGCAGCGAAATATTCAAAGGTTTTCCCGACGCTCTTTATCAATATGATGAAGGCTGGAGAAGCGACAGGCAATTTAGATGACACATTAGAACGAATGGCTTTTACCTATGAGAAATCTTTTAAATTACAGAAGAAGATTCAATCGGCTATGACTTATCCAGTTGTGTTAGTCGTCTTAATCATTTTTGTGGCCGTTTTTATGTTGCTATGGCTTGTCCCGAGATTTACAGCATCTTTTGCTAGCTTTGGCGCAGAACTACCAGCCATTACATTGATTGTCCTGGCATTTAGCGATGCTTTAAAAAAATTTTGGTGGCTATTTTTAGTCGTCGCTATAGTTGCAATTGGAGGATTTGCTTTTCTATTTAAGAATAATGAAAAGTTTAATTTTATGACTCATTATGTCCTATTGAAAATGCCGATTTTCGGAAAAGTACTGCAAAAATCGGCGATTGCTCGTATGACTAGAACGTTATCAACCTTGTTTAGCAGCTCTGTACCTATATTAAGTGCTTTAGCCATTGTAGAGAAAATTATTGGTAATCCTGTTATAGAAGAAGTGATTAGTGAATCTAAAAGTTCATTGGAAAAGGGGAGTCCACTAGCGCAGCCGTTAGAGAAAAGCTGGGTATTCCCACCACTCGTAACGCAAATGGTTGCTATCGGAGAGCAAACGGGTTCTCTAGATTATATGCTAGAAAAAATTGCGGAGTTTTACGAGGATGACGTGGATCGTACAGTCGATTCGTTGAAATCTTTAATAGAGCCATTAATGATTTTACTGTTAGCGGCTATTGTTGGATTTATCGTAGCAGCCATTATGCTACCGATGTTTAGTTTATATGAACAAATCTAGTGGACTTTTAATTGAAAGGAGGTGAAAAGGAGAAATGTCAACCGAGCAAGCACAACTAACAACTAAGGATCAACTTACATATACAAAAAAAGGAGGTTTTATCATGAATAAGATCAAAACAATGATGAAAAATGAAAGAGGTATGACTTTAATAGAGCTATTAGCTGTAATTGTTATTATCGCGATTATCGCATTAATTGCTATTCCTGCGATTGGGAATATTATTGCAAACTCTAAAGATAAAGCTATTTTATCTGATGCATCTCAAATAATTTCAGGTGCAAAAATTGCATTTGCAGATGGTGGATGTGCTTCAACAACAGTGTGTAATGGTGCAGAACTTAAAGGTTATGTTGAAGGTGAAGCTATTAAATTAGAAGAAAAAACAACAACGGTAACTAAAGCTGGTGAAGTTTACACTATCGTATATGCTGGTTTTGGCGATCTAAGTAAAGACGGCAAATTCAATAAAGAGATTAAAAATAATACAATATCAAGTACAGAACTTGCGAAATTAATGGGCAATAAGTAAGTTGAAGACACCCTATAAAATGTTGGTAGTAAACAATAGTGAAAAATACAGCAGCCTCCGCTGCTGTATTCCCTTTAATCTTTCGTTGAAGAAAGCCATAACACCTCAAATCTCGGCTTTCTCCACCGAAGTATTAAAGCTTTTTGATGTGGGAGGTACTCTGATGATATTTAAGAAGAAAAAGCGACAGCTGTCACTTATATATAATGATTATGCAATGCATATGTTAACAGTTAGTTCAAATGATTTAGCGCAGTCTACAATAGAAGGAATTCCTTTAGATGAAGGTATTGTGGTGGATGGTGTCATTGAGGATGAGCTTTCTTTTTTTGAGATTCTAAAGGAGCAAGTAAAAAAATATGGTCTTAAAGGCCAAAATGTACGCTTTTTTGTGCCAGATAGTACAGTTATGATGAAGGTAATTGATCATCCACAGGAATTAAAGGAAGTAGAAGTGATTAAAGAGTATGTAGAGATGGAGCTAGGACGTTCAATTCACCTACCATTTGAAGATGCGCTTATTGATATTTATGATGTACAGCCTGGGGATGGCAAGGCGACTTTATTTGCTACGAGTGCAGATGAGATTCAGAAGTTGACGGGGCTATTAGCTGATGCCGGTTTAACGCCTGTTGTGGCCGATATTAAATCTATCTCTAATTTACGTTTGCTTGAAATGGTTATGCCGAATATACATAATAGCGTAACGCTAATAACGGATTGGTCTATTAATGAACTCTCATTAACAATTTATTCGCAGGGGGAAGTCGAATTTTTACGTTATCAAACGATTAATACAGAGCGTAGTAAATGGTACCCGAAACACACGGAGGATACCTTTGATTATGCTTACAGTGATGATGTGATGAACTATAAAACAGCATTAATGGAGCCGTTATCTGAAATTGATCGTATTTTAAACTTTTATCACTACTCTTTAAATAAAGGCGAGAAAAGCGTAGGGAATATTGTTGTTATAGGAGATTCTCCAGAGTTGCCTTATATAATTGAGATGTTAGAAAGTCAATTAAATTTGCCTATACATACTTTAAAAGATTCGGTGATTACTAGTAAGTTCCCTAACTTTAAGGCATCTCAATCAAGTTTAATTGGACTAGCCTTAAAGGAGGTAGAGTAGGTTATGATTCCAGATATTAATCTCTTACCTAAGATAGAAAGAAAAAAGACAAATAGTCTACTTTTATGGTTATTTATAGCTGTCGTTTGTTTAATACTTATTGCTATTGGGGTAAAATATTTCTCTTTAAAAAGTGAGATTGAATCCTTGACCTCAGAGCAACAAAGTTTATCAACAGAAATTAATAGTTATAAAGGTCAAATCGCTGATATTCAGAAGAATTCACAAGGTACTCTTGCTCAATCTGTACAATTTGTTGAATCGATTTCATACCCAGTTACACCGATAATTGATAGTTTAGAAGGTCATCTTGAATCGTACGAAAAGCTTACGGACATTAAGTACGGTGCTGAAGGTATTGCAGTGACAATCGATTTTGAAACACTTAACGATGTATCTCTATATGTTCAAAAATTATTAATGGATCATTTATATACTGATGTCCAAATTGAAAAAGTAACGGCTTTTAAACCAGAAAAAAACGAGTATAATAATGCCGATTCAGATGCAGATTTAGTCCCCCGCTATACAGCAGAGTTTAAATTGGCTATTAGTAATTCAGATTTACTTGCGGAGGTAGAGCGCCCATGAATTCTTTAGGGAGTAATAAGAAATCAGCATATATTCTAATCGGAATACTTGTTATCACAATCTTATGCGCTATCTTTTATTATGCTGTGTATCCAAAAATGGAGGAAAGTAATACATTGAAATTTCAAATCGCGGATATGAGGAAAGAGGCAGCCACTCTAGATGAACAGCTTGAGTTAATAAAGGACGAACAAAAAGCCAACGAGAAAAGTATGAGTGAACTAAAAACGAAAGTACCGTTAGATCGTGATTTAAGTAATGTGATTAATGCTATTGAACAAGTGGAATTAGTAAGCGAAACAAATGTACTTGAAGTTACATTTAATAATTATGATGAGGTCGTGAAAGAAACAATCGAAACGAACGAAACCTCAACTAATAAGGAACCACAAAATCAAGTAAGTAGTGATAATGTAAACGGTAATGAGGAGAACGAAACGTCGACTACCCCTGTTTCACCGATTGCATCTAGTAGTCTACCAGAAGCATTAAAACTAATAACGATGACGCTATCGATTAGTGCAAAGGATAAAAAAGAAATAAGAGCTTTTTTAAAGGAAGTCGAAGTATTGCCTCGTATTATGCGTATTGACTCTGTAGAGTACGAGATACCAAATACTGATGTACAAAATTCAGAGGTAGAAGAAGCGCTTCAAGCAACCGTACAACTCACGGTATTCTATTATGAGGGTTCAGTAGAAGAATAAACTTTAATAAGAGGGATATAAATGATAATTGTTTATGCACTATTCTTTTTTATATTTGGTCTAGTTTTTGGTTCATTTTTTAATGTCGTTGGGTTAAGAGTACCTAAGGGGGAGTCTATTGTTCGGCCACCTTCACATTGTACAAATTGTCAAAGGCAGTTAACAGCTAAGGACTTAGTGCCTGTTTTATCCTTTTTGTTTTTGAAGGGAAAATGTAGAAATTGCGATGCAAAAATTCATTGGGTATACCCATTGATGGAATTTTTGACAGGTTTTCTATTTACATTGGCATATTTAGAATTGGGGTTAAAACCTGAATTAATTATTGCGCTATTATTTATTTCCCTATTAATCATTATTACAGTTTCAGATATTGCGTATATGCTGATTCCTAATAAGATTTTATTGTTTTTTGGGGCGCTCTTAGTGGTTGGACGTATTTTCATCCAGTCGGACCCATGGTGGGACAGTATTGTTGGAGCATTTGGTGGGTTTTTAATAGTATTACTCGTTGCTATTCTGTCGAAAGGTGGTATAGGGGGCGGGGATATAAAATTATTCTTCCTCATTGGACTAGTACTTGGTATTTTTTCGACATTACTTGCGTTATTTTTGGCGTCGGTTATAGGTTTAGTCGCAGGTGTTGTACTATTAATCTGCCGAAAGCAAGGGCGTAAAACGCCAATTCCCTTCGGTCCATCGATTGCGATAGCAAGTATTATTGCTTATTTCTATGGTGAACAAATTCTCGAATGGTATATGAATTTGTTATTTTAACAAGATAAATTTTGTAGACAAGACGACAGAAGTCTTGTCTTTTTTTATGGCCATCATGCTACGGTTAATAGAGGGGTGATGACATGAAATTTGAATCTAGAAATAATAAAAAAATGCTGCTCTTGTCTATGGTGCATGGTGTGATTATTGGTGTGGCAGGAGTTTTTCTATTTTTCATTGTATTGCATTTTTTTGATGGACAGGCAGATAAGCAAGTTACTAATGATAAGAAAACTGCAACAAAAACGACAACAACTGCTAAGGTTGATGGCAAAGCATATACCTTTTATGCACAACAGTATGGTGTTTTTTCAAGTGAGCAATCCGCGACGGAATTTTTAGGTACTAATCCAAAACTATATACGAGTGCTATCGTTTCATTTGGCGGTCAATATTTTGTATGGTCTGCTGTTGGAACGAAGGAAAAGGAAATTAAAGAAAGGGTAGATAAAGATTCATTCGTAAAAAAGATAAGCTTTAGCGGTGCTAAATGTGAAAGTCCAGCACTTGTCGAAATGCCCAAAGTGCTGAGTGCATCAAAAGTGTCAAAGTTTACTTTTGAAGACTCTAAGAAAAAGATTGATCCACCTTCTAATTGGTCTTCGAACATTGAAGCGGTGTCAAAGGTTTCAGACGATATTCTAGTAATCAGATTACAGCTAATTAGTCACTATACAGCACAAAACAAATGTCTCAAGATTGGATTTTAAGGTGTTAAAACCCATCAAATCTCGGTTTTAACACTTTTCAAAAAAATGTCATTTCGATTATGATGTCAAAAAAGGAGGGAATTGAAATGACTTTAAATCCAGTAACGACTATTATTCTAGTGAGCCCAAAAGGCAATGCTGAAGATATTTTTGCTCGTATTAAAATACCTTATGAGGTTGAGTATCATCATGTAGCCATTGATTATCCTTCAACTACATCACCTTTGGATTTTGCTGTTTATTGTTCTTTTGTGACGTTGTGGCGTCAATTTATGGTAGACCATAATAAGGCATATATTTCGACGAAAAGAACCGTTAGCATAAATGGTGAAATTATGAGCCCACCTACTACTAGACAGGCTGCATATCGTTATCTAGCTAAACTGTCGAATCGTCAACATATTGTAACGACAGCGATTGCAGTTAGATATCTTGGGCAGGTAACAATGGTTGTAGTTGAGTCCAAAGTAACAATGAAAAAATTATCTCAAAAAATAATTGAACATTATGTTGAAACAGGGGAACCTTTTGAACATGATATTGGTTATAATATACAAGGATTAGGGGCAAATTTAACGGAATCTATTGAGGGTGATTTTGATAATGTCGCTGGATTACCAATTGACGCTTTGCAAGAGCATCTAATTAGCAAAAAGATTCTCGGTGTAAAGGAAGGGGAGATAGTCAATGTCTACTGACACTATTAAACCAATGATGATCCGTGATGTGCATCAAGATGACCGCCCAAGGGAACGCTTAAAGCGACAAGGAGCAGAGAGTTTATCGAACCAGGAGCTTATCGCAATATTATTACGGACAGGAACGAAGGAAGAATCTGTTTTACATATTGCAAATCGAGTTTTAACTTCTTTCGAACAGCTTCACGAATTAAAGCATGCAGCCATCGAGGAAATCATGTCTGTAAAAGGAATTGGAGAAGCAAAAGCGATTCAACTACTAGCTGCCATTGAACTGGGTAGAAGAATGTCGCAACAGCGAATAGAAGATCGCTATACTATCCGGTCTCCTCAAGATGCGGCTACATACTTAATGGCTGATATGACTGCTTTACTACAAGAGCATTTCGTAGTGTTGTTTTTGAATGTTAAAAACCAAATTATTCATAAGCAAACGATCTTCATTGGTAGTTTAAATGCTAGTATCGTACACCCACGTGAAATTTTTCGTGAAGCTGTTAAACGCTCTGCTGCTTCGCTTGTTTGTGCGCATAATCATCCCTCAGGCAACCCCGCTCCTTCACCAGAAGATATTGAAGTTACAAAAAGAATCCAGGAAGCCGGCTATATAATAGGTATAGAGCTTTTAGACCATGTCATAATTGGGGACCACCAATTTATAAGTTTAAAGGAGAAAGGGTACATGTAACACTGTAATTTTTCATTCCTTTCCGTTATAATAAAACTTATGATTTTATGACAGCTAAGAAAGTTATGGCTATAGAGAAAGGAAGAACATAATAGTGTTTGGATTAGGTGGGAAAGATGTCGGGATTGACCTCGGCACAGCAAATACATTGGTATTTATTAAAGGAAAAGGAATCGTACTCAGAGAGCCTTCTGTAGTTGCGAAAAATACAAAAACAGGTGAAATCGTAGCAGTAGGTAACGATGCAAAAAATATGATTGGTCGTACTCCAGGTTCGATCGTAGCAATCCGCCCAATGAAAGATGGGGTTATTGCTGATTTTGATATTACTACTACTATGATTCAATATTATTTACGTGAAGCTATGAAATCTTCAGGTGGTAACTGGAAGAAGCCGAATGTGATGATTTGTGTACCATATGGTATTACATCTGTTGAACAACGTGCTGTTATAGATGCATCTCGTCAAGCAGGCGCGAAAGATGCTTTCACAATTGAAGAACCATTTGCAGCAGCAATAGGTGCTAACTTACCAGTTTGGGAACCAACAGGTAGTATGGTTGTTGATATCGGTGGTGGTACTACTGAAGTTGCTGTTATCTCATTAGGTGGTATTGTGACAAGTGAATCTGTACGTGTTGCGGGTGATGCAATGGATCAAGCCATTACAGCTTATATTCGTAAATCTTATAATTTAACTATTGGTGAACGTACTTCGGAATCTATTAAAATGGAAATTGGTTCTGCTAGCACTGAAGGTCCTGAAGAGCGCATGGAAATCCGCGGTCGTGATTTAGTAACAGGCTTACCAAAAACAATTGAAATTTCTTCTATCGAAATTGCTGAAGCATTACGTGAATCTATCTCTGCCATTATCGATGGCGTTAAGAAAACATTAGAGCAAACTCCACCAGAGCTTTCTGCTGATGTTATGGAACGCGGTATTGTATTAACTGGTGGTGGAGCTCTACTGAAAAGCTTAGATAAAGTTATCAGTAGTGAAACAAATATGCCGGTATTTATTGCTGAAAATCCATTAGATTGTGTTGCAATTGGTACTGGTATGGCGTTAGATCATATCGATTTAGTACGTCGTCAACAAACGAAAGGTTAAGGAGGTTTAGGCAATGCCACAGTTTTTCTCGAATAAGCGATTAATTTTGCTGCTTGTCGGCGTAATTTTCCTCGTGGCATTGATTAGCTTCTCCTTACGCGATCGTCAAAACGCCTCGCTTCCTGAACAAATTATTAAAGATACAGTCGGTTTTGGACAATCTCTAGTGTCCAAACCGGCTCACTATATAACAGGAATCTTTAATAATGTCGATGCATTATTAAATACGTATGATGAAAACAAAAGATTAAAATCGCGTTTGGAAGAATTTGCAGTACTGCAGGGCGAAGTCAATGATTTGAAGATTGAAAATGACAAGCTACGAGCTATAATTGGCAAAGAAGAGGATCTGAAGAAATTCAATCCAATTCAAGCAACTGTTATTGCGCGAAATCCTGATCAATGGGAAGAAAAGTTAATTTTGGACCAAGGTACGATGGATGGGATTAAAGTCAACATGGCAGTTAGAACATCTGAAGGCTTAATTGGTAAAATCGTGCAAACGACACCGTATACATCAGAAGTAGAGTTATTGACTACCAATAATCCGAATTATCGTGTATCAGCAGTTGTTGCAAATAAAAAACAAGTATTCGGCTTAATAGAAGGTTTTGATGAGAAACGTAACGAATTAATACTAAAACGTATTGACTCTAGTTTGAAAGTGAAAAAAGGCGATAAAGTTATGACATCTGGTTTAGGTGGTATTTTCCCGAAAGGTATTCTAATTGGGGAAGTAACAGAAGTTACGACAGATGATTATGGTTTAACAAAACTTGCCTATGTAAAACCAGCTGCTAACTTTTCAATGCTTGATCATGTTATTATTGCGAAAAGAGAATCTATAAATATTGATGGCTCTGATGGTAATAGTACTAACAATGACGAAACAAATAAAACTACTACTAACACGACTGGGGATGGAGAATGATGGTACGTTTTCTAATTCCTCTAGTCGCTGTTGTGTTGTTCTTTTTGGAAACTGAATTTGCCCTATTTTCGCCAATTGAGTGGAATGGTGAGTTAGCTTATCTAGTACCGAGATTTTTAATATTATATTTGATATTTCTTTCGATTTACTACAATCGAAAACGAGCTATGCTATATGGATTAATTTTTGGGCTCTTGTATGATATCTTCTACATTGATATTATTGGATTATATTCATTTTTGTACCCATTTATTTGTTTTATAGCAGGTTCTACAGTAAAATATATCCATCAGAATTTATTTGTAACAACAACATTATCGTTACTATTAGTCGCGTTATTAGAGATTATCTTACATCAATTTTTCTTAATAATTTCATTTACGACTATTCCATTTTCAGAATTTTTAAATCAGCGTTTAATACCAACAATGATTGCGAATTCAATATTCCTCATCATGCTTGGTTGGACGTTTAGATATTTAATACAAGCGCGCGTATTGCAAAAAGCAAATCAATCCATTTTATAAAAAAATCGTGAGGTGACGCATTTGTCGACAAAGCAGCTAGTCTATATTAAAGGTACGAAGGATGGACTTGTGCTTCGACTAGACGATCAATGCGCTTACTCAGAGTTAATCGATGAACTTAAGCGTAAGGTGTCCGAAGAAGGTATGGAAGGTCAAGCTGAAGTACAGATTCAATTAGGAAATCGTTATTGTGAGGAAGAACAATTGAAAGAAATTTTGCATATTGTTCAGCAATCCGAGCATTTAAAAGTTTCAAAGATTAAGAGCGATGTAATTTCTGTTGAGGAAAGTAATCGTAGAGTGGTAGAAAGCAGATCTGCTACTTATGTTGGTATCGTACGATCGGGACAAACGATTCGTGCTGAAGGTGACTTAGTAGTTGTTGGAGATGTTAATCCTAACGCTAAAGTTGAAGCGGGCGGTAGTATTTTCGTCTTAGGACGTTTAAAAGGAATTGCTCATGCTGGTGCAAAAGGTAACCGTGAAGCAGTTATAGCAGCGTCTTGGCTTGAAGCAACCCATCTACTGATTGCTGACTTGATGGAACTTATGACAAATGAATTAGCCGTTTTGTCTGAAACACCTGAAATGGAATGTGCGTACATACATTCAAATGGTCATATTACGATTGACCGCTTGCAAGATTTGCGTTTATTTAGACCAAATCTGTCAACGTTTAAAGGAGGAAGCTAATGTGGGAGAAGCAATTGTTATAACTTCTGGTAAGGGAGGCGTTGGTAAAACAACGACTACTGCAAATCTAGGAACTGCATTGGCACTTCAAGGAAAAAAAGTATGCTTAGTTGATACAGACATCGGTTTACGCAACCTTGATGTTATCCTTGGATTAGAAAACCGCATTATTTACGATTTAGTAGATGCTATAGAAGGTCGATGTAAAATTCACCAAGCGCTTGTAAAAGATAAACGCTTTGATGAATTACTATTTTTATTGCCCGCTGCTCAAACAACAGATAAGACAGCAGTAACACCACAACAAATGAAGCAGTTAATTGGTGAATTAAAAAGAGATTATGATTTTGTGTTAATTGACTGTCCGGCCGGAATTGAACAAGGTTATAAAAACGCTGTTGCTGGTGCAGACAAAGCAATAGTTGTAACAACGCCTGAAATTTCAGCGGTGCGTGATGCAGATCGTATTATTGGTCTATTAGAACAAGAAGAAATAGAACCGCCTAAATTAATTATTAATCGGATTCGTCCACATTTAATGAATCGCGGCGATACATTAGATGTGAACGAAATTACTACACACTTATCAATTGATTTGGTAGGAATTATTCCAGATGATGAGAATGTGATTAGCTCATCCAATAAAGGTGAGCCGATTGTGATGGAGCCGACTACACAAGCGGCTTTAGCATATCGCAACATCGTACGACGAATCCTAGGTGAATCAGTTCCACTTATGACTTTAGAAGGTGAGAGTAAAGGTGTATTCGCTAAACTCAAATCATTATTTTCTAAATAAGTTCGGTAGATTCTCATCCACGCTGGACAAGCTCTAAAGTCCGAAAAATATTGTTCTCGATTAGTTAGACTACTCCACATTTAAAATGTGTAGAGTAGTCTTTTTGTTTTGGGGAATATGATAATAGGGCTTGAATTTCAGATATAGTACAAAAGAGTTTTTATAACTTAATTTATTTCTATCTCCAAATAAAGTTTATATATAGTATGTAAATGAATGAAGTACCTTCTCTACTCATATATTGCAATAAAGAATACTATGAGGTGAAGAGTTTGAAGAATAAATTGAAGTGGATTTTGGCATTCCTCATTACATTTAGTGTTGTTATGATTTCGACACTTGAAAAAAATGGTACGATGCAGACGAATATTAAGCAAATTACAAGTACTGGTGAAGATTTCGTGGTGCTACGAAATTGGACAAAGGGTTTGCTTAATCCAGATGGTAAACAAGATGATTCAATTACTGTAACAGCTCCTTTATATGAGGGAGAGCTAGCTGCATTTTCCACTTTACAGCCGTTCTCGAACGGTACTTTACTCTCTTATAAAGAGAATATTAGTATACGTGCCAAACAAGATGGATATGTCATTTTCACTGGCCATACGGAATCGCTTGGGAAGACGATGACAGTCATTTATGAAAATGGTGAAAATGTTACGTATGGCTTTTTAGACGAATTGACAATATTACCATATACCTCAGTTAAGGAAGGAGAAACAATTTCAAATTTAACGTCGGGGCGTCTTTATTTACAAGTTGAGAAAAAGGGAACTATGCTTGATTCAACCGCGATAAAAGAGTGGTTGAAGTGAGAGGGAAAATAAGAGTACTCAAATTTCGCATACATCCCACGATGATACCAATAATAATTATATTATTGGTTTCAGGTAATGTAGCTCACTATGCCATGATTCTCGGCTCATTGCTTTGGCATGAATGCGGACATTTAATAGCTGCTAGCAAATATAAGCTCATCATTAAAGACTGTACGATTATGCCTTATGGAGGGGAAATAAGCCTTGCGAAAACACAGTTGATTCGTAAAAAGCATAGGTTAGTAGTTGCGGCTGCTGGACCGATTGCTACTTTTTTTCTCTTGATTTTAGCTCTATTCATGCCAGTGGCGATACAAGAACCGCTGGTATACATACAATTCTTCATTTTAATTATTAATCTATTGCCAATTTGGCCTTTAGACGGTGGTCGAATAATCGAAATCTTATTAAGCGGAAAACGACCCCTATATGAAATACATGAGTTTTTTTTAAAGTATTCAATTATTACATGTTTAGCGATTTTACTGTGCTGTATTTTATTATTACCAAAGTCCGTATTTTTGCTCTTTTTATTTTTATTTATATTATTTCAAAATATAAAAGAATGGAGATATCGGAAATATACTAAAGCATTTGAAAAGTATGCATTAAATATATTGACGTAATAGTTTCTATGTGGTAGTATTTTAATGTTATTGTTTGTAGCACCCGTGCTACTACAACCGCGCTGAAAAGGTTTTAAGTATCTTTCGGGATCACCTGATTGAGGGCGAGTCTGAGTTATAAGAGGAGGTGCAGATATGTACGCAATTATCGAAACTGGTGGTAAACAAATCAAAGTTGAAGCTGGCCAAGAAATCTACGTTGAGAAATTAAACGCAGAAGATGGTGAAGTGGTTACTTTTGACAAAGTTTTATTCGTAGGTGGCGAAGCGGTTAAAGTTGGTGCTCCATTCGTGGCAGGCGCTACTGTAACAGCTAAAGTTGAAAAACACGGTCGTCAAAAGAAAATCGTTGTTTTCAAACTTAAAGCTAAGAAAAACTACCGTCGTAAACAAGGTCACCGTCAACCTTATACTAAATTAGTAGTTGAAGCTATCAACGCTTAATAGTGAGGTGATTAAATGATCCAAGTAACGATTAATCACGATGAAAAAAGACATGTATCTTCATTTGAAATGAAAGGTCACGCAGATTTTGATGAATCAGGGAAAGATTTAGTGTGTGCAGGCGCATCAGCAATTGCTTTTGGCACTGTTAATGCCATGTACCAACTATTAAATGTTGAACCTACTATTCAGCAAGAGGGTGAAGGTGGATATCTCCACGTCACTTTGCCAGCCGATTTAGATGAAGAATTAGACAGTCGCTTACAATTAGTTGTTCAAACAATGGTTGCACAGTTGTATACAATTGTGCAAAGTTACGGACAATTTATTCAGATATCATATTCCCAAATGTAGGAGGTGGAACAGATGATGTTATTAACTTTAGATCTTCAGTTTTTCGCTTCGAAAAAAGGGGTAGGTTCTACTAAGAACGGTCGTGACTCTGAGTCAAAACGCCTTGGAGCTAAACGTGCTGATGGTCAATTCGTTTCTGGTGGATCAATTCTTTACCGTCAACGCGGTACTAAAATTTATCCAGGTGAAAACGTTGGCCGCGGTGGAGACGATACACTTTTCGCAAAAGTTGACGGCGTAGTTAAATTTGAACGCTACGGTCGCGACAAGAAAAAAGTAAGTGTATACCCTGTCGCTCAAGAAGCTTAATTTCAAAAGCTAAGGACTGCATTTATTGCAGTCCTTTTTTAAATGAATAAGCAAGTATATAACTATTAATCATGTCTAGGCATTCGTGCCCCCTTGAAGTCGTTTCAAGTCTCCAAGTGAAAGTAAGCAAGACACATTCACTTCGAACTTTCCAACGCTTGTCTGAGGTGAACGGGCACGATTGCACTTTTATTATTCACTGGTAAAAAGTATGTTTTTAGTAACCAGTTCCTGTTCTAAATCGGCTTTCGCTCAAGTTAGCGGAAGCCTTGTTTTTCTAATGCGAGAAAAACCGATGAAAAATTGGTATACTGAAGACTGAACATCTTATTGGAGGAGTGTGTACAATGACTGAAAAGCCTCTCACCGTAAATGAAGTGCTACGCTTTGCACACCATGATTTTTTAAATCAGCTTCAACTAATAAAGATTAATTTGGACATGGGACGTGTAGAGGAGTCGAAGGAAGTAATTTCTGGAGTGGCCGAACAATGTCGTATCTTTTTCAATATTAATCAATTAGGATTACCAAAAACGATTGAATGGTTACACACATTGAAATGGCGTTATCCGTCCTATCAAGTAACTATTCAAAGTAACGTTGATTCTGAGGTGGATATAGCATTAGATGGACCGATCAAAGATCATTTAGAGCGGACTGTCTCCTATGTATATTCTTCATTAAACCCATATATAGAGCAAAATCTATCACTTCACATCAACTCAACGCAAGGACAATTAGAAATTTCATTTCATTTAAAAGGCTTATGGGATATGGAGCCATTCAAAGAAAAAATTGAACATCAATCCATAATGATTAAAAATAATCATTTTACAAATGAAGATTGGTGTTATTGCATAGAAGCAAGCAAGGAGGGTATTTAAATGTTTGTAGATCACGTTAAAGTGTTTGTTAAAGGTGGAGACGGCGGAGATGGTATGGTTGCTTTCCGTCGCGAAAAATTTATACCAAATGGTGGCCCAGCAGGTGGCGATGGTGGTAACGGTGGAGACTTAATCTTTATCGTTGAAGAAGGACTACGTACATTAATGGATTTCCGTTATAAACGTCATTTTAAAGCAGAACGCGGTAATCATGGTATGAGTAAAAACCAACACGGTAAAAATGCGGAAGATTATTATGTAAAAGTGCCACCTGGTACAATCGTAACTTCTGAAGAAGATGGTAGAGTTATTGCTGATTTAGTAGAACATGGTCAAACGGCAGTTATTGCTCGTGGAGGACGTGGAGGACGAGGAAACTCTCGTTTTGCTACACCTTCAAATCCAGCGCCAGAACTTTCTGAAAAAGGCGAGCCAGGACAAGAACTTAATGTTATATTAGAGTTAAAGGTATTAGCAGATGTAGGTTTAGTCGGTTTCCCAAGTGTAGGTAAATCAACATTACTGTCAGTTGTTACTGCAGCAAAACCGAAAATTGGTGCATATCATTTCACAACAATTGTGCCGAACTTAGGTATGGTTGAAACAGAGGACGGCCGTAGTTTCGCTATGGCAGATTTACCAGGATTAATCGAAGGAGCTCACCAAGGTGTGGGATTAGGACATCAATTCCTACGTCATATTGAACGTACGCGCGTAATCGTGCATGTGATTGATATGTCTGGTATGGAAGGTCGCGAACCTTACGATGACTACTTAACGATTAACAAAGAATTAGAACAATATAATCTACGTTTAACAGAGCGTCCACAAATTATTGTTGCCAATAAAATGGACATGCCTGATGCGGAAGAAAACTTACAAGCGTTCCGTGAAAAAGTTGGAGAAGATGCGAGGATTTTCCCGATTTCTGCTGTTTCACGTAAAGGATTGAAAGAATTATTATTCGCTGTCGCGGACTTATTAGAAGTAACACCTGAATTTGCATTGAACGATGTGGAAGAAGAAGAAACGGATGCAACTGTTTTATACAAACATGAATCACAAGGTCCAGACTTCGAAATTTCACGTGACGATGATGGTTCTTACGTATTAAGTGGCTCTTCTATCGAAAGATTATTCAAAATGACTGACTTTAGTCGTGAAGATTCAATTCGACGCTTTGCTCGTCAATTACGCGGTATGGGCGTTGACGAAGCATTAAGAGAACGTGGCGCTGAAAATGGTGATATTGTTCGATTACTTGAATTCGAATTTGAATTTATAGAGTAAGTATTTAGGGGGGAAAGAGATGAAAAATGTAGCAGATCAACGCTATTATTTAGTACGCGAAGATGTTCTAACGGATGCCATGCAAAAGACACTTGATGCGAAGTATTTATTACAGACAGGTGCCGTTTCATCAATATGGGATGCTGTTAAGCAAGTAGATTTATCTCGTAGTGCATTTTATAAATACCGAGATGCTGTTTTCCCCTTCCACTCTATCGTTCAAGAACGTATTTTAACTGTTTTTTTACAGTTAGAAGACCGTAAAGGGACATTAGCACGTCTATTATCGACTGTCACAGATACACATTGTAATATTTTAACTATTCATCAAACGATTCCGATACAAGGAAGAGCGAACGTGACATTATCGTTAGATGTGACAGCAATGGATATAGAGTTAGATGATTTAATGCAGCAACTAAAAAAATTAGATTTTGTAGAGTCAGCAGAGGTAATTAGTTCAGGAGCATTATAAGGGGGCTTTTTTGAATTGACATCAAAAGAGTGGGAAAATAGAGTGGCTTATTTAGGCCCAGCAGGCACGTTTACGTATTTAGCTACGCAAGAGTTATTTCCAAACGAATGGCTTATTCCTTACAAAACAATTCCAGAGTGCATTGAAGCGGTCGCATCCAGTCAAGTAGATTTAGCAGTAGTACCTGTAGAAAATGCGCTTGAGGGATCTGTATCGTTAACGATTGACTATTTATATCATGAAGCGGATTTATATGTAGTTGGAGAAGTTTTATCTCCAATCGCACAACATTTAATGGTAAATCCAAAATATGCTGATCATTGGGAAGGCATTGAGGGTATATATTCACACCCTCATGCACTTGCTCAATGTCATAAATATTTGTACTACAGATTTAGAGGGACTCCGTTAAATCCAACGACATCGACGGCAGCAGCAGCACAGTATATAGCTGAGAACCAAGATCAATGTATTGCTGCAATTGGTAACAGTTCAGCTGCAGAAACTTATGGCTTAAACATTGTCCAAGATAATATTCATGATTTCCATTTTAATCATACACGTTTTTTCGTTCTATCGAGAACCAATCAACGAATTAAAAGGGAACATCGGGATGATCAAATAAAAACAACGGTAATGATTACATTACCTAATGACCGTTCAGGAGCATTACATCAAGTACTATCTGTATTTGCATGGCGTCAAATCAACTTAAGTAAAATCGAGTCAAGACCGTTAAAAACAGGTCTAGGCGACTATTTCTTTATCGTTGACGTTCTAGAAGATGAAAATGCACCAATGATGAGAGGTGCGATGGATGAGCTAACTGCATTAGGATGCTCAGTAAAATCACTTGGCACTTATTATACATACAAAAATGGTCATGACTGAAAAACAGATACAAAAAACTCTTAGCATTTTTGCTAAGAGTTTTTTTATGCTGAAATTTAATTTGTCGTAATTAGAAAGCCTTTCGATTGTAATTGTTGTATGGCAAAATCTATTTTTTCTTCAGAAGAAGCAGAAATAAGATGGATATGAATTCCTTCAGTTAACTCCAATAGAAGATTCGATTTTGTATCGGCTAGCTTTTGCATAAATTGTTGGACGTCATGACGACTAGAGACCATGATGGAAGCAGTAATCTCTCCATATACGGCATGTTCTACAGTAACGTTTTTTACTGTGACTCCGGCATCGACAAATATATTTAATTCTTCTTCTGTATCGGCAGATGTATGACGACAAGCAATCTGGCGTTCACAACGGGTTGTATCTTTATTAGAAGTAAATAATACATACCCTTGGCTTGTAGCCATAATCGGTACATTACGTGCTTTTAATAAGGCCATATCACTGACTATTACTTGTCTCGAAACACTGGCGCGTTTAGCAAGTTCAGTACCTGTAATTGGTTGTCCTTCTTGCTTAAGCATGTCTAAAAGCATTGCTCTTCGTTCTTCTCCTAATAATTTTTTCATCTAAATCACCTCGAATACAAGCATAAATTGCCCTTCCCAACTCATAGTGTAACATGAAAGGCCCTCACTGAAATATAAAATCGGGTGACCAATTGTGAAAGCTTTTCATATGATATGAAGACGGAAGGAGGAAAAAAATGCGCACTCATACGGTCCAAAAAGGCGATACTCTATGGAAAATCGCAAGACAGTATGGCATTTCTTTTGAAGATTTGAAACGCTTAAATGCTCATTTGGCGAATCCGGATTATATCGTACCGGGTATGGAAATTTTCTTGCCTGCTGTACCAAAGAAAGAAGCGCCGAATCAATCACATAAGGAGCACCCAGTAAAAGAAGCACCAATACATCGGCCAGTAAAAGAAGCACCAATGCACCAACCGGTGAAAGAGGCACCAACGCATCATGCACCAACACATCATGCACCAACACATCATGCACCAACACATCATGCACCAACGCATCATGTGAAAGAGGCGCCAACGCATCATGTGAAAGAGGCGCCAACTCATCATGTGAAAGAGGCACCAATTCATCATGTGAAAGAGGCACCAATTCATCATGTGAAAGAGGCACCAACTCATCATGTGAAAGAAGCACCAACTCATCATGTGAAAGAAGCACCAATCCATCATGTAAAAGAAGTACCTATTGTGGAGCCAGTACCAATTCCACATATGCATCCACATGTACAACAACGTCCAGTCAAAACACGTATAGAGTTTGTTGAACAACATGAAGAGGAAATAATTATTCAACCGTTAGAAGTAAGTAAACCAACAAAACCTATACAAACAAGCCCAGCAGGGGAGTTGCCACCAATTTCACCACCACCAATGCCACCAATTTCACCACCACCAATGCCGCCAATGGGAATGCAACCATGTCCACCACCAATGCCGCCAATGGGAATGCAACCATGTCCACCAGAAATGCCGTCATGGCCACCAATGGGGATGCAACCGTGTCCGCCAGAAATGCCACAGTGGGGAGGTACAGCACCAATGCCAATGCCAAATTGGCAATATCAACAGCCTTGGCCGCCAATGGGAATGCAGCCAAGTCCGCCAATGGGAATGCAGCCAAGTCCGTCAATGGGGATGCAGCCAAGTCCGCCAATGGGGATGCAGCCAATTCCGCCAATGGGGATGCAGCCAAGTCCGCCAATGGGAATGCAGCCAAGTCCGCCAATGGGAATGCAGCCAAGCCCGCCAATGGGGATGCAGCCAAGTCCGCCAACAGGCTGGCAAATGCCTGAATCAACTAGAGATTGCGGATTTGATGAGTCTTCCTTTATGGGACATCATCATGGTCCGCTACAACCTATGCAGCCGCAATGGCAGCAACCAATGCAACCGCAGTGGCCAGTTCAGGGACAACAATGGCAGCAACCTAATATGATGATGCCAAGTATGCCAAGTATGCCAAGTATGCCAAGTATGCCAATGCCAAGTATGCCGATGCCAAGTGTGCCAAGTATGCCAATGCCAAGTGTGCCAAGCATGCCGATGCCAAGTGTGCCAAGCATGCCGATGCCAAGTGTGCCAAGTATGCCAATGCCAAGTATGCCAATGCAATTCTATCCAATGCCAATGCCGATGCCGAATTGGAATACGTCTCCCTGCAGTTGTCAGCAACCACAACCGTACCCGCAGCCGAGAACCTCTGTAGACTATAATTGATGTGAATCAGAGCGGTATTTTCAGGAGGGTTAAGCCTAACGTTTGGCAATGGACTATTAATGGGCATAATTATTCGATTAAACGCTACGCGAATAAAGGGACGGCTGACAAGGTTCGTATTGTTCATCAACAATTAAAAAAGGTAAAATTTCCGAATATATTACCGGTTATTGCAAGTGATGATCCTACTGCTATTGTGCAACCTTGGGCATCTAATGTGCGAGCAGTAAAATTTAATCGTATAGAAGAACGTACAAAGACGTTAGATTTATTATATAAATTACATGCAACAAATAGTGACATTAATTGGTCTGAGTTCGGGGTATTTTTGCCACAATATGATTTACAATTAAAATGGCAGGATCGTTTGTCAAAATTTAAGGCTAAAAAAGAACAAATAGCCCAATTTTTGGGCGCCTCGGCTGTAGATCAGCTTATTATATATGCTGAACAAGCGTTAAAAAGTATGCAACTAGTAAAAAATAAAAAACCAACAATTCTGCATGGAGATGTTGTGCATCATAATTTTCTAAGGACGGAGAAAGGCAAGGTGTATTTGATTGATTTTGATTTAGCAGCAGTTGGTCATGCTGAAGATGAAATCATCATGTGGATGCATCGTGTACTTCCTCATGTCGATTATAATTTGCCTAAACTTTTAGAGGAGCAGCCACTTTTGCAGGGATTTCCGAAAGAGCACTTACTGGCGATTCGTTATCCTAACGAGCTGTTAAGAGAATGGCTTTATGTTGATGTCATTGCTTCACAGCGCAAAGCGGCTTTCATCGAAGAACTTGTGGCATTTACAAAGGTGGCGCTCTCATCTTGGCCAAAATTATGGTATGATAGTGGAAGTGTGAAATAGAATAGGTGTTTGTCTTTTTTGGGAAAAGAAAATGACAAATAAAGCTTCAGATAGGTCGTTTAGGCGATCTATCTTTTTCTACTGCCATTTGGACAAAGGTCTGACATCCTAATGTAACAAATAATATGCTATAATCATAGCGTTGAATATAAGGGGAATTGCCATGTATGACTACATAATTGGACAAGTAACAAGAGTTACTCCAGAATATATTGTCATGGAGCAGCAAGGAATTGGCTGGCAATTATATACGCCAAATCCGTTTGCGTTTCATGTACAAAAGGAATCATTGCAAGTGTATACGCATCATCACGTAAGAGAAGATGCACATCTATTATTTGCTTTTAAATCATTAGAGCAGCGTGAACTATTCCGTAAACTGATACAAGTATCAGGTATTGGGCCAAAAGGAGCAATGGCCATTTTAGCAAGTGGTAACCCATCTCAAGTTATTCAAGCAATTGAACAAGAAGATGAAGTTTTCCTGGTAAAGTTTCCAGGTGTCGGAAAGAAAACTGCTCGCCAAATGATTCTAGATTTAAAAGGGAAACTAGATGCATTACTTGAAACTGTTGAGTTACCAAGTGGAGAAGATGAATTGCCACTATTCGGAGTAAATCCGAATAAGCATGAATTAGAGGAAGCATTACTAGCGTTAACGGCTTTAGGATATTCGGAGCGTGAGTTAACGAAAATTCGACCACAACTTGATGAAGATCATCAACTTTCATCAACTGAAGCATATATGAAGAAAGCCTTACAACTATTATTAAAACAAAAATAAAAGAAAGGAGGAATAGTTATGGACGAGCGCGTTGTATCGAGTGAAGTATCCAATTTTGATGAGCAATTTGAACAGTCACTAAGACCTCAAAACTTGGTTCAGTATATTGGTCAGCAAAAAGTAAAAGACAATTTAAAGATATTTATCGAAGCAGCGAGAATGCGGGAAGAAAGTCTGGATCACGTGCTTTTATATGGACCTCCAGGGCTCGGTAAAACGACTTTAGCGGCTGTTATTGCGAATGAGATGAATGTCCAAATTCGTATGACGAGCGGACCTGCTATAGAGCGTCCAGGAGATTTAGCTGCAATCGTTAGTTCCTTAGAACCAGGTGATGTTCTATTTATTGATGAAATTCATCGTCTACCCCGAGCGATTGAGGAAGTATTGTACCCCGCAATGGAAGACTTTTGTTTAGATATTGTCGTGGGGAAAGGTCCAGCAGCTCGCTCTGTTCGACTTGACTTACCTCCTTTTACATTAGTAGGAGCAACTACAAGAGCAGGAGCATTATCAGCTCCTCTTCGAGATCGCTTCGGCGTGTTGTTACGACTGGAATATTATGACGAGCTTTCATTAACAGAAATTGTTTGTAGAAGTGCTGTGCTTTTTGATGTGAACATTGATAAAATAGCAGCAAGAGAAATTGCTCGCCGGTCTCGTGGGACACCACGTGTTGCGAATCGATTACTAAAAAGAGTTAGAGACTATGCTCAAGTTATTGGAGACGGGGAGATTACACTAGAAATGGCACAAGCTGCACTAGAGTTGTTACAAGTTGATCCGTTGGGTTTAGATCATATCGATCACAAATTAATTTCTACGATGATTGAACGTTTCCGAGGCGGTCCTGTTGGTTTAGATACGATTGCAGCAAGTATTGGGGAAGAATCAATGACAATTGAAGATGTCTATGAGCCCTATTTAATGCAGATTGGTTTCATTCAGCGAACACCAAGAGGACGCTTAGCTACTACATTAGCTTATGAGCATTTTGGCTATCCATTGCCATCACAAACATAAAACAAAAGGAAGTTAACAATGAAATTAGAAGACTTTGATTTTGAACTACCAGAAGAGTTAATTGCACAAACACCACTAGAAGATCGCACCTCAAGCCGTTTAATGATAGTAGATAGTGATTCAGGTGAAGTGACACATCATACTTTCCGTGATATTATCGAAGAACTACACGAAGGTGATTGCGTTGTCTTAAATGATACACGTGTATTACCTGCACGCTTAATGGGTGTAAAGGAAGAAACAGGAGCGCATGTTGAAATATTACTATTAAAACAAACGTCAAATGAAGATGAATGGGAAACGCTAGTGAAACCTGCAAAACGTGTGAAAGTGGGAACTGAAATTACTTTCGGTGAAGGTCTGCTAAAAGCGACGTGTACAGGTGAGTTAGATCATGGTGGAAGACTATTTAAATTCAACTACGATGGAATCTTCTATGAAATCTTAGACCAACTTGGAGAAATGCCTCTACCACCATATATTCGTGAAAAATTAGATGATCAAGATCGTTATCAAACTGTTTTTGCGAAGGAACGTGGTTCAGCAGCGGCTCCTACAGCAGGTCTACACTTCACAACAACCTTATTAGATGAAATTCGTGCAAAAGGTGTTAAAGTTGCTTTCTTAACATTGCATGTAGGATTAGGAACATTCCGTCCTGTTAATGTTGAGACGATAGAAACACATGCAATGCATTCTGAATTTTATAATCTAACAGAAGAAACTGCAGCTATTATTAATGATACAAAACGAAATGGTGGTCGTGTAATCGCAGTAGGTACAACATCTACTCGTACACTTGAAACAATAGCAGAACGCCATGAAGGTAAAATTGTAGCGGATAGTGGTTGGACTTCGATTTTCATCTACCCAGGTTTTGAATACAAAGCAATTGATGGTTTAATTACAAACTTCCATTTACCAAAATCAACGCTAGTTATGTTAGTGAGTGCATTAACAACCCGTGAAATAATATTAAATGCTTACAATATCGCAGTACAAGAACGCTATCGCTTCTTTAGCTTTGGCGATGCGATGTTTATCCGCCCAAAAGCACAGAAAGGAAATTAATCAATGTCTCAAGCAATCAGATATGAGCTAATTAAAACAGATAAGCAAACAGGCGCACGCCTTGGTATCGTGCATACTCCGCACGGTTCTTTCGAGACACCAGCATTTATGCCGGTAGGTACTCAAGCATCTGTTAAAACAATGTCTCCAGAAGAAGTAAAAGATATGGGAGCAGGAATTATTTTAAGTAACACGTACCATCTCTGGCTTCGTCCAGGTCACGAAATTGTTCGTGAAGCAGGAGGTCTCCATAAATTTATGAACTGGGATCGTCCAATTTTAACGGATTCTGGTGGCTTCCAAGTATTTAGCTTAAGCCATATTCGTAAAATTGAAGAAGAAGGCGTTCATTTCCGTAATCACTTAAATGGTGATAAACTATTCTTAAGCCCTGAAAAAGCGATGGAAATTCAAAATGCACTTGGTGCAGATATTATGATGGCATTTGATGAATGTCCTCCGTTCCCAGCTACTTTTGAATATATGAAAGCGAGCGTGGAGCGTACTTCTCGCTGGGCAGAACGTTGTTTAGAAGCTCATGCCCGTCCACAAGACCAAGGTCTCTTTGGTATCGTACAGGGTGGAGAATTTGAAGAGTTACGTAAGCAATCTGCAAAGGATCTTGTATCAATGGATTTCCCAGGCTACGCTATCGGTGGTCTGTCAGTAGGGGAACCAAAAGATATCATGAACCGTATGCTTGAATATACAACACCGTTATTACCAGCAGAAAAACCACGTTATTTAATGGGAGTAGGTTCTCCTGACTCATTAATCGATGGTGCAATTCGTGGTATTGACATGTTTGACTGCGTATTACCAACACGTATTGCTCGTAATGGTACATGCATGACAAGCGAAGGTCGTTTAGTGATTAAAAATGCAAAATTCGCAAGAGACTTTGGTCCACTTGATCCGAACTGTGATTGCTATACTTGCCGCAATTATTCACGTGCGTATATTCGTCACTTGTTGAAAGCGGAAGAAACATTTGGAATCCGATTAACTTCTTATCATAATTTATATTTCTTACAAGATTTAATGAGAAACGTAAGACAAGCGATCCGTGAAGATCGTCTTGGTGATTTCCGAGAAGAGTTTTTTGAAGCATATGGTTTCAACAAACCAAATGCAAAAAATTTCTGATTCTTGTATACTATTGAAAGAAATAGAAAGGGGGATTTTATTCAATGGAAATTTTAAAAGGTATTGGCCCAATTATTCTTATGTTTGGTGTGATGTATTTACTATTAATCCGTCCAGCACAAAAACAACGTAAGAAAACATCTCAAATGCAAAATAGTTTATCACGTGGCAATCAAATCGTGACAATCGGTGGATTGCACGGTGAAGTTGATGCGGTTGACGATACAACAGTTGTTATCAAAGTTGCTGATGGCACAAAACTACGTTTCGAGCGCGCGGCAGTGGGTCGCATTGTTGAAGATGTAGCTAACTAATTAAATGCGTTCAAAAGGACTATTCCACACTTATGTTGTGGAGTAGTCTTTTTTTTGTGGGAAAAGTTGAATTAAGTGTTTATCAGAAAGTTGAAAGAAAGGATTTAATAAAAGCGTTGAACATTTATATCTTTAAAATATGTGGCTAATAGTTTAAAAAGTAGTATGTTCGAAATCAATGTTTTTTGTATAAATCGTTCAATCTTACACATTCTATTTTAAAAAAAGGAGTCGTGTATGAACGATTTATTAATTATCGGATTTCGTACCGTCTTTTTATATTTTGTTATTTTGATTATTTTTCGCCTCATGGGAAAACGGGAGGTTGGCGAGCTAAGCATGATTGATCTCGTCATATTCGTACTCATCGCTGAAGTTGCAGCATTTGCAATTGATGATCCGCAACGTAAGTTATTTGAATCAGTTCTGCCAATGATCATGTTGCTCGTTATCCAAGTTGTTTTGTCATTTATAACTTTAAAAAATAAAAAGATTCGTGATTTAATTGATGGTGGCCCAGTTACGATTATTCGAGATGGCGTTATTATGGAAAAGGAAATGAAGAGGTTACGTTATAATCTAAATGATTTATTCCAACAGTTAAGAGAGCAGCAGATAGGATCTGTTCAGCAAGTTGCTTACGCTTTTTTAGAACCATCTGGAAATCTTTCTGTTTTTGTGAAAAATGAAGAACCACCCGTACTACCGTATATTGTTGATGGGGAGGTACAAAATCAGAACCTCAAGTTGACACAAAGAACAGAAGAATGGTTAAGGGAAAAACTATTAGAGCAAGGTATCGCTGACATTACGGAAATATTTTATTGCTGTTTTGAGGAGAATGAATTGCACGTACAAAAAAAGGAAGCGGCATCATAGCCGTTTCCTAATTGTTCTTGTTAAATACATAAAATCACGCCATCTAATTTGATTAAAGAGTATCAAAAGTACAGAAAGTATACCTAAGGTTATGGCGCTATCCCAAATAACAGAAAGACCTGCAGTAGGTATTAGCATAGTTCTTAATACGACTACGAAAATGAATATGCCATATGGGACGACAAATAATCGGAAGCCAGTATGCAAATATTTCTTCTGACGAATAGTTGCGATATGTAAAAAGGATGTGACGAGAACGCCGAAACCAATCGCAATGACCGCACCTTTTTCTTGTAAACCTGACTGAGAAGCGAGAACGAACATGATAAACAGTTTACCAATACCACCGTATACAGCATTCATCATAGCTGCATTCGCCTCATCTACAGCCTGTAAAATCGAATTTAGTGGACTTTGAATATAATAAAAGAAAAAGACAGGTGATAATAATTTTACATAGCCGCGATTTTCTTGTAGGTGAAAAAGTTTCATTGCAAGTTCATCACCGTGAATGAAAAAATATGTAGCCGCAAAACAGCCTACAAGCGTCGATAATCGAAGTGAAATTTGGACACGATCTTTTAATAACCTGTGATTGCCACGAGCAACAGCATCACTGACAGCGGGTATAAGCACTACTGATAGAGCAAATGGCACAAAAGCAGGGAATAATAACAATGGAACAAGCACACCAGAAATGACCCCATATAATTTTGTTGCAACGACGGTTGTCATGCCTGCTAAGGTTAGCGCCTTTAAAAAGATTATGGGCTCTAAAAACCATGTGAATGTACCAAAAATTTTACTACCAGTTGAGGGAAGAGCTACTTTTAATATTGGATTTGGTGGATAATACTCTTTTGATGGCTGTAGAACATCTGAACGCTTTACTTTTCGATAATGCCAATACAGGTAGAGGAAAGCGACAGCTTCAGCAATTGCTGTAATGACCATAGCAAACCCTGCAGTTAGGGCTGGTTCTTCTACATTTACACCATAAGGTAATAAAAAAGTAATAAGAATAATACGGATAACTTGTTCCATTGTTTGAGACCAAGCCGTTTCAGCAATGCGTGCTAGCCCTTGGAAGAAAGATTTGAGCAGTGCGGATGCAGCGGCAACTGGAACTGTTGCCAAGCCAACATATAAAATAAGCATGGTCTGTCCGTCATGAAGTAGATTGTTGGACAAATACGGAATGAAAAGCATTATCAAAGGAAATAAGATAATACCTGCAAGAAAGGTTAATAAAGTAGCTGTTCTCATTACAGCACTTAATTGTTCTTTCTTTTTCTTCGCGTGCAGTTCAGCGATAATTTTCGCTACAGCAATTGGAATGCCGAGTTGGATTAGGGATAGGAAGAAAATAAAAGCCGGATATGCCGCCATATATGTGCCGACGGCCTCTTCGCCCGCAACCCTCATAAATTGCATTCGATACAAGAAACCCAAGAGCTTAGATAAGAACACAGCACCCATTAATAAAAAAGTGCCATGAAAAAAAGAAGTCAATACTATCCCTTCCTTCTCAATTCAAGAAAATTCGTATACAATTATCCTATGCAAGAACAGAAGCGGATAAAACTACCATAAAGGAAGTGAAATGATGGCGATCGAGTACGAGGCTTTATTTCAAAAGTTTTTACCAGCTTTAATTAGTAAAAGAAATGAATTTATCATGCAAGGGTTTAAAACGGTAACAGTAGAGGACATATGGGATGTATGCGTAAAAAAGAAATGGCGCAAACGCAATATTCAGACATTGCGTCCTTATGAAATGGTTGAGGATTTATTTTCTCTAAGTACTGCACAATATATGACCTATACTCAAATCGAAGAATCGAAGACATCTAATTGGTTCTCAGAATTAAATCAAGATGAATTACAACTGCTATTACATGGGAATGGTAGTGAAGGGCCATAAAGAAAAGTTTTAAATCAATAAAAAAGGGTTGATTTGACAGTGGAGTCCACCTGTTTCATAATAGACCTGTTAAGTTTTAAAATTTGATATTGTACGGATGAAACAAATTTTTTTACTAAAAAACATTTTACAATACTTTTTATATGAGGTTTTATAGGTTATGAGCATTTAGTCTCGAAGTTTTTACAAGCTTTATGAATAAATTCGTGTCATAATATAGATTATTGAGTAAAATGTTTTATAAGTCATACCGCTGTATTTGTTTGAGGAGGAAGTTTGAATGAAATTAAGAAGCCGTATCGTTGCTTTTTTACTACTAGTAGTTGTTTTAGGTGCAACGATGAGCACGACTGTTCAAGGAGTCTTGGACAATATTAAACTAGGCCTTGATTTACAAGGTGGTTTTGAAGTTCTTTATCAAGTAGAGCCGTTAAAAGGTGGTCCGGATATTACAGAAAATGATGTTAAGGATACGGCACAAGCACTATCACGACGTGTAAACGCACTAGGTGTTAGTGAACCGAGTATTCAAATTGAGGGTAAAGACCGCATCCGTGTTCAATTAGCAGGTGTTGAAAATCAAGAATCTGCTCGTGAATTACTTTCAACTGAGGCTAATTTAACGTTCCGTGATGTTAACGATAACATCCTGTTAGACGGAAATGATTTGAAACAAGGTGGTGCATCTGCTTCATTTGACGACCGGAATCGTCCTATCGTTACTTTAAAATTAAAAGATCCAGCAAAATTTGCTGAAGTAACAGGGAAAATTGCAGCTATGGGAGAACCAAATAACTTATTAGTAATTTGGTTAGACTTTGAAGAAGGTAAAGACTCTTACGCAGAAGAAGTTAAAAAGGCAAAACCTAAATTTGTTTCTGACCCACGCGTAACGCAAGTCATCAATTCAAAAGACGTTCAAATTTCAGGTGCATTTACTGTTCAGGAAACAAAAGATTTATCTGGGGTTTTAAATGCGGGTGCATTACCTGTTAAATTAGTTGAGAAATATTCAACTTCAGTAGGAGCACAATTCGGTGATGAAGCGCTGAAAAGTACGATTTTTGCAAGTCTAGTTGGTATTGGATTAATCTTTATCTTTATGCTTGTATATTATCGTCTACCAGGATTAGTAGCGAATTTAACATTAGTAATTTTCACATTCTTAGTACTTGTTATCTTTGACTGGATTAATGCAGTTCTTACGCTACCAGGAATTGCAGCAATTGTACTTGGGGTAGGGATGGCCGTAGATGCCAATATCTTAATGTATGAGCGAATTCGTGAGGAATTACGAGTTGGTAAGTCCATAAAGGCAGCATTTAACTCAGGTTCGAAATCTTCATTCTCAGCTATTTTCGATGCCAATATTACAACGCTTCTTGCAGCAGCTGTATTATTTATCTTCGGGACAAGCTCTGTTAAAGGTTTCGCAACAACATTAATGATCAGTATTTTAGTCAGCTTTATCACAGCTGTTTGGGGAACTCGTATTTTACTAGGCTTACTAGTAAACAGCGGATACTTTGATGGGAAAACGGGTTGGTTTGGCGTAAGTAAAAAGAAAGTACACAAAATCGAAGAAGGCGTAGATACATTAGATTTAAGCACACGCTTTGATAAATTGGATTTTGTTCATAATCGTAAAAAATACTACGCAGCTTCTTTAATCTTCCTTATTGTCGGGTTTACTGTTTTAGGAATCTTCAAGCTTAACTTAGGAATTGATTTCTCAAGTGGTACTCGTGTGGAAGTTAAAGCAGAGCATCAGTTAACAAAAGAAGAAGTTGCTGATACTATCGCCAAAGTTGGATTTAAATCAGAGGATATCGTAATCTCTGGTGAAAAGAAAGACATTGGAGTTATTCGATATAAGCATGACTTCTCAAAAGATGAAGTTAAAAAAGTAAAAGCTGAATTTAAAAAAGAATTTGGTCACGAACCAAGTATTAGCACCGTATCTCCTACAGTTGGACAAGAGCTGGTGAAAAGTGCTATCAAAGCATTATCAATTGCAGCTATTGGCATCATCATTTATGTTGCCTTCCGTTTCGAATGGCGCATGGGTGTCGGTGCGATTGTATCATTACTACATGACGTATTCTTTATGGTCGCGATATTTAGTTTCTTCCGTCTAGAAGTGGATATTACGTTTATTGCTGCTGTATTAACGATCGTGGGTTATTCAATAAACGATACAATTGTAACGTTTGACCGTATTCGTGAAAACTTACATCGTGTAGGTAAAATTAAAGATTCAGAAGAACTTGCCAACATTGTTAATAAATCGCTTCGTCAAACTTTAGGACGATCTGTAAATACAGTATTAACAGTAATTATTGTTGTAGTTGCATTGTTGTTCTTAGGTGCACCTTCAATCCAAAACTTCTCGATTGCATTACTAGTCGGGTTAATTACGGGTATGTATTCGTCAATCTTTATCGCAGCCCAAGTTTGGTTCTCACTTAAAAAACGCCAAATGAAAAAACAAGGTAATTTAGACGTTAGTAAAAAGAAAAAACAATGGGGCTCTGACGAGCCAGTCGTATAATTAAGTACGTAAATGTTTAGCCCACTTAACTACTCTGCACTTTAAAAGTGTAGAGTAGTTTTTTGTGGATTTAGAGCTTTAGTTAAAGTTTGTTTTATCGGTATTAGAAAGTAAACAAATAGAGAGGTACGGGCATGTAGGTTAAATCTTTTTATAACAGTTAACCTTCAAGTTGCTTTGGCTAAAGGTTTTTTTCGTAAGTTAAATTAGGTATAATGAAACGCGTGAGGAAGTGACGTAAATGGTAATGACAACAAAAAGATGGCGAATAGAAAGACCAGATGAAATGCTAGTAAAGACATTTCAAAAAGAACTCGGTATACCTGCAATATCAGCGAAAATATTAGCTGCACGTGGTTTCGATACAGTCGAATCTGCACGTGCCTTTTTAAATATTGATCATCAATCTATAAACGATCCATTCCAAATGTACGGGATGCAACAAGCGGTTGATCGTATTCATCAAGCAATCAAGAATGATGAGAAAATACTTGTTTATGGTGATTATGATGCTGATGGAATTACGAGTACAGCTGTAATGATGACAGTTTTGAGAGACTTAGGTGCGAAGGTAGAACACAAAATTCCCAATCGATTTACCGATGGGTATGGCCCTAGCGAACGATTATTCCGCGAAGCTCATGAGAGAGAGTTCAAATTAATTATCACGGTTGATAATGGTATTTCAGGCAATCATGAAGTACAAGTGGCAAAAGAGCTTGGTATGGACGTTATTGTGACGGATCATCATGAAATAGGAGACGAATTGCCCTCAGCTGACGTCATCATTCACCCGAGACATCCAAATGGGGAGTATCCGTTTGGTGAGCTTGCAGGTGTTGGTGTAGCATTTAAAGTGGCGCATGCTCTATATGGTGAATTTCCAAAACATCTGCTAGAATTTGTAGCGATTGGAACAATAGCTGATTTAGTGCCTTTATTAGATGAAAACCGTTATTTAGTAAAGGAAGGTATTATAGCCCTGCAGAAATCAACAAGACCTTCTATAAAGGCATTATGCACTGTAGCCGGTACAAAGCAAAATGACATTACAGAAGAGACGATAGGTTTTGGGTTTGGACCAAGATTAAATGCATTAGGGCGTCTTGGTGATGCCAATCCAGGTGTAGATTTCTTACTTGAAGAAGATGAGGCGAGTGCAGCGACCATGGCGAGCCTTTTAAATGATAAAAACAAAGAACGCCAAGGTATTGTTTCTGATATTACTGAGCAAGCAGTTGCTATGGTTGAAAATATTGATGAAATCCGAAATTCACAAGTACTTGTTATAGCTGAAGAAGGCTGGAATCCAGGCGTAGTAGGAATAGTAGCTTCTAGACTTGTTGAAAAATATTATAAACCAACAATTATCTTATGTATTGATATTGAAAAAGGGATAGCAAAAGGTTCAGCACGTAGTATTGAAGGCTTTAATATGTATCAAGAACTTGCAAAGAATCGTGATATTTTACCTGCATTCGGCGGACATCCAATGGCAGCTGGTATGACACTGGCAATGGAAGACGTAGATGAATTGCGTGAACGACTAGATATACAAGCTAGAGAATGTTTAACAGAAGAAGACCTAATTCCTATTCTTCAAGTAGATATTCCTCTGAAAATAGTTGAGATTGATACAGATTCAATTGCAGAAGTAAGGGCATTAGCCCCGTTTGGCATGGGTTTTCCAAAACCTATGTATGGTATTGAAGATGAACACATTCAATCGATGCGAAAAATTGGTGCCAATGAAGATCATTTGAAAATGGAAATTGGTCAACCGGATGCTACCATTGATGCAGTTGGATTCCATAAAGGATATCTTGCAGATGAGCTCACGTATGGCATTAACGTTTCTTTTGCAGGTGATTTACAAATTAATGAATGGAATGGCAGAAAGAAACCACAGTTTATGATTTCAGACGTACGCACGGATGAATGGCAGCTATTTGATTTACGGGGAATAAGACAAGTTGCAAGATGGTTGCAAACAGTACCGGTAGAAGAATCTACATTTATAGCATTTAAGCCTGATACAATGCAGTATTATGAATCTTTAATTCCGCAGAAAATTATGCCATATAGTGAAGAGTTATTACTAGAAGATGTTAGCCCTTTTGTCGTCTTATTAGATATGCCACAAGATGTTAAAATGCTAGAGGACCTATTAACGAAAGTAAAACCGACTCGAATTTATGCTCATTTTTATATTCCGGATTCGCATTATTTTGATGGTATGCCAACGCGTGAACAGTTTGGTTGGTACTATACGTTTTTGAATAAACGGCGTGAATTCCATCTGAGACAGCATTTGAATGATTTAGCGAAGCATAAAGGGTGGAGTCGTGATATGTTAATTTTCATGACCCAGGTGTTTTTTGAACTTGGATTTGTTACAATAGAAAACGGACTTGCAAAAATTGTAGAAGGTGCGCCTAAAAAACAATTATCAAGTGCAAACGTTTATAAAACACGCGTACAACAAATGGATTTAGAACAGACTTTGTTGTATGCACCATATAAAGAATTAAGACAGTGGTTTGATGCGAGATTATCCGCTCAAACAGTTTCTGAGGAGGAACAGTAATGGATTTAAAACAATATGTGACTATCGTTGAAGACTGGCCAAAAGAGGGCATTTCTTTCAAAGATATTACGACAATAATGGATAACGGAAAAGCATATAAATACGCAACAGATCAAATCGTGGAATATGCTAAAAAAGTAGGCGCTGAATTAATCGTTGGCCCTGAAGCACGTGGGTTTATTACAGGATGCCCTGTAGCTTATGCTTTAGAAATCGGTTTTGCACCTGTTCGTAAACCAGGTAAATTACCTCGTGAAGTAATAAGTGCTGATTACGGTTTGGAATATGGTAAAGACACATTAACAATGCACAAAGATGCTGTTAAACCTGGTCAAAAAGTATTAATCGTGGATGATTTACTTGCAACTGGTGGAACTGTAGAAGCAGCTATCCAACTTATTGAAGAATTAGGCGGCGAAGTAGTTGGTTGTGCATTTTTAATCGAATTAGAAGAGCTAAACGGTCGTGATAAGATTAAAGGGCATGATATATTTACATTAATGAAATACTAATAAATTAACCTCTTTGTTTTTAACAAAGGGGTTTTTTATCATATAATTAGAGTTATTATGATTGCCAACTGCTTTTGACGCAAATAGCCTTTACAACAAGGCTGTTTTTTTTATACAATTAAAGTTAAATCTAATCGGAAAATTTATGAAATAGGGTGGCTAACATGGCGAAGGATCAAGTGATGACAGTAGAAGACGTTTTTGCAACTCTTTCTTCTTATATGAATACCGAACATGTTGCTTTTGTACAAAAAGCATATGAGGTTGCGAGAGAAGCGCATAAAGAACAGTTTCGAAGCTCGGGGGAGCCTTATATTTTACATCCTATTCAAGTAGCAGGTATTTTAGCTGAACTTCAAATGGATCCAGAAACAGTATCAGCAGGCTTTCTACATGACGTTGTAGAAGATACGCCCGTAACACGTGAAGATCTTGTTGAAGCGTTCAGTGAAGATGTTGCTATGCTTGTGGATGGTGTTACAAAGCTAGGTAAGATTAAATATAAATCGAAAGCAGAACAACAGGCTGAAAATCATCGCAAAATGTTTGTCGCAATGGCGCAAGATATCCGTGTAATTTTAATTAAATTAGCGGATCGCTTACATAATATGCGTACATTAAAGCATTTACCTGTTGAAAAGCAACGACGTATTGCAAAGGAAACGCTTGAAATTTTCGCTCCATTAGCTCATCGCTTAGGGATATCAGCTATTAAATGGGAGTTAGAAGATACTGCACTTCGTTATTTAAACCCACAGCAATATTACCGTATCGTTAACTTGATGAAGAAAAAACGTGTAGAACGTGAAGCTTATTTATCATCTGTTATGGGGGAAATCCATACACAGTTAGATGATATTGAAATTAAGGCTGATCTTTCAGGACGACCAAAACATATATATAGCATTTACCGTAAAATGGTTATGCAAAATAAGCAATTTAGTGAAATTTATGATTTACTTGCTGTACGTGTGATCGTCGATAGTATAAAAGACTGTTATGCTGTTTTAGGGATAGTGCATACTCTTTGGAAGCCAATGCCTGGCCGGTTTAAAGACTATATCGCAATGCCAAAACAAAACTTATATCAATCGTTGCATACGACAGTAATTGGGCCTTACGGTGACCCATTAGAGGTGCAAATTCGTACGATGGACATGCATAATATTGCAGAATACGGGGTTGCTGCACACTGGGCTTATAAGGAAGGTAAGAATATCGATATGAGTAATTCGAATATCGATAGCAAACTAACATGGTTCCGAGAAATTTTAGAGTTTCAAAACGAGTCTTCTGATGCAGAAGAATTTATGGAATCATTAAAATTTGATTTATTCTCCGATATGGTCTATGTTTTTTCTCCAAAAGGCGATGTCATGGAATTACCTGCAGGATCTGTACCGATTGACTTTGCATATCGCGTACACTCTGAAATAGGTAATAAAACTATCGGTTCAAAAGTAAATGGTAAAATGGTGCCGCTTGATACACCTTTAAAAACTGGTGATATTATTGAAATCATGACATCAAAGCAATCATTTGGTCCAAGTCGTGATTGGCTGAAAATTGCACAATCTTCACAAGCTAAGCATAAAATCAAGCAGTTCTTTAAAAAACAATTGCGTGAAGATAATGTTGTAAAAGGTCGCGAATTAATTGAAAAAGAAATTAAAGAGCAAAACTTCGATCCTAAGGAAGTATTAACTCCTGAAAACTTTAAACGCGTATGTGAGAAGATGAATTTTGCTAGCGAAGACGATTTAGTTGCAGCAGTAGGCTTTAATGGTATGACTGCACAACAAGTTGTAAATCGTCTTGCAGAAAAAATTCGTAAACAGCGTGATCATGAAGAAGCGTTAGTGAAAATCAATAAGGAAATGAATTCACCTGAAAAGAGAAAAGCTACTGAGTCTGGCGTCGTCGTAAAAGGGTTAGAAAATCTACTGATTCGTCTTTCGCGTTGCTGTAGCCCAGTGCCAGGTGATGATATTGTTGGTTTTATCACAAAAGGACGAGGGGTTTCTGTTCACCGTGCAGATTGCCCAAATGTGCAATCGAGCGAAGAACAAGAGCGCTTAATCGATGTTGAATGGGACTCAGCTTTTGCTGATGAGAAGAAGGAATATTCAGTGGATATCGAAGTATCAGGCTATGATCGTCCGGGCTTACTGAATGAAGTGATGCAAGTTGTAAATGAAGCCAAAACAAATATTAGCGCTGTGAGTGGTAGAGCAGATAGAGATAAATTAGCAACTATTAACTTAACTATTCGCATACGTGATATTGCTCATTTATATAAAGTTGTAGATCGTATTAAACAAATCCCAGATATTTATTCTGTACAGCGTGTGACAAACTAAGATAGGAGTTTTCATTTTGAAAGTAATACTGCAACGTAGTAAAAAAGCAATTGTCACTGTAGATGGACAAGTCACAGGTGCCATTAAGCAAGGATATGTATTGTTAGTTGGACTTACACATGGTGATACAAAGGCCGATGTTGAGTATATCGCAAATAAAATTGTGAAAATGCGTCTATGGGAAGATGCTGATGGTAAAATGAATCATTCTATTATAGATCACGGTGGAGCTATTTTATCTGTATCGCAATTTACTTTGTATGCCGATATTCGCAAAGGAAATCGTCCTAGCTTTATTGAAGCTGCACAACCTGAGGTAGCAGAGCCTTTGTGGGAGTATTTCAATGAAACACTTCGTAACTTAGGTTTACATGTTGAAACAGGGATTTTTGGTGCCATGATGGATGTCCAATTAACAAATGATGGACCAGTTACGATAAGTATTGAATCGAAATAATAATAGTCATTACATTAGAGACTGTTCATTAAGGGATATAAGGATGAAAGATTCCTTTTTTACTATTGTGAAAGTAATAAAACCTCAGATTCTTTCATACAATTTTGTATGGAAGCATCCGAGGTTTTTTCAATTGAATAATTGAATGGATTAGTTTAATCTTGATTCAAAAAAACAGCCTTATTCTAGTTTTCTTGTAAAAAAACTAATAAGGCTGTTCGTTGTCAAATATAGTTATTGCATTTGGAAGTAATTGTGGATGCCTTGTGCAATGCTCCTGCTGACATTATTTTGGTGAGTAGCATTGATAAGTTTACTACGATCCTCAACATTTGAAATAAAGCCGACCTCTAAAAGAATTGAAGGAACAGTCGCCATTCTATTTACATAAAAGACATTCGTTTTAACGCCCCTATTTGTACTACCCATTGTAGGTTGATAAGCGCTATGAACAGCATTTGCTAGTTGTCTGCTTCTTGTTGGATATGGATTACCTGAAGCAGCGTAATATGTTTCAGTTCCTTTTGCAGTAGCACTTGCAGAGTTCATGTGGATACTAACGAAAATATCTGCTTTTTTTGTTTTTGCAACGTCTACTCGACATTGTAAATCTACTGTTTTATTAGTAGATGAAGAGCAAGCAGAATATTGACCGCGTGTTGTATATACGGTATAGCCCATACTCTCAAGATGGCTTTTTGTCTTTAAAGTAAAAGCGTATGTTAGTGCGGCTTCATTGTAGCCTCCGCCACCTGAACCAGGGTCTGAACCGCCGTGTCCAGCATCTAATACAATCGTTTTATTTGATTCAGCAGGCGGATTTGTAGCTGGATTTGTTAATGTTATATAACTATTTGGTGTATTATTTGAAATCCAACCTGTTTGTCCAGAAGCATACATTACTTCAACCCATTCATTTGATGGATAAGTAGCATATCGCAGCACCGTAAAGTAATCTCCAGCAGAGGCTTCAGACAATATATCTCCTTTTGTATTCGGTTTTGAACGAATATTCAAGTAACCAGATTGTATAACGATATATTCTGTTTTTGAAGGTTTAGTATATACCACATTGTCTTCAGGCGTATCAGTTGGTTCCTCAGGTGTTGGATTTTCGGGCTCAGAAGGGTCTGGTGTCGGTTCTTCTACATCTGTATCTTCACCCTCATCTGGATTGTTTGGATTTGATGTTTGTGACGTATGTTTTTTTGAACTAATTTTCCCATATGCTGACTTGGAAGAAACCCAACCTTTTTTAGTAGTCGAATATTGAATTTGTACCCATGTACCAGATTCCTTTAAAATTTTAAATTCATTACCTTTTCTTACAGTACCAATAATAGCAGAGCTAGCTGATGTAGAAGCTTTTTCACGTACGTTTAAATTAGCAATAGTTATGTAGTAATATTTACCAACATTACTAGCAGTGGTAGTTGTATTGGAAGAAGTAGGTGATTTAAACGTTACATAACTTTTAGAAACCCAGCCCGTATATTTGGATGTTTTAATCTTCACCCAACCACTTTTTTCGTCTAATACAGTTCCTTTTGTGCCTTTTGCTAATTTACCAAGACTTTTATAGCTAACTGCAGCACCGGAGCGAATATTTAAATTACTAACATTTGTCGATACTGTTTTCGATGTAGCGGCAGTATTAACGTTTGTTGTTACTTTAGATAAGTATTGTGAAGAAACCCAACCTGTTTTCCCACTATATTTTACTTTAATCCAAGAGCCTTTAGATGAGATTTTTGTTAATTTTGTGCTTTTTGGAATTAACGTAAGTTTTTTTGTACTTGTACTAGGACCTTCACGTAAAGTAAGTTGACTCGCCGTTACTTTATATGATATTGAAGAAGATGCCTCCGTATGTATAGGTTGGTAAAAATATGAGCAAATAAGCGTGGTGCAAAGAAAAAAAATACTAAACGTTTTAACTAATTTTGTTTTCATGCTAATCCTCCTTTTTATCTATTGTAAAAGGAAATGACATGAAAAATCTATAGTTTTTCGAAATAGTTGACATATTTGTTTATAGTGGGTAAGATATTTAGTAATCTGAATTTATTTAAGATCACCTATGACCGAGCAAGTAACTATATTTTTAAGGCTGATAAGAGAGGAAAAGACGTGGCTGAAATCTTTTCTACAGTACAGTATAGTGAATAACACTCGAGAGGTTTTTCTTCGAAAGGCATTGGCTTATTAGGAGAAAACGGAATCGGCCGTTATCCGACATGAGAGGATTTAGTTATACTAGATCAACTAGGGTGGAACCGCGGAAGCTTATACAGCTCTCGTCCCTTGCATTTATTGCAAGGGGCGAGAGCTTTTTTAGTTTCATCATAGAAAATCGTAAGATAAAGGACAGCGTTTGTCCAAAGTTAATCTGAATTTTTGAAAGGAGTTAATGATATGAATTATAAAGTACCTAGAGGCACTCAAGATATTTTACCTGGACAGTCTGAAAAATGGCAAAAGGTTGAGGAAATTATTCGTCAGCTTTGCCAAGTATATAGATATCAAGAAATTCGCACGCCAATTTTCGAGCAGACGGAATTATTCCAACGTAGTGTTGGAGATACGACTGATATCGTGCAAAAGGAAATGTACACATTCAAAGATAGAGGAGATCGTTCTTTAACGCTTCGTCCAGAGGGTACAGCAGCAGTTGTACGTTCTTACGTTGAACACAAAATGTTTGGTCAACCGGATCAACCAGTAAAATTATCTTACATTGGTCCAATGTTCCGCTATGAACGCCAACAAGCTGGACGTTACCGCCAATTCGTCCAATTCGGAGTAGAAGCAATTGGTAGTAAAGATCCTGCTATTGATGCAGAAGTAATTGCACTTGCAATGGATGTATACGAAACAGCTGGATTAAAAAACTTAAAATTAGTGATTAACTCTTTAGGTGATGCAGATGTTCGTGCAGCTCACCGTGATGCTTTAATCAAACATTTCGAACCACATATCGGTGATTTCTGTTCAGATTGTCAAAATCGTCTAGAAAAAAATCCATTACGTATTTTAGATTGTAAAGTGGATAGAGAAAATCCTTTAATGGCTAATGCGCCAGCACTAACGGATTACTTAAATGAGGAATCTGCAACTTATTTCGAAGCTGTTAAAAAATACTTAGATGTATTAGGCATTACTTATGTAGTAGATCCGAACTTAGTACGCGGCTTGGATTATTATAACCACACGACTTTTGAAATTATGAGTACAGCAGCAGACCTAGGCGCAATTACTACTTTATGTGGTGGAGGTCGCTATAACGGTTTAGTTGAACAAATCGGTGGTCCAGAATCACCTGGTATTGGCTTTGCAATGAGTATCGAACGTCTATTGCTTGCACTTGAAGCTGAAGGACGTTCACTTGATACAGACAATGCACTTGATATGTATATCGTTGCCATGGACGAACAAGCGAAGTTAAAAGCAGTAGAATTAGCAAGCTCATTTAGAGCAAAAGGTATTTCAACTGAGCTTGATTATGCGAGTCGCAAAGTGAAAGCTCAGATGAAATCAGCAGATCGTTTAGGTGCTAAATGGGTCATCGTACTTGGTGAGTCAGAATTAGAAGACCAAGCTGCTAATGTGAAAAACATGGAATTGGGTAGCCAAGAAAAAGTGCCATTTCATGACTTAGTGAACTATTTAACAAAACATAAAGTACAATAATTGGAGGAAATAATCATGGCAAAAAGAACACATGAATGTGGCATTTTACGTGGCGCTCATGAAGGCGAACGCGTTGTATTAAAAGGATGGGTACAACGTCGTCGCGATTTCGGCGGACTAATTTTCGTTGACCTACGTGACCGTACAGGACTTGTACAAATCGTTTTCAATCCTGAAAACTCTCAAGAAGCATTAGATATTGCGGATTCTCTTCGTAGTGAGTTCGTTGTTGAAGTAGAAGGTGCTGTAGCATTACGTGTTCCGGAAATGATCAATCCAAACATGGAAACTGGTATGGTTGAAGTTTTAATTGATCAAATAACAATCATTAACAAAGCTAAAACACCACCGTTTGTAATTGAGGATCGCACTGAAGTAAACGAAGATCTTCGTTTAAAATACCGCTACTTAGACTTACGTCGTCCAGTAATGTTTGATACATTCAAACTTCGCTCTGACGTGACAAAAGTAATTCGTAATTTTTTACAAGATGAAGGCTTTTTAGAAGTTGAAACACCAATCTTAACAAAATCAACTCCAGAAGGTGCACGTGACTATTTAGTTCCTTCACGTGTACATGAAGGTGAATTTTACGCTTTACCACAATCACCACAATTATTTAAACAATTATTAATGGTTGGTGGATTTGAGCGCTACTTCCAAATCGCACGCTGCTTCCGTGATGAAGATTTACGTGCTGATCGTCAACCTGAATTCACTCAAATTGATATGGAAATGAGTTTCATGTCACAAGATGAAATCATCGAATTAAACGAAAAATTAATTCAAAAAGTTATGAAAGAAGTTAAAGGAATTGATATTCCAGCTCCATTCCAACGTATGACTTATAAAGATGCAATGTCTCGTTACGGTTCTGATAAGCCTGATGTTCGCTTTGACTTAGAACTTATTGAATTAAGCGATGTTGTTGCAGGTTGTAACTTTAAGGTATTTGCAAGTACTGTTGAAAGCGGAGGCCAAGTAAAAGGTCTTAATATCAAAGGTGCAAACGACAAATACTCTCGTAAAGATCTAGATGAACTAACAAAATTTGTTGGTCGTTACGGTGCGAAAGGTCTTGCGTGGATTAAAGTAACTGAAGAAGGATTAACTGGTCCAATCGGTAAGTTCTTTGATGATGAATTTGGTGAAAAACTTGTTGAACGTATGCAAGCTGAACCAGGTGATACATTAGTATTTGTAGCTGATAAAAAATCAGTTGTTGCTGATTCACTAGGTGCTTTACGTAAAAAACTTGGAAAAGACCTTGATTTAATTGATGAATCTCGTTTTGCATTCCTTTGGATTACAGAGTGGCCATTACTTGAATATAGCGAAGATGATGACCGTTACTATGCGGCACATCACCCATTCACTCGTCCATTTGATGAAGATCTTGGAAAAATGGATACTGAACCAGGTGCAGTTAAAGCACAAGCCTACGATATCGTATTAAATGGCTACGAACTTGGTGGCGGATCATTACGTATTCACGAAAAAGAATTACAAGAAAAAATGTTCAAAACACTTGGCTTCACTGATGAAGAAGCGAAAGAACAATTTGGTTTCTTAATGAATGCATTTGAGTATGGTACGCCTCCACACGGTGGTTTAGCGTTTGGTCTTGACCGTTTTATTATGTTACTAGCTGGTCGTGACAACTTACGTGATACAATTGCATTCCCTAAAACTGCAAGTGCAAGTTGTGTCTTAACAAATGCGCCAAGTACAGTATCATTAGCGCAATTAGACGAGTTAAATATTCGCACAAAAACATTGGCAGACGAGAAGTAAATCTTTTGAATTGTCAGAATTAATATGGTAATATGTATTTAAAGCGAATCCTGATGTGTTCGTTATAAGCTTATCAGTTTTGACCGAACATTTTATCGTTGGGAGTTCACATTTTGAGATAGCGAACATGCCTGTCATGGGACGTTTAAAGTTTCGAAGAGAACACCCACCTGCTTATTGCGGGTTCAAAACGATTAGATTTTAAGACGGCACAATCGGGATTCGTTAATTATTAAATCACCCCCTCTCAATGAAAATTGAGAGGGTTTTTATTTTACATCAAGACATTATTTTTTGATTAAAATACTAAAAAATGATTTTATTGAAAATATAAAGTATTTCTTCTGGTTCGTTTGAATTATTTTTTCAGCTAACTATATTAAAGGATGAAATGGATAATTTTTTCATTACTATCGGTAAAATATTTGGAAAATAAACATTTTTTTATTTTTTTAATGGCTTCCATAGAAATAATGGTTTAAAGTGTAAGTAAATAAATTGAAATGAGAAGGTGTATTAATGGAAACGAGCAATCACATAAAAACAGCATTAAAGGTTGAAATGATTACCGATCTAGAGTCATTATATGATCGAGCATTTAATGTTCTAAAAGAGGCGTTAGATAACGGTTCCAAAAACTTTGGTTTGGCTACGGGTGGAACTATGCTTCCTCTTTATGAGCGAATTCGTAAGAGTGAACTTGATTTTACTCAGTGTGAAAGTGTTAACTTAGACGAGTATGTCGGCCTTCCGAAAGCGCATCCTGAAAGTTATATATCTTTTATGAAACAACAGCTCTTCAATGAAAAGCCATTTAAAAAATCTAATTTACCTAATGGAGAGGCACAAGATCCACATGAAGAAGCTGCTTGTTATGAAGCACTTTTACAAAAAATGAAGTTAGATTTCCAATTACTTGGAATTGGAGGGAATGGGCATATAGGTTTTAATGAGCCTGGTACACCGTTTGATAGTGAAACGCATGTTGTTGAACTTGAAGAATCGACTAGAATAGCAAATGCAAGATTTTTTAATTCTCTAGATGAAGTACCTACTAAGGCAATCACAATGGGGATTTCTTCAATCATGCGTGCAGAACAAATATTATTAATTGCAGTAGGTGAGAAGAAACGTACTGCTTTAGAAGCATTGTTAAAAGGTGAAGTGACGGAAGAAATACCAGTAACAATCTTGAAAAAGCATCCGAATGTTATCGTATTAACGGACTTAGTAATCTAAATAGAATGTTTAATTGAAGCTTTCAAGTGAATAGGTGTTGTTTCCTATAGGTTCTTGAAAGTTTTTTGTATAACGAAGATGAAAAAAGTGTAGGTAAGTGTAGTAAATGTTCCTGAAAGAGAATATATTTTAAATATAAGAGAATCATTTTTGTCAGATTGATATATGAGGCAACTTATTATTTAAGAGCTTGAATTAAGATAAGTAGCTATTAAACTAATTGATATACATTTAAATAGATTTTCTATTCTATTTATTCGATAAAATAAAGGGGTTAAGAACTTTTCCTTTTCATTTATATGGAAACGTTTTATAATTGGTATAGACAACTATACCATGTAGTAATTTGGGTAATAGGGAAGGTTATTAATTAGAGTTCTTACATGTAAATGGCTAAAGCCTCAAATTTTTCGATCCAATAGAATTTTTTGTAATAATAGGTTTTCGCTATAGGAAGCACTTCCAGATAGAAATGATTATTTTCACAGAACGTAAAATGAACAAGATATGCATTGAAATACTTTAATATTTATATCGGATATCCGAAATCTCATGAAATTGAAAATCATCAATAAAAAAATGAGGTTTATGATAAAGTGCTTTATTAATAGCTAGCTGAGGTAAGATAGGATACTGAAAATCAGAAAGAAGAGATGACTTTTTCTGATTTTAATTAGGAGAGACTGTACATGAGTGAAACTATTCTAATTTCAAATGTAACGATTGTGAACTATGACCAAGAGGCATATGTAGGTGATCTGTACCTAGAAGAAGGTAAAATTACGAAAGTTGGTAAGGGATTAAGTATTCAAGCACAGCATACTATTGATGGAACTGCTAAAAGATGGATTGTTTTCCCTGGATTTATTGATATGCATATACACGGTTCAGCTGGTTTTGATGTCATGGATGCAACAAAAGAAGCCATGCGAGGTATTGCTCATTCGTTGCCTAAAGAGGGGACAACAGGTTTTCTTGCAACGACTATGACACAGTCAGTAGATGCCATTGAAGCAACTTTAAAAAATGCTGCTACTTATAAAGGGACTTTAGAAGAAGCAGAAATGTTAGGGATTCATGTTGAAGGTCCATATATATCAAAGGAAAGAGCAGGAGCACAACCGCTACAATATATTATTGAGCCTTCTATTGAGCAGTTTCATCACTGGCAAGAACTTAGTAAAGGTCGCATAAAACAAGTTACAGTAGCTCCTGAAGTAAATAATGGTTTTGGATTTATCGAGGAAATTAGTAAAGAAGGAATCGTCGTTTCATTAGGCCATTCTGATGCTATGTCCGATGAAATAGAGCGTGCCGTTGGGCTCGGTGCAAAACAAGCAACTCACTTATATAACCAAATGCGCCCTTTTCATCATCGAGAACCAGGTGTTGTTGGAGATGTATTACTAGAAGATGATTTAAAGGTAGAAATTATAGCAGATTTCATCCATAGTCACCCGAAATCTGTAAAATTCGCTTATAGATTAAAAGGAGCATCTCGAATTATATTGATAACGGATGCGATGAGGGCAAAAGGGCTGGATTATGGTGTTTATGATTTAGGTGGCCAAGCGGTACATGTAACTGAAAAGGGTGCACATTTATCCGATGGTACTTTAGCTGGAAGTGTACTAACAATGGAACAAGCCGTAAAAAATATACATGCTGTCACGAAATGTACATTACAAGAATTAGTAGCTATGTCTTCAAAAAATGCTGCTGATCAGCTCGAATTACCATTCAAAGGGTATATCGGTAACGGGATGGATGCAGATTTAGTTATTTTAGATGAAGATTTAAATGTACAAAAGACTATCTGTCGCGGTAAAGTTGTATATGAAAAAGAAACACAATAACAAGCTGTAGTTTTGGTAGGGCTACATGAAAGGTGGAGAAACGCTTGTTAGATAAAAATTCACCAGTTCCAATGTATATACAAATTGAAGAATATTTAAAAGGTAAAATATTCGAAGAGGAATATAAGATAGGTGAGAATATTCCTTCTGAAAGAGAGTTTTCTGAACAGTTAGGTGTAAGCCGTATGACCGTAAGGCAAGCAATTACTAATTTAGTGAATAGTGGATTGCTTTACCGAGAAAAAGGCCGCGGTACATACGTAGCGAATCCAAAATTAGAGCAACCCTTAAGTGGATTAACAAGTTTTACAGAAGATATGCGTTCAAGAGGTTATGAGCCAAGCAATAAACTTATTCGTTTTGAGAAAATCATACCTCCAATTGATATTGCAAAGGCATTGCAAATGAAAACGGGAGATGAAGTATTTTCCGTTGTTCGAATTCGTAACGCAGATCAGCTACCAATGGCTATTGAACGAACGTATATACCAGTAGAAATCATTCCAGATTTGGATAAGAGTATGGTCCTGGGTTCGTTATACTCTCTAATAGAAGAAAGACATCATAAAAAGATTGGTCATGCTTCGCAGTTAATGGAAGCAGCACTAGTAACAAAAGAAGATAGTAAGCTACTGAATATTGAGCAACCATCAGCAGTATTAATTATTGAACGAAAAAGTTATTTAAGTACTGGAATACCGTTTGAATTAGTGCGTAGTACATATCGCGCAGATCGCTATAAATTTATTAGTGAAATACAGAGGTGATAACATGCATCAATATTTTCAAGAGGTTCAACAGTTATTAAATGTAATAGTAGAAGAGGAACATTCAAATATGACAAAAGCAGCCGAATTGATAGCTGAGCGTATCCAAAACGGAGGTATTTTACAACTATTCGGTTGTGGTCATTCTCATATTCTAGCACAAGAAGCTTTTTACCGTGCTGGTGGATTAGTACCAGTACGTCCCATATTCATTGAGTCATTGATGTTACATAAGGGTGCACTGACCTCTTCTGCTAATGAGAAAGATCCTAATTTCGTTTTGCAACATCGTCATCAATTTGAGTTCAATCCAAATGATGTATTAATAATTGTTTCCACGTCAGGTAGAAATGTTGTACCTATTGATGTTGCAATACTAGCAAAAGAAGCTGGAGTGCGTGTTATTTCATTACAGTCACTTCATTATAAAGAGCAACTTTCAAAACATAGTACAGGGAAACGCCTAGAAGAAACGGCAGACTTCGTATTAGATACGCATATCCCAATAGGTGATGGGGTGTTGTGGAAAGATAGTGTTCAGTATGGTCCTGCATCAACGACAATCGGTTCTGCTATCTTAAATACGATATTATCTCAAGTGATTGAAATTTTAGCTAGTGAAGGTGTCGAGCCGCCTGTATTTGAAAGTGCAAATCTAGATGGAAGTAAAGAAAAAAATGATTGTATGATAGCGAAGTATAGTAGACGAATTAACTTCGAATAAATATTAGTATGGGGGAGATTAATATGGAAAAAACTTATAAAATCACTAGTTCAGTAGGATTACATGCACGTCCATCTACAGTATTGGTTGCAGGTGTAACACCATTTGCATCAGATATACAGCTTGAGTACAAAGGTAAAACAGTCAATTTAAAATCTATTTTAGGTGTTATGTCATTAGGTGTTCCAACTGGTGAAGTTGTTACAATTAAAGCAGAAGGTTCAGATGCAGAAGCAGCAATCGCAAAAGTTTCAGAATTAATGATTTCAGAAGGCCTAGGACAAGAATGTTAGAGATTAAAGGTATTGCTGTCTCGAATGGAATAGCTATTGCGAATGCGTACTGCTTAGTAGAACCGGATCTAACCTTTGACAAATTGACTATTACTGATATAGAAGCAGAAAAATTACGCTTTAAAGAAATTGTTTCTAAAACGAAAATTGAACTTGAAGCAATTCGTGAAGCTGCGGAAAAGAAATTTGGTCATGATAAAGCTGAAATTTTCTCTGCGCATTTATTAGTGCTGCAAGACCCTGAAATGTTAAACGCAATTGATGTTCAGATAAATGAAGGTATAAATGCTGAATTTGCATTGCAAGAAACCTCAACTATGTTTATCGAGTTATTTGAATCTATGGACAATGAATACATGCAAGAACGTGCAGCTGATATTCGTGATGTAGCAAAGCGTTTGTTAGCGAACTTATTGGGCATTGAATTACCTGATTATAGTCGTTTATCAAAGGATGTTATTATTGTTGCCGATGATTTAACACCATCGATGACTGCACAGCTTGATAAAACGCATGTGAAAGGCTTTGTGACAAATATCGGGGGACGTACATCTCATTCGGCTATTTTAGCAAGAACAATGGAAATACCTGCTGTTGTAGGGACAAAACAAGCAACTACAGATATCCCCCACGGAGCTAAGATCATTTTAGATGGTACAAAGGGAACAGTATTATTAGATGCTACAGAAGAAATAGTTGCGGAGTATATATTGGCTCAAGAAGAGCAAGCAGCAGAGAGTGCAATGTTCCAGCAATTTGTAACAGCAGAAAGTATAAGTGTTGATGGACACCATGTAGAATTAGCGGGCAATATTGGAAAGCCAGAGGATGTAGACAATATTTTAGCTAACGGCGGTGACGGCATTGGCTTATTCCGTACAGAGTTTTTATATATGGATCGTCAAGAATTGCCATCAGAAGAAGAGCAATTTACTGCTTATAAAACAGTACTTGAAAAAATGGGTCAAAAACCGACAGTTGTTAGAACGTTGGATATAGGTGGAGATAAAGAATTACCGTATTTGAAATTAGATCCAGAGATGAATCCTTTCTTAGGGCATAGAGCCATAAGACTTTGTTTGGAACAACAAGATATTTTCCGTACACAGTTACGTGCACTTCTCCGTGCAAGTGTCTATGGTAATTTGAAAATTATGTTCCCTATGATTGCAACAATTGATGAATTCCGTAAAGCAAAGGCTGTATTGGAAGAAGAAAAAGTGAAGATGTTGAGTGAAGGAATTGAAGTTTCAAGAGATATTGAAATTGGCATGATGGTAGAAATCCCTTCAGCTGCGCTTATTGCAGATTTATTTGCTAAAGAAGCAGATTTCCTTTCTATTGGTACTAATGATTTAATCCAATACACTTTAGCAGCAGATCGCATGAACGAAAAAGTTTCTTATTTATACCAACCATTCAATCCTGCTATTTTACGTCTTGTAAAAATGGTCATTGATGCAGGCCATGCGAATGGTAAATGGGTAGGTATGTGTGGCGAAATGGCTGGAGATGAAATAGCTATACCTATTTTACTTGCTTTAGGTTTAGATGAATTTTCAATGAGTGCCTCTTCTATTCTGCGTGCGCGGTCGCAAATTTCGGACCTTTCAAAAGCAGAATTAACGCAATATTTAGATAAAATACTTTCACTTTCAACTTCGATGGAAGTGGAACAATTTATGAAAAAACTATTAAACACGAACAATTAGTTTGGTTATTACAAGAAAGCAATCTCTTATTCACTAATAGAATGTCGGCAACCCTTGAAGATTGGTATTGTCGACTTTTTTTTACGAAAATATCAATATAATAATATTAATTCTCATAATTAGAAGATAAAACATAGTTGTGCTCTTAAGGGGGAGAAGTAGATGATCCAATTAGTACCACTAGAAGATAGTGAACAAGTTCATCGTTTACGAGATTATAGTTTTTCGAATAAATATATAGGGGAAAAAAGAGATGATTTTCAATATTGGGTAGAATACAGTACAACAATTGGAGCATATGATGGAAAAAAAATAGTTGGTCAATTGCTTGTGCTCCCATTGAATATGACGATTCACCAAATCTCGTACAAAATGGGAGGGATTGGATTCGTATGTACTTATCCAGAGTATCGAAATAGAGGGATTATGAAAAAATTGATGATTCGTGCTTTGGAAGAAATGCGAGAAAATGGTCAATGTATTTCTGTATTAGCTCCATTTTCTATTTCCTTTTATCGTTATTTCGGGTGGGAATTATTTTTTGATAAGCTGAATTATTCAATACCTAGTGAATCATTCCCTAATTTCGGTAATCAGTTAGATGTTGTAAAAAGATTTAGTTTTGAATGGCTTGATGAACAGCTTTTTGATGAGGTATGTACTTTTTATAATGACAATGCAGAGGTAATGAATGGTTCTATGAAGCGTGATGCAGCTTGGTGGAAAAGAATTCAGCGTAGAGAGCCCGACAGTCATTTTGCAGCTTATTATAAAGACGATGAAATCCAAGGTTTTGTACGCTATCAAATTCAAAATCTCACTTTTATTATTAAAGACTTTGTCGTAAAGGATCATGATGCTGAGAAAGCAATTTGGCGTTATATCTCGTCTCATAGTGCAAGTGTTTATCACATTACTGGTAATACTGCAGGAACAAGTCATTTCGGATTCCACTTTAACCAGCCACAATTCAAGAAAGAGCTTGTCCAAGACTGTATGGTGAGAATTGTGGATGTGCAAGCATTTTTAAAAGAATACAATTGGGCAGAGTTAACGGAAAACCTGTATTTACGTATTCAGGACCCGTTTGCCAAGTGGAATGAGAAGCTTTACTGTATCAATCGAGAAGGTCAAACAGAAGTAATTGAAATGGATAGTGTAGCTAATGGCCAAATTCTATCTTTGTCGATTAATATTTTTTCAGCTCTAATAGTTGGATATTTAAGCGTTACAGAAACAATGCTCTACTCTGATCATCAACTTGATGATTCAGTCTTAAAGCTTTGGAGCAAAGCGTTAAGAACAGAAAAACCGTCATTTTATGAATATTTTTAATGTGTTTTTAAACGAATATATAGTTAACCAAAAAAAATTCGAAAAAAACTTTGGACTATACCAGTTGATAGAAAAATCAGTAAATTCAAGCTATTCATGAATATGCCAATAAAAAAATGCGAAAAAAAGGAAAATAAAGAGCGTTCGAGGTATTGTGGTATAGACCAATTTCTGCTATTCTCAATTTAGGAGTTATATTACAAAAAAGGGGTGCTCTTCATGAAGAATATTATGCTCGTTTGTGCGGCAGGTATGAGTACTAGTTTACTAGTAACTAAAATGCAAAAGGCTGCTGAAGGACAAAATTTAGTTGCAGATATTTTCGCAATTTCAGAGAGTGAAGTTGATTCTACATTAGAAAGAAAAGATATCGATGTCTTATTATTGGGACCTCAAGTACGCTATTTAAAGGGACCATTTGAAGCAAAATATAAAGCTAAAAACTTCCCAATCGAAGTGATCAATATGAGTGATTATGGCATGATGAACGGCGAAAAAGTGTTGCAACACGCACTGAATTTAATTGGATAATCAAGGAGGTTTACGGTCATGCAAGAAACAGATTTATTACAGTCAATTATGGGGCTGATTTTGCACAGTGGCAACGTGAAAAGTGATTGTATGGAAGCGATTCAACTTGCTAAACAAGGAAATGTAAGCGCTGCTAAAGAGAAAATTACATTAGCTAATAAATCTTTAGTAGAAGCACATCATTCTCAAACAGCATTATTAACACAAGAAGCTAGGGGAGAAAAAGTAGAGGTATCTATAATGTTGATTCATGCACAGGATCACTTGATGAATGCCATAACTTTTAAGGATTTAGCAATAGAAATTATAGATTTATATGACCGTCTACAAGGGGCTTAACATCAATTTTGGTGTTTACCATAGAAATAATCTATAACACAAAGGAGAGTGGAGAGGGATGTTTCGTTTTTTTGAGGAGAAGTTCGTTCCAGCAGCAGCGAGGATTGGGAATCAAAGGCACTTAGTTGCAATTCGTGACGGCTTTATTACAATTATGCCGTTAACTATTGCAGGTTCGTTAGCAGTAATAATCAATAACTTACCGATTAAAGGGTATCAAAAATTAATGGATTCAATTTGGGCACATGGAACATGGACGCAATGGGGGGGGAACGTGTGGAGTGCGACATTCGCCATTATGTCTCTACTTCTTGCCTTTACAGTTTCGTACCATTTAGCTAAAAGCTATGGTAAAGATGGCTTATCTGCGGGAGCAATTGGTTTATCTTGTTATCTGACATTCGGAACATTCGGTGAAGGCGGCTTAAGTGGTCTAACCACAGGAACCGGTGGCATATTCGTTGCATTAATAGCTGCACTCGTATCTTCGGAACTGTTTTCACGATTATCTGGTAACAAGCGTTTATTGATTAAAATGCCTGATGGTGTACCACCGGCAGTTACAAAATCATTTGCGGCATTATTACCCGCTATTATAACAATTTCATTATTTGCTTTAGTAAGAACAATCATTTCAACAAGTTTTGATATGTCTGATATTATTGCATCATTCTATTCAGCAGTTCAAGAACCATTTATGGGTTTAACAAACACGTGGGTTGCAGCCCTGATCTTAGCATTTGTCCCTGTATTCTTTTGGTCATTTGGTATTCACGGTGCGAATATTATCGATCCATTTATGCAAACTATTAATCTTGATGCAATTGCTAAAAACGTTCAAGCAGTTAATGCTGGTGAAGTTGCACCATATATTATTAACAAACCATTCTTTGATGCTTTCGTAAATATGGGTGGATCTGGTACAACAATTGCTTTAGTTATTGCTATATTCCTATTCGCTAGAAGGAATAAGCAGTACACTACGGTAGGTAAAGTTGGTGCCGCACCTTCGCTATTCAATATTAATGAGCCATTGATGTTTGGTTTACCAATCATTTTAAATCCAAGCTTAGTTATTCCGTTTGTTCTAACACCAATGATTAATGTATCAATTGCTTATTTCGTAACGAAATGGGGATGGGTTCCAGCAGCAACTGTTGCGACGCCTTGGATGGTTCCACCAGTTATCAATGGGTGGTTAACAACGCAATCATGGACAGGTGGAGTTTTAAGTGTCGTTTTAATCGCTATTTCAGTTTGTATCTACTTACCGTTTATAGTGGCAGCATCGAGAACTAAAATAGATAAAACAGAAGGAAAAAAACAATCTACAACAAATCAATCAGAACTAATGAAAAAACCAGAAGCAGAAAAAGTGAACGTTTAATAGATGGTAAGCGGAGGTATTCAAATGAGAAGATTAGGAATTTCAATTTATCCTCAACATAGTACGTTAGAAGAAATGCAAAACTATATCCAACTAGCACATGATCATGGTTTTAGTCGCATTTTTACTTGTCTAATGTCTGTGAAAAATACTGAGGAAAAAGAAAAGTTACAACAAATCAATCAGTTTGCGCAACAGCTTGGCTTTGATATTTCCGCTGACATCGCTCCGCAAGTTTTTGAGGAATTAGGCTTAACTTATCGTGATATTGGCACCTTAAAAGAACAGTATCACTTAGCTGCATTACGCTTAGATATGGGATTCTCTGGACACGAGGAGGCGTTCATGTCATTGGACGCTTCTAACTTAAAAGTCGAACTTAATATTAGTAACGGTACAAAGTATGTAGAAAATATTTTGTCTTATCAACCAAATCGTGAAAATATTATCGGCTGCCATAATTTCTATCCAAGAAAGTATACAGGTCTTTCGAGAGATCATTTTATTAAATCTTCAAAGTTATTTAAAGACAATCATATTCGTACTGCGGCGATGATTTCTTCGAACCATGCTCAATATGGACCTTGGGAGGAAACACCGTACGGCTTACCTACATTAGAGGAGCATCGTGGTTTACCAATCACAGTTCAAGCAAAAGATCTTTGGCATACTGGTCTAATTGATGATTTAATCATTGGGAATATGTATGCAACTGAAGAAGAGTTACAAGCATTGGGAAAACTGAATCGTCAAAAATTAGAACTTGATATTGTACCATCAGCTGAAAATTCAGAGGTGGAAAATAAAATCATCTTTGAAGAACCTCACTTTAACCGTGGGGATGTCTCTGAATACGTGATTCGTAGTACACAATCTCGTGTTAAATACAAAGCGGAGCAATTCAGACAACATGATGTATTTGATATTCGAACAGGGGATGTCACGATAGATAATGACGAGGATACCCGTTACAAAGGTGAGTTACAGTTAGTGCTAAAAGATATACCGAATTCAGGAAGTACGAATATTGTAGCAAAAGTTGTACCAGAAGAAATTTATTTACTTGAGAAAATTCGACCATGGGAATCTTTTGGATTTAATATGGTAGAGAAAAAAAGCTAGAATGAGTAAAAGGGTTGAGTGCTATGAATCTATAGTTCTCAATCCTTTTACTTATCTTTGGTGAAGTAAGTAGCTAGGGGGATGAAGATGTTTGTATTAGCGATTGATGGCGGCGGCACCAAAACATGTGCTGTTATTAGTGACGAAGGCGGACATATCCATGCAATGGTGACAGTCGGTAAAAGTAATCCTACAACAATGAGTCAAAAAGAATTTGAACAAGTAATCGATCAAGTATTAATAATCTTAAAATCACAGAACCCAACTGCTTTTGCTCAAATTGCAAGCTGCTTTGCAGGTATGGCTGGGGTGAAAGAAAAACAATATGATTTAATTCTAATGAATGTTTTACATATGCACTTACCAAAAGAGGCGACGATTGAGATAGCAAATGATGCGACTAATGCGTTGTATGCTGGTACTTTAGGTTCTGAAGGAATTGTACAAATAGCAGGAACTGGAGCTATTACATTAGGGGTAGATGAACAACACCATATTATACGTACATCCGGGTGGGGGTTTTTGTTTGATGATGAAGGAAGTGGCTATGATTTGGGGGTACAGGCTTTAAAATCTGTATTTAAAGCCTATGATGGCAGAGGATATCAAACTAATCTAACAGCGAGGTTGTGTCAGCACTTTCAAGTAGACGTGGTTCCTCGAATAATTGACCAAGTCTACGGAGAAGGGCACCCAAGAGCAATTATTTCTCCACTTAGTATGTATGTGAGCGAAGAAGCTCAAAAAGGAGATATAGTAGCTCGCATCATTATTCAAAAGGCATGCGAAAAATACTTCCAATCTATTAAAGCATGTTTGGATCAAATGACTTGGTCAAAAGATAAAATCCCTGTTGTATTGGCAGGTGGTGTATTCTCGAATGTAGAACTTTTCATTCCCATTCTACAAAAATTGGCGCAAAAAGAAGTTGTAGAAATTCAGTTTTATCCATCTCTTATGCCACCAATTGGAGGAGCAGTTGTAGGTGGACTGAAAAAATGTAGACAATACATAGATCCGCGTTTTGTCGAGATATTTAATGATCAATTGTTGAAATCTGGTAGTGAAGTTTAAGTATTATTTATCCCGTAAATTGGCTAGTTGTCGCTAGTATCGAATTTACGGGATTTGTTTGTTAGTAGATTATTGTTTTAGAATTTATCCAAATTCAAAGTTACTATAAAAATTCCTTACGACAATCCTTGCAATCATCTAACTTTTTGTATATATTTTTCACGATACCTATTTTCTTACTAATAGGATAGGATTACTTACAAAATTTAAATTAAACGGAGTGAAAGGTATATGTTACATCAATTTTCACGGAATGAATTAGCCATTGGAAAAGATGGAATAGATAAACTAAAAAATACTACTGTAGCAATTTTAGGTATTGGAGGAGTTGGATCGTTTGCTGCTGAAGCATGTGCAAGAAGTGGTGTTGGTCGCATAATCTTAGTAGATAAAGACGATGTAGATATTACGAACATTAACCGACAACTAGTCGCTTATATGTCGACAATTGGTCGTTCAAAATCAGCTGTTATGAAGGAGCGAATTGCTGATATTAACCCTGATTGTGAAGTCATAGATTTGCATATGTTCTACACAGAAGAAACGTATGAAAAGTTCTTCAGTTATGAACCAGATTATGTGATTGATGCGTCAGATACAGTTATATATAAAATTCATATTATGAAAGAATGCTTAAAACGTGGCGTAAAAATAATTGCAAGTATGGGTGCAGCAAATAAAATGGATCCAACACGTTTTCAAATTGCTGATATTTCAAAAACACATACCGACCCATTAGCAAAGGTAATTCGTGTAAAATTGCGAAAAGAAGGTATTAAAAAAGGAATACCTGTAATCTTTTCTGATGAAAGCCCGATTGTCGTTCGCCCAGATGTTGTACAAACAGTCGGTAAACCAGAAGCTGAAATTCGTAAAGCGCAATTGCCGCCATCATCAAATGCGTTCGTACCATCTTCAGTTGGATTAATTGCGGCTAGCTGGGTAGTACGAGATATTTTGAGTGATATTGAGATTAAAACGGTGAGAGATTAATTTAGTTCGTTATATGAAATGATAGCGTAGAGTTAACTATTGTCTAAGTGCCCAAAATGCAATGAAGAATGCTTAGAAACTCTTTTCGATAATAAAGTTCACTATTATGGTTAATAGAAGTACTGAGTTGAAATTTATAAACTATATTTGAAAATAAAGAATTTAAAATGCAAAAGCTTATGAGCTTTTGCATTTTTTTGTTAAAGGGATTAAAATTAAAAAATGGATAAAAATGTTTAAAATTCAATTGAAAAGTATATCGTCTGCTGATATACTTTATATGTTGTCTAGCGATATAATCTGTTGATGTAAAGAGGTGATTTTATATGCAACAACATGGACCTTTAACAGAAGGTGTGTATTATATTCTGCTGGCGCTATATGAACCAAGGCATGGATATGGGATTATGCAATTGGTAGAATCATTGAGCAGGGGACGTGTACAACTTGGACCAGGGACTTTATATGGAGCGCTTAAGTCTTTGGTTGAGAGAGGTTGGATTGAAACTGTTGAGGCAGGAGAGTCAACCAGAAAGAAACAATATATGATTACTGCACAAGGAAAAAGCGAAGTGGAAGCCGAAATCGTGAGGATGAAAGAATTAATAATGAATGGAGAATTGATGAGTAAAGGAGGGATTGAATAGATGAGGGGCGCATATAATTGTTTTTGGGACTTCGAAAAGGAAGAGCAGTGGTTAAATGAACAATCTAAGAAAGGTCTACAACTTAAAAAAGTAAATTATTTACGATATACGTTTGAAGAGGATGCAACCGTAAGTTATAACTACAAGTTAGAAAAACTTAAAGATAAAACAAATTGTCAAGAAAATATAGAGTATATCGAGTTTTTACAAGATAGTGGCATAGAGCATGTAGATACTTATTTTGGATGGGTCTATTTAAGGAAAGATGCAAGTGAAGAACCTTTTGAAATTTATACTGATACGGCATCTAAAATGGCTCATTATCATCGAATTATCTCAATTCCAAGTGCCATTATCGTATTTAATGTACTCATATTTTCCATTAATCTTTTCTTGAATAATGAAACGGATGTTGCTGATTTTATTACCGGTATTAATCTGGGTATGGCAGTTACCTTATTTACTTTTATGCTATATACATTTAATAAAATCAGGAAACTAAAAAAATCTCAGATATTGTTTCATATTTGAATATGAAGCAAAACTAGATTGTGAGAAAATGTTATTTTTTAAAACACAATGTAAATGCATTTAGAAAAGGAGACTTTTAATGGCGTTAGTAATTCAAGAAGTTACGAAGAGATATCAGAATTTTGTGGCGGTGGATAATCTTTCTTTTACAATTGAAAAAGGTGAAATTTTCGGTCTGATTGGTCAAAATGGTGCCGGGAAAACGACGACTTTTCGTATGATTTTAGATTTGCAAGAAACAACAGCTGGGACGATTTCGTGGAATGGGGAGTCAATCCACTCGATAGACCGTGATTTACTAGGTTATTTACCGGAGGAGCGTGGTATTTTCCCAACCATGACAGTGGAGGATCAGCTATATTTCTTTGGTGAACTAAGAGGACGTAAGAAAAAAGAGCTAAAAGAAGATGTGAACTATTGGATTGAACGTTTTGAGTTAGAGGAAAAGCGTAAGGCCAAGGCAGAGACTCTTTCTAAAGGGAATCAACAAAAAGTGCAGCTTATCGCTAGTTTCATACATAAACCTGAGTTTTTAATTCTAGATGAACCGTTTAGCGGATTAGACCCTGTGAACAAGGATTTATTAAAAGAAGCTATTTTATTTTTAAAGGAAAACGGTACGACGATTCTATTTTCAAGTCATCAAATGGAAAACGTGGAAGAGTTATGTGATCATTTATGCTTGTTAAAACGAGGAGTATCATTGTTTTCTGGTAGTTTGTTAGATTTGAAGAAACAATATGGTAAAACAAAGTTAACAGTGAGAACAGATATGGCTATAGAGGAACTTACAGCTTTACAAGGAGTAAAAGATGTAGCTATTGGTAAAGAACAATACACGCTTACTTTAGAGGATGAATCATATGCAAAAGGAATCTTCGATATCGTGTCAAAAGGTGATTACATCGAAAAATTCAGCCTGGATTATTTATCACTGGATGAAATTTTCAAAGATAAGGTAGGTGGCGGCAATGTCTAAGTTTTGGATATTAGTAAAGCAACTTTATAAGCAAAAGATTAAAGCGAAGTCATTTATTTTCTCTATTCTATTATATCTTGTCGTCATTAGTTGTGTGATGTTCTGGTCAGATATTAAAGAAGCTCTGTTCTCGGAAGAGCCTTTAAAAGTTGCAGTTTTAAATGATACGGATGCGGATTTCAAAGCGCTTTTTACTTCCAGTGCAGATGTTGAATTTTCTTTCCCAAAAGAGAATGAAAGCAAAGTTGAGAAAAAGGTAAAGGACGGAGATTTGGATGCTGCGATTTTCATTCAAGAAAAGGCTGGATCTTTAGTAGCTGAAATTGCAACATTTAATCCACTTAAATTTAATGATCAGCAAAGCTTATCGTCTAGTATCCAATATGCAGGGAAGCTTTATGAAGTACAACAGCTCAATTTAACTGCAGAACAAGCAGATAAGATTTTACAATCTGAGACAATGATTACAACAAAAAACTTAAATGAAGAAGCTGCTGGTGGTAAAAGCGAAGATGAGAAGTCAGCGGGTATAGGCGCATCAATGATAGTTGGATTCATCATTTACGGGTTTGTCATGTCATTCTTATCGATGATTACGACGGATGTAGCTTCTGAGAAAGGGTCGCGTGTGTTAGAAGTACTTCTTGCGAGTATTAAACCAGTGACACACTTCTTGGCAAAATTAACAGGGACATTTTTACTTGCGGTAACGCAAATTGTTATTTTACTTGTAGTTCAATCGTTACTATTTATATTAGTAGATGGCGGTGAAAAATGGGATACAGTAATAGAAGTAATCAATAGTCTATCAGCTGGATATGTCGCATATGTACTGGCGTTTTTAATATTAACTATATTATTATTCCTCATTATGGGTGCCCTACTTGGATCGCTTGTGTCAAAAGTAGAAGAGTCAGGTCAAGCGATGATGCCTGCAATGATGGTTGGTGTTGGTGGATTTTACGTCCTATTATCAGGAATGTATAGTCCAGACACATTATTAGTAAAAGTATGTTCTTATATTCCGTTTACTTCAGGAATGGTAATGCCGCTTCGTATTGGTGCAACCGATATTGCAGCTTCAGAGCCAATGATTTCACTCGGTATACTTGTTGTGACTGTAATATTGCTATTCATGCTAAGTCTATCATTCTACAAACGAAGTGTATTAACTTATAGCACGGGTGGCATTATACAAAAAATTAAAACAGTATTAAAAGTTACGACATAATAAGTTTAGATATTATACATGGACAAAAATAATCTATAGGAGTAGCCCCCTTAAGCTTTAATGACTAAAGTAAGGGGGTTCCTTTGTTTAAATGGGACTGACCCCAAAAGTATAGACAAATAAAAAAAGCATCTTAGATTGAATTCGGGTTTAGATACCTAAAATTCAATTAGGAGGTGTTTTTTTTATGGGAACAAGAGTGAGTTATCCATATGATTTGAAAATGAAGGCTATTGAAATGCGATTAACAGGTATACCTGTGAAACAGGTTTTAA